>CAYLSZ010000061.1:0-2532 GCA_964386745.1 uncultured Staphylococcaceae bacterium | reverse complement strand
CCCGGCTTTAACGCGAGGTTTGCCGTCCCCGCCCGCAAGCCTCCCGTTTGGAGAGAGCCGCCTCAAGGGTGGGAGAACGAGCTATGTAATAGGATAGAGCGCAAGGCAAACGGAGCGGGCGTCATCTCTTACATGAATCATAAGCTCCTTGTAAAAGCAGACTGCGCTTGCCGCAATGTCGAGCTCTGCGTGTATAGGGACAAAATCCGCGCGCTATATAAAGGAAGATTTTATGATGTAGAGCTAGTGGAAGAGCCGAAAGGCAGAAGCCACGCGCCCTTCGCGCTAAAGGAGATAATCGCCAAAACGCTAAAAGTAGAGGGCAAGACAGGCAGCGACTAGCCGATTCAGCAAAAACGGACGCAAAGAAGGCTCCTTTGTTGCCGCAAACGAGTCTCATTTCCCGCCGCAAAGGAGTCACGTTTCCCGTCGCAAGTGTGGTTGAAAAACGCCCGTTTTTGTGTTGGGGTTGCTTGCAGTGAAATGAATGTTGCGCATGGGGAGTGATGAAAGGCTATTTTGTGCTAGGAATAGACGTCATTTCTTCTACAGTAACGTTAGCGAGAAGAGCCGCCAACTCGTCAAATTTCGCTATTAACTGCGGCGCAAATTCTCCTAAAGCCTCTCTTAAAACGGAAGCGAAATCGACGACATTCTTCTCGCTATCGCTGTCGTAATAGTATCCTCTCAAGCTCAGGTTCGCGGTTTTGTCTTGATAGTGCTCCATAAAGTTCCCGAACTCCATCACCTCGCTTTCGTCAATGTCCGGCGTCCCTTTTCCTACGGCGTACTCGATTGCCATTGCTCTCAGCAGGTTTCTCTTGATATTTTGGTCTTCGTCCTCGCTAAGCTCTTCCTTCCCCATGATTCCAAGGATGCCGTGCGGGTTTGGCTCAACTTCCTTCCGTATATTTGAATTTTGCAGTTGCCAATCCAGTGCCGCTTCATAATCTTCGTTGGCGCTGGCTTTAAGCGCGTTTTCTTCAGCTTTTGTCCCCGTGTGGGAACGGCTGTCCAAGTCGGGATTGTCCGCAAAGTTGGTCGGGTCGTTGCGTTTCCTTTCCGCCTCCTCCCGTTCTCTTCGCCTTGCATCCAAGCTCCCCTCCTGCTTGTGCAGAATCTCCAGCATTTTCCTAAAGTCCGCCTCGCTTGTCGCGGCTATGCCTGACGCTATGTTGTTTAGATAGCCTTGCATGGTTTTAAGGTAGCTTTCATAGTTCCCCTCTTTTGGCGCGTTTTTAAAGTCCTCCATCAGCTTGTCCATCTCGAATTTGTCTACGTCCTCGTCCGCTTGCAGCCTCTCATACATTTGGTATAGCTGAGTCGCCATCGTGTAATTCACGCCCGTAAGGTCGCTCCACCTCGCAATCTGTCCCGCGACGTTGCCCTCGCCCTCTATGGCCGCGATGTCGCCCGCCAGCTGCTTAAACAATTCAGGCGTCATCCCCTTTTCTAGGAGCATCATGTTGTCTACCCAAGTGCCCGTAGCCTTGATCTTGCCGTCCTCGTTCAAGAGCCTCGACCGCTCTTCTATGCTCTTGCCGTCAAGCAGATTTTGCGCCGCTCCGTATGCTATCACGTCGGAGGTTTTGGAAAGAGAGGTAGCCCCCTGCAGCCCTGAATTTATCCGCGAAATCCGCTCCGCCCCGTATTGCCCCTGCCACAGCGGGCTGTTGTCTGAAAGGCGGTAAAACATTGTCATTGTCGAGGCTATGTCCTTTGTAGAGCGTATAAACCCGTTGGCTATGCCCTCTTCCATAATGCGGCTCATCGACTGCAAGAACTCGTCTGTCTGCGCCTTTGTCATGCCCGACTGCTCTCGCGCGTAGTTTGCTATGCCGAGCGCGTCCTCGCTCTCCCCGAACCTGCGCATTGTGCCTAAAAAGCTCAAAGCCCCGCTGATGTTCGCCCCCGTCGTGTTGGCAAATAGCGCGGCTTGCCTAGTGTCGGCTATCGCCTCGCTTTGCGTCCTTGCCCCGTATGAGGCATAGTCCGTTGTCAGGCGCAAGAAGTCGTAGAGGTCTAGCCCCGTGCCCGCCGCCGCCTCCGCGCCTGTGCCAATGAGGGACTTTGCCCGCGCGTTGTTCTCTTCATAGCTGCCGTTGAAAAAGAGCTTGTTTAGCCCGTGCGTGGGCTCTAGGCTGCGCTGAAAGGCCTCCGCCTCCGCCATCTGCGCTTGCTCGTCCTTGTTGAACATCTTCCAAAAGGTCGTGCCTAGCAAGCCTATTCCGCCGAGCACTTGCAGCGGGAAAATGCCCGACGCCAACCCCAGTCCTGAAAGAGTGCCCAGCATATTCGCGTTTCCCTCGTTCTTTTGAAGATACGCGCCTATGTAATCTCCTTGCGCCATCGACTGCCGGTAGCTTGAATTGACTGTAGCGTATTGGAGCGCCAATCCCATTACGGACTGCGCGAGCGAGGCGACGTTTAGCCCCCTTTGCGGGCGCGAGTCGTCATCTTCTTTAGGCGGGTTTTCTAGCCGCGCCTTTTCCGCTATTAGCTGGCGCCTCTCTTGGTCAACGTTGTTAAGCG
>CAYLSZ010000060.1:0-2564 GCA_964386745.1 uncultured Staphylococcaceae bacterium | reverse complement strand
AAAAAGATTTGAGAAGCATTCGCGTATCGTGAAAAAGTTGGATTATTAGTATTTGGAGTATTTGAAATATAAGAATAAGTATATGCCCAATATTCAGAATCATAATATACTTCACCATAATCATCGGCGTTATAAATTAGCCAAACTCCATCGACATAACCGTCACTATTTGAGTCAAAGGCAGAATAATTTGTCACTTTTGAGTTATTTATATATAAATTGTTATAGATTTCATCGAGTAAATATAAACTTCCTTGACCAGAACTTGTTTCATCGTTTTCTAATTCGATGAATTTTTTACCGGTTATCGAAGGTGTAAAGGTGTCACACATTACAAAATTATAATTGAGTGCGCCGTAGCTCGATTCATAATAAAAGCTTTTAACACTTTCCCAATAATCAGTTTCATAATCTTTTGATGAATCACCATTAAAAGCGAGATTAATGCTATCAATTTCATCGCTTGTGAAATCGCTATAATCAGTAAATTCAACTGGAACAACTAAAATATTCACATCGCCAACACTTGGACTCGTATTAAGACCTTGGGAATTATATAAATCTAGGTAAGTTGTATTAATGGACGATAAAGTCTCGATACTATCGGTATTTTCTTCACTAAATAGTGAAAAAGTTGCGGTTATTTCATAGCTTTTCTTACTCAAAACTATCGAAATATCGTTATTAACTTCTTTATCGTTGATTAATAAAGACTCAAGTTTATAGTTATCATCAGGTATTGCTTTAACATAAATCGTATCGCCTTTTATAAGACGAGATGGATCGTCCGCATCGGTATAAACTTGTATTGAACCATTCGCAATATCTTGATCAACTGAAATCTCAACTTCGGTATAGTGACTAAAAATAGACTCAAAATCACAACTAGTAAATACTAGTAAACTACCTAAAATGAGTGATATAAAAGCGAGATTTCTTTTTTTCATAGTGTGAATATTTTATATTAAATAGATTTAAAAATTAATCGTTTGTACAATTTGAATTTTCGGTTTGTGGAATAGGAGTTTCTTCTTTTTTCTCGATTTTTTTAGTAACTCCTCCAATATGAAAATGTTTATTAATAGGAATATATGCAACTGGCACTATAACAATAGCTGCTGCAATTTCAGCAAGACTTCCCCAAACTAAGAAAGTTCCGATAAAAGCCACAAAAGTCATGTTTTCTATAATTGAACCTAAACCTAAAGCCGCGCTTATTCCAAATGGGTCTAAAATACCAAAAGCATACCAGAATAAAACGACTATAACGGTGTGAAATAAGGTTAAAACTCCGCTTAAAGGTCCAACGAGGTAATTATAAGTTTTTTGTGAAACGTTTTTTCTAACTAAATCGAACACTAATCCGCTTACTAAACCAAAAATTACACGTGGAATTATTGAAATAAATGGATTTATAAAGAAATAATTAGCTGTTCCAGGATATTGAATAGCCTTAATTAAGCTAGAAACACCCATAATAAAGCCATAAATTGCTCCTCTTTTCCAACCAAAAAGAGCTGCGCCAATTAAAACTAATATATGAATAGTCGTAAAACTTACTACTCCTATATTTATATATCCTAAATAATCAACTGCGGTAAATAAAATGATTAGCGCAAGAAACATTGCATCGTAAATGATGGTTTTAATCTTCTTATTTTTCATAGACATTATCCTTATATATATAATATAGGCCTTCAAATAATAAAGTTGGTTCATATTTGAAGTCAGCTAATTTTTCGTATACGTTTTTAGCGTATCCACCAGTCAATATTTTGACTACTTTATATGGTAATGATGCTTCGATTTCATTAGCAAGTCCTTTAATCATTTCGACATGACCATTTAAAATCCCTGATTGGATCGCATCTTTTGTGTTTTTGCCAATTATATTTTTAGGAAAATTTAATGGAACATCGCTAAGTAAACTAGTTGAGCCGACTAAGGTTTTTAAATTTATACCTAACCCACTAGTTATAACTCCGCCACTAAATGCACCTTTATCATCGACTAAAAATAATTTAGTTGCAGTTCCTAAATCGCAAATTAATACCGGACATTGATATTTTCTATATCCGCCAATAGCAGCTGCGAGCATATCGCTACCTAATTCATTAGGATTATCGAGCTTAATTGGCATTTTTGTTTTAAGAGTTTTATCCAATATTAAAGCATTAATCTTGTAATTTATATTTAATGCATCTTTTATTCTTTCAGTAACCATTGGAACGACACTACTTATAATCGCTCCAGTGATATTTGGATATTCTTCTAATAGCGACTTGGTAGTCACCGCATATTCATACGCACTTTTATCTTCATCGGTTTTAAGTGAACACTGTTTTACGAGTTGTCCCTTATCATCGAATGCACCGACTTTGATAAGCGTATTACCGCAATCGATAGCTAAAATCATAATTTCCTCCTACAAGCCCATCTGGGTCTCGTGTAGTAAACATTATAAATAATTCGTTTTCATATAACAATAAAAACGCTGTTTTAGATATAAAAACACTTAATTAAAAAACTAATTTCCGTTTTTTTCTTTTTTCCGGAATTTAGTC
>CAYLSZ010000059.1:0-2636 GCA_964386745.1 uncultured Staphylococcaceae bacterium | reverse complement strand
TCCGTCGACCCGTCAATCGTTATGTGGTTCTCGTCGTAAAAGACAATCAGCTTGCCGAGCTTGTTGTGCCCCGCGAAGCTCGACGCCTCGGAAGAGACGCCCTCCATCAGGCAGCCCTCGCCCGCAAGCACGTAGGTGCAGTGGTCAACAATCTTGTAGCCAGGCTCGTTGTATTTTGCCGCCAGCATCGACTCTGCCAGCGCCATGCCGACAGCCGTAGAAAGCCCCTGCCCCAAGGGTCCTGTCGTCATCTCTACGCCAGGCGTAAATCCGTATTCGGGATGCCCCGGACAGCGCGAGCCCGGCTGCCTAAAGCTCTTGATGTCGTCAAGGGAAACGTCGTAGCCTGCAATGTGCAAAATCGAGTAAAGGAGCATTGAGCCGTGCCCCGCCGAAAGCACAAACCTGTCGCGGTTTTTCCATGCTGGGTTTTTGGGGTTGTACCGCATGATGCTGCCGTAAAGGACAGCCGCAAGCTCCGCCGCGCCCAAAGGGAGGCCAGGGTGTCCGCTCGCCGCCTTTTGGATTGCGTCCATCGAGAGGCTGCGGATAGAAAGGGCAACCGCCTTTAGCTGATTTTCCATGTCTTTTTCCATCTTGTACGTTACTCCTCTTGTAAATTGAAATGCGCCTAACGCTCCCGCAAGCATATCACGGTTTTCCATATTAATAAAGAAGTATTTTAGCTCTTAGCTTTGATGTGAGTGTCAAAGGCCCCGCTTGGGTCGAGGAGGCGGGTAAAGATCCCGCTTTTGCGCATATCAAAGTTGAATTTTCAAGGTTTTTTGCATACTTTTGGTGAGATTTTGCCGCTTGTTAGCGGCTTTGCTTCCACTTCAAAACTGCTATGATGGTTTTGAGATCTTTTGTCCCTAACATCAAAGCTGCTAGCTGTTAGCTGTCGGCTGATGGCTTCCTTCAGTCAGGCCAATCATTCAAATAATGCTATTCCTTTTTATCCGCCCCTCTTCCTGTACGCCTCCCTTATTATCATGCGCATTGCCTTGCCAAGCGCCAAGCGCCCTGTCATAGGCTTTCGAGAAGGCCTCCTGCGCGGAGTAGACCATGTCCCAAATTTCCCCGTCATGAGGCTTTATCCTGCAGAGCAGCTCCCTGCCCTCTTCATGAGCCAGATGTCGCTCAAAAGATAGTCAAGCTCCTTCGGCATTTCGATTGGCTCGGCATCCTTGCGCTTCAGGTCAAGGACAAACTCCCTGACAGGCAAGTCCCTAGTCTCTTCCGTCTCCCTGATGGCAAAGGCGATAGGCTCTCTCCCGTTCCACCCTCCCCAGTCAGCGCTCGCGGGGAACGCTTCCGTGCCGAGAGCGTCCTCCCAGTCCTCCTTCTTAAAGCGGGGGACATCCGTTCCGTAAATCTCAAGCATCCTTTCTTCCTATAGATAGTCAAGCGCGCCCTCTTCAAGCCGCTCCAGCCTCTTCTCCGTCAGGAACGATCTCGGGATATGCGCGAGGCTTTCCATATCCCTTTTGGGCAGGGGCACTCCGCCAGCCATGAAGCGCCTTGCCAGCAGGCGTCCGCCGCGGGACACCACGGCAATGGTCTGTTCCCCGTCCCTTGGAAACGCGAAGTCCGAGTGCAGCCTGTCCTTTCCCACTGGAACGCGCCTGCGGCATATCTCTCCGCTCCACGCCTTCCTGGACTGCAAGTCAAGGACGGCAAGCTGCAGTCCCGTGTCGAGGACGCGCCTCACCTCAGCCTGCCAGCTCCGCGCCGCTGTCCGTCCCGTGCCAAGCACACCAGCGCATTCGAGCCTGTCATCAAGGCAGTCGTTCCCCGCCATCCCACCATCAAAAAACTCTTCGTCATGTCTAGGCATGCTGTCCTCCGTTACCTAAAAGACGTTAATAGCAAGGTAAAACATCAAGGCAAAGAAGCCGACTATGCCCGCGACATAGACCGCAGTCAGGACCGTGCCCTGCGCCACAAGAGCGCCCGCATGGAGGATGCGCCTGCCGATGCTGGGCTTCTCTACGCCATGCCTAATCAAGCATGGCGTACGATTCCATCGCCAGCTACTCGACGCGCAGGGAATCGCAGGCCGGCAACTGCTCCATGCAAGTGTCAATCTCCTGCCTGGTCTTGCAGCTGGGGCACTCCGCTTCGCGGCATATCTTCCTCCTCTTCCTGAACTCGCACAAGGCTACGGCCATGCCAAGCGTCTGCAAGTCCTTTTCCCTTTCAGTTTCAAGCGAAAACACCTGCCTCATTGTTTCCTTTACCCCTTGACTTGAGTTTCAATCCCTTCAGTCAGGTCAATCTTAGCTCTTAGTCATCAGCCTCTCGGTGAGCTATCCTAGTCACTGGCGAAAGAGCCGCGTTAAGCGCACGATAGCCTTCTTGCTTCGCCCTAGAGCTGGGCACTGGGCACTGGGCACTTACCTCCCCTTGCCCGCAAAGGGAAGGGGGCTGTAGGACACCGACACGTCGTAAACGTCGGCCCTCTCCACCCTCTTGATAAAGCGAACCGCGCACCACGTTAATGGAAGGAAAACCGCCTCGACCGCCGTCTTAAAAAGGTAGTTTGAAGCCGCCATAACAAGCAAGACCGAAAGCGAGTAAGAGCCATAGAAGGCGAGGCCGACAAAGATTGCCGAGTCGCAAAGCTCGCCTACAAG
>CAYLSZ010000058.1:0-2747 GCA_964386745.1 uncultured Staphylococcaceae bacterium | reverse complement strand
CACGTTGTTCGAGATAGTTATCAATTTGCGAAGCATCGTGTTGAACCTTTTGTTCCAATTTTTGTAAATATACTTTTGCGTTAATCTTCTTAAATAAAAAGACTAAGCCTGGAATAATTAATAATACCCAAAGTATAACTTCAAAAAATTTCGAACCCCAACCGACAGTTACAGGGATTTGTTTTTGAATAACATTTACGTCTAATCCTTCTTTTTTAGGCGTATTTTCTAATTCGTTTAATGTGTTTGCCATTTCAATTACCTCCTTATAAATTAGAAATAGTTATAGTTATTTTTCATGTAGTTTAAGAATTCTTTACACTCTTCAGCACTCATCACGTGATCGGATTCAAGATATTTAGCGACATAGTTTTTATTACGTCCATAAACACCATTATCGACATTTTGTTTAATCTCTTTATCATCTTTATCTTTAAGTTGATTGATAGCAACTTGCGATTCTTGAACTAAAGGATTAAATATTGAATACTCAACAGGAACTTCATAGACTCCGCCGTTTCTAGCAACAGTTGGTACTAATTTCACTTTTTTAACTTCTTGGTATGAATATGAAGTAACCGTGAATAATTCAGTTCCATCTTTTCTTTTTTCGTTCCACTTAATTTTAAGTATTTGATTAGTTGAAGTTTGAGGATGTTTAAATAATTCCGCTTTCATATGGTTAACTAATGATTCAGCCTCATAGTTAGTAATACGTTGTAAATTTTCACGGATATTATACGTACCACCTTCAGTAGTTTGATATAAAGGTATTGCAAGAATTGGGGCTAAATCGAAGTATAATGATTGGAATAACTCATTAATATATTTAACAAAATCGACTTTGATTTTTGCAACATCATAATAATCGACAAAAGCATCTTTATCATAGGCAAATATATATGTTCCATGCGTACTAGAAATGATATTGATTTTATGATCCTTATCGAACACGAAATCGTCTCCAAATGGCACGCTAGCTGTTATAAGTTCAACCATATTTTGTTGAGCTAACGGGGTAAAAAGTAATCTATATTGCACTTCATTATTTCTATTAACTGCATAGAATAACGATTCGAATTCGTTATTTGTCATAGCTTGGAAATTGCCGCCTTTTTCAATAGCTTTTTTACTCGCTTTATTGAGTTTTTTCGTTCTCGATTTAACAAGATTATCGACGTCTTTTTTCGTATGATATTTACTTAATCCGCTTGGATAACGAATAAATTTAAGATCAGGTGCTGCTTCGTTACCATAAATAAGATAGGCATTCTTAGTATATCTTGGCGCATCTTCTTCAACATAAGCCGTTAAAACATCAGTTTCAATCGCGGTATGCATATGTCCTTCGCTATCAAAATAAGTTCTTGTCCAAGTTACAGTTCTAGTTCCGACATATCTTTTTTTATACATCGAGCATTTCATCACTCGAATTCTTAAAAATGGGTTCGTTTCGATATCGCCTGACATAACATCAAGTACCGATTCGCTCGTAGATAAAACCGAATCGTAATGATATAAATTTTCAAGCATCAACATTTTCTCTGGATCGAGTTCGTCATCGAGTTTAAAGATCGATGTTGTCTTGTCGACAATTTTATTAAAATCTTTAAAGTTAAATAGTTTGAATAATGGTCGAAGTTGTCTATAAGCTTCTTCTTTTGCGACCTTAAGTTGTTGGTATAGCTTATCTTTATTTCTTGTAACAAGTTTTATGTGCTTATTGAAATAAAGAACAATGAGCAATAATAAGGCGATTCCGATAGGAAAACCAATGAATGTCATCAAAATTCGAGCAGTTGTTTGGCCCTGAGTTACCCATAAATATACGCCAACGATTCCAACTAAAAAGCCGATTACACATAGAAAAATTAATAGGCTTCGCATACTTCTTAAAAAACTGAGCCTTTTTTCAGAATTTTCGTATTCACTTGTTAAGTGTTTTATCTTTTTGACTAAATGTTTATTAGCTTCTTCGTCTATATTTGCCTTCTTAACGAGATCATCTATAAACTCTTTGGCATTATCTTTTGAAGCAGGATTAAGAGTGTCCTTATAATAGTCAAATGGATCATATTTCATTGCATCAATTGGCATAAAAACTCCTCCTTTTTAAAAAAACCCTGCAGATCTCAATTATTTTTTTTAAAAATCAATAATTTTGATTGCCTTCTAAAGACTTATATTCTTCAAATAATTTTAAGCAAGCTTCACGATCAAGTTCGGTAAGAATTTGACTCTTATCGCTCTCATAGAACTTCTTATCGCGGAAACCGATTTCTTCGGTATCAGCAATATTGCAACCATAATAAACCTTTTCGATATTGGACCAAAGAATTGCTCCATAACACATTGGACAAGGTTCGGCAGTAGTATATAACTCACAACCAGTTAAGTCGTAAGTTTTTAATTTTTTCATTGCTTTTCTTAAAGCGACCACTTCACCATGACATGTTGCATCGCTATTTTTTAATACTTCATTATGTCCTTTTGCAATAATTTTGCCATCTTTTACAATGACACAACCAAAAGGACCACCATCATGAGCATGTATGCCCTTTGAAGCTTCTTTGATAGCTTCTTTCATAAATTTGTTAATTCGTTTCATGTTTAGAGTATACCATAGGAAGCATCAAAAATCTTATTAAAATTAGTCCTTCGATTATTTATAATAATCGACTTCTAAAAATTTCATATTTAAAATTCGCCTAATTTCTCAAGTTTTGCAGAAAAAATAGAAAAAAAGT
>CAYLSZ010000057.1:0-2794 GCA_964386745.1 uncultured Staphylococcaceae bacterium | reverse complement strand
TCGCCATATTTTTTAGTTAATAACTTTGGTAATTACTATTTAGTATGTCACTATCGCGATAAATATGACGATTTAATGGTCTATAGAATCGATTATATGAAAGATATTTCTTTTAGCGATAAATTCCCTTACATCGATTTATATTCACTTAAATCGATTAACAAGAACTTCTCGATTAAAAATTACGTTAATGAACATATTTATATGTTTGGAGGCGAGACGATTATTAGTCAAATTGAACTTCTTAATGATAACGCCATTAACTACTGCTTCGATTGGTTTGGCAAAAACGTAAGCATTAAAGAAATCAATGGTAAAAAGGTTGCGACCATTACATGTAACTATAACGCTTTATTTTATTGGTGCATGCAATATAACTCTTCTATTAAGGTTTTATCGCCTCAAAAGTTAATCGATAGAATTATTAAAGAGTGCGAAACTACTATTGATAAATATAAGAGTTAACGTATTATCTCTTGCTCATATCTCCGCCATATAATTGGCGGTTTTTATTATCTTAAATGATGCTTGTAGAGCATGAACCGATACATAATTTATAAATAAATTATGTATTTTTGGCGAAATACCCCATTTGAGGGAAAATTAGTACCCCATTTGAGGAAAAATTAATACTTTTAGTACAAAGTTTGGCGGGAAATTAATACAAAAAACGTTACGAAATTAATACAAAAAAAGTTGGGAAATTAATACAAAAATTGTGAGTAGCATATCTTGATAGTCGTGCTAGTAAAATCGCTAACTTAACAATTAATCCTTTAATATTGCTAAAGGAATAACATAGACGCCATCATCTCTTCTATAAGCGACATTTGTGGCTGTTATAACCATTAAATATATAGGTTTTTCTACTAAATCATCTGCAATTGCTAATAACTTGTTAGCAGCAATACTAGCTTCATCATATCCGCCTAATTTTATTTCGACCAATGCAAAATCACCGTTTTTATAAACAATAACCGCATCGGCTTCTCTATCGTAACTATCTCTATAATGATAAACAGCCCCACCATGTGCTTCGGCATATATTCTCAAATCACGCATAACAAGCGATTCAAACAAAAAGCCAAAATATTTCATATCTTTAAATAAAGATTCAGGAGAAAGATTTAAACACGAAGTTGCTATAGATGGATCTACAAAATATCTAGTATTTCTAGTTCTTACAGCAGTTTTGCTTCGTAAATTACCGTTCCGTGCTAATACCTCATCAATAACAAATAGACGTTCTAAAACATCAAAATATTTTTCTCCAGTCTTTTTATTTAATCCAACATCTTCAATAATGACTTGATCACTACATTGAGTTCCAATATTTCTTGCGTACGATTTTAAAAATTTTAATGCCAAATCCTCGTTTCTTCTTATTGGAATATCTTTAATCGAAAACATATCGCTTGTATATAAGACAGTAAAAGATTTTTACATTTCAAGCAAAATACCCTATTTGGTGGAAAATTAATACCCCATTTGAGGGAGAAATAATACCCCATTTGAGGGAAAATTAGTACTTTTAATACCGAATTTGTCGGAAATAGCGCTTTAACGTATTATTTAAACAACACTAATCATTAGCATAATAAATTACATTTTGACCAATTACAAACTTTCTATTATCAAAAATAAAAACCCTTCCACAGGACACTATACGTCCAATAGAAGGGTATTGGTTTCAGTTTGGTGGACCTTGCCGGGATCGAACCGGTGACCTCTTCCATGCCATGGAAGCGCTCTCCCAGCTGAGCTAAAGGCCCATGTGCTTGATAATTATATTGAAAGGGGGTCAAAATTGCAACGAAATCTTATTTCGCGCCCCCATGGCCTGTCAGAGTTTTCGCTAAAAAATAGGGGTTCTGCAGGGTTTTTAATGAAAAACTAGCGTTTTTCAAGATATTTATTTTATGAAGGACGGTATAAACCGCCCCTCATAAATTTAGTTTGATTTAAGTAATTACTTAGCTTGAGCCATAACTTCTTCAGCGAAGTTATCAACTCTTTTTTCGAGACCTTCACCAACTTGGAATCTAACAAAACCTAATACTTCGTTTTTGTTTTCTTCTAAGATAGCTTTGATGGTTTTACTTTGATCTAAGACATAGGTTTGTTCAAGTAAAACTGATTCGCTAAGAGCTTTGTGGACTTTACCTTTAACGATATTAGCTAAAGCAGCTTCTGGTTTGTTTTTTAACTTTTCATCGTTTTTGCTGGCTTCAAGTTGAATCTTAGTTTCAGCTTCAACGATTTCACTAGGAATATCAGCTTCGCTAATATATTTTGGATTATTAGCTGCGATAGACATAGCAAGTCCTAAGCCTAATTCATCGTTAGCTTCTTTTAAATTAACGATGACGCTAATTTTTCCTTTCATGTGGATATAGGAATATAAGTGTTCGCCTTCGATATATTGGAAACGTCTATAGGTCATTTTTTCACCAAGTTTTAAAGTAGCATCGGTGAATAATTCGTTAACATCAGCTTGAGCTTCTTCTAAGGTGCTATAACCTTTTTCGAATGTTTTTTCGACACAAGTAGCGACGAGTTCTTTAAATGGGTCGCTAGTAGCAACAAAGTCAGTTTCACAGTTAACTTCGATAGCGACACCTTTATTGCCAACGACTTTTAAACTAGTTAAACCTTCAGCAGCGATTCTATCAGCTTTTTTAGCAGCTTTAGCAATACCTTTTTCTCTTAACCAGTCGCAAGCTTTATCGACGTCATCGTTACATTCGTCGAGAGCTTTTTTACAGTCCATCATGCCTGCGCCAGTTCTTTCTCT
>CAYLSZ010000056.1:0-2943 GCA_964386745.1 uncultured Staphylococcaceae bacterium | reverse complement strand
GCGCCGCGCCCCTTTATGCCTCAAAGGAGAAGGCGCGCCCGCGCGTGCTTTTGCCCGTGTTTCCTGGCACAAACTGCGAGTACGACATGGCGCGCGCCTTTACGATTGCGGGGGCGCGGGTGAGCTTTGCTGTAATCCGCAACAATAGCCGAGAGGCGCTAGAGGCGTCCTTAGAGGAGCTGCGCCGCGAGATGGGCCGCGCGCAAATACTGGCGATTTCGGGCGGCTTTTCGGCGGGGGACGAGCCCGACGGCTCGGCTAAGTTTATTGCGAACGTGTTAAGCGAGCCGCGCGTCGCGGAGGCTGTAATGTCCCTTTTGGAGCGGGAGGGGCTAATCTTAGGGATATGCAACGGCTTTCAGGCTTTGGTTAAGACGGGGCTTGTGCCTTTTGGCAGCATCCGTATTCCTACAGACGCCGACGCTTGCCGCGACATGCCGACGCTCACCTTCAATACGATAGGGCGACATATTTCCCGCTTTGTTTCTACCCGCATTGCATCGGCTTTGAGCCCTTGGGCGGGGTGTGGCGCTGCGCCCGACTTGGCGCCAGGCAGCGTGCACAGCATCCCCGTCTCGCACGGGGAGGGCAGGCTCATTGTTTCGGAAGATTTGGCGAGGGAGCTCTTTGCGCGCGGGCAGGTTTTCTCCCAGTATGTTGACGAGCGGGGCGAGCCTACAATGATTGAGCCCTTTAACCCCAACGGCTCCCTTTACGCCATCGAGGGGCTTACGGACGCTACGGGGCGCATACTCGGCAAGATGGGGCACTCCGAGCGCGCGATTGACCCGCCGCAAAAGGCGGGGCGCTCTTGCCTCTTTAAGAACATTCCCGGCAACCTGCAAGAGAACATCTTTGCGGCGGGCGTGGGGTGGTTTGGGTGAGGTTAAATTCAGAGCTTAGAACTGATTTGGTTAACAGTTGACAGTTGACAGAGTATATGGCAGAGCAAGAAGCGCATCTCCATGCGACAGTGCTGCCTGCCTTGCCCCATACGTCTGTTAACTGTTGTCTGTTAACTGTCGACTACCAGCTAAACTCCCCCTGTAGTTGTAGGATAGGATGTCGTTGTATCGCCGCCTGCACCCGCGCCAACGCCGCTACTCGCCGTGCCCACAAGCCACTCGCAGTCTGTAACCGTGCCATTGTTGTATCCAACGACAGCGCCAATGTAGATGCCGTTGCCGCTACTCTTGACCGTGCCACCGCTATTGTCGCACTCTGTTATAGTGCCGCTATAGGTATATCCCACGATGCCGCCGACATTGTCGCTGCCGCTGATATTGCCGCTGTTCTCGCAGCTTGAAACCGTGCCAGCGCCATATCCCGCGATGCCGCCGACATAGTATTTTTCGCCGTTGACCTCGCCGGTGTTCTCGCAAGCTGAAATCGTGCCGCTGCTATTGTATCCCGCAATGCCGCCAACATTGGTGTTGCCGTTAACCTTGCCGCTGTTCTCGCAGTTTGAAACCTTGCCGTCAGAGGACCAGTTATATCCCACGATGCCGCCGACACGGTTGCCATCGCCGCTGACATTGCCGCTATTGTCGCACTCTTCTACAGTGTCGCTATTGTATCCCGCTATGCCGCCGACATAGTCGCTTTCGCCACTGACTGTGGCGCTATTCTTGCAGTTTTTGACAGTGGCGCTAACCGAGCTGGTGCCGCTGTTATACCCCGTTATGCCGCCGACATAGTCGCTTTCGCCGCTAACTGTGCCGCCCGATACAGCGCAACCGTCTATTTTGCCACCGCTGTTGTATCCCGCAATGGCGCCAACGTAGTTTGCGCCTCTGACGTTTGGGCTTTCAAGCGTCAAGTCGCTGACTTTGCCGCCACTGACACGTCCAAAAAAGCCAACATAGTCGTCGCTTGATTTGTTGATTGCAAGATTGTAGATTGTGTGCCCGCCGCCGTCAAAGGTAGCTGTGTAGGGGGCGCTCTCTGTGCCCGCAGGCATCCACTCGTCCGAAAGGCTAATGCAGGCGTGAAGAGTGCAGCTTATGCTGTAATCGTTCTCCTCTGCCATATAAGCTACCCAAGCCTCTAGCCCGTCAAGGTCATAGACGTGGTAGACATCGCCAATAAGCTCGCTCGTCCCCGTTTCATCGCTGTGGCTGGGAGTGCTGCCTCCGCCGCCACTGTCACCGCTGTCCCCGTCGTGGTTACAGCCAGCAAAGAGAAGTGCAAGAAGGAGTAATAGTGTTAGCCCCCCCCCCCTAAAAGCTGCAACTAACGCGCCTTTCTTTCTTTTTAGCAAATACAACATTTTGCTTATCCTCCTTTATAAAAAGTGATTACATCATTATACCGCATTGTTAAGATTTTGCAAGGGAAATTAGTTGGTAGTTTGTAGTACGGCTGACCTAACGGTCAGCCTCTTAGTTGATAGACTCTAGGGTAGAGCATGGAGATTTAGGCACAGCACGTTGCGCAATTTTTGCAAGGGGAATTTAGTTGGTAGTACAGCTGACCTAACGGTCAGCCTCTTAGTTGATAGACTCTAGGGTAGAGCAAGGAGAGGGGAAGCGCCCAGAGTTCCAGAATCCCAGTGTCCAGCTTTAGGGTCGGGGCGAAAGCAAGAAGAACCTTGAGCTTGCAGGCGAATGCTGTGCGATTATTGAGGCTATATAATTAGGAGAAAGATGAGCCGCGCTCCCCGCAAGAATCAATACGCTCACGTGCCCCACGTGAGTGACTCCGCTAGAAGCTTCGTTGCGCTAGACGCCGCAAATGCGATCGACATATTTACAATATGCTAGGGAGTCATATTTACAATATGACAGATCGATCTCACGTCGCAAATGAGTCTGATCTCCCGCCGTAAATGAGTCTCATGTCTCGCCGCAAATGAGGGAGTCATATTTACAATATGACAGTCTGATCTCTCGTCGCAAAGCAGACTCATTTCCCGCCGTTTTTGTGCTCGACTTCTCGGCATTC
>CAYLSZ010000055.1:0-3046 GCA_964386745.1 uncultured Staphylococcaceae bacterium | reverse complement strand
GTCAATGACATTCTCTTTCACACGAAAGAAGTCGAAGAGGAAAAATCACTGAAAGTTTCTCCAGATCTTCCCGCATCGCAGCACGAAATGCTCTCTTTGCTCAGCCACTGCATCAACGACGACATCGAGTGGGAAGAGCAGACCCAGATTCTTGCAAAAATCGCAGAATCGCTCAAAACGCTCTCCAAGTTTGTTAAAAGAGAAACCATCGAATCGATGGCAAACGATATTTTCAACCTGCTCATGAAAACACGGAAAATCGGTGTCACATGCCAAGGCCAGATTTCGTTGGAGCAGATCATGTCTTACTTGGACTCTGAAACAATCCAAAAAGTCGCAAACGAATGGACAGAAAAGCTTCTTTCAGTTCTCGGCAACTTTGACATGGAAAACATGCGAAGATCAGCCGCACTGCCGTACCTCGCACTCACCATCATTCGCATCCAGTCGCAGGATGTCATCACAGTGTCAACTTCGAACTACTCAAAGATCATTGATGGTCTTTTAGCATTGATTCAACACACAGACAACAGCACTGAAGCAACGAACGCTCTTAACGTCATACGCGCAATCCTGACAGACAAGGCAACATCACCGTACGCCGAATCGATACTTCCGCAGGTCTTCGCTGCCATACTCAACGTTTCTTCGCGACTCAGTGGTTGGGATCTTGTCACAGCTGCGAATCTCTGTCTCTCTTCGTGCATCAGGAAACTTAACAAGAATGGAACTCAGCAGAGCGACATCACTTACCTGACGCTCGAGCAGTTCTTCTCAAAGGTGCCGATGCTGAGAGAAACAATCATCAAGTCACTCGATTCGCACAAAGCTAAACACACAGTGTATCTTGCGCTGACGATCATTGCTCAGTTCGAATCAACAGACAGTGATCCAGAGCTGTTCGAACTGTCTCTCACTCACATCGGCGATAGAGATTCGAGGCTCAGACGTGTTGCTGCTCGTGCATCAAACAGAGTAACAAGTCAGCAGCATCGTCAAAAACTCTTCAATGAAATTTGTTCAATATTGAAACATAATACCCCCTTGTTTGATACAGTTTTTAACCATCACTTTAAATTTTCTTTTGCAGTTAAGACGTACAACACTTTATCAGGTCTTTTCTATCTTCTTCGAGAGATTGTTAGTGATGTTGACTGTTCTTCAATAGCATCAAACTTTCCATCAATTGATTTTAGCAAACTCCCGCAGCCAATATGGAATGATGCAATTTTCATTCTAAAACGCATCAAACGCACCGACCTAATACCTCTCATTGATATGAAAACGTCTGATTTCATTTACGATGAAGCGCCACTCCTTTTAATGCAAAAAAGTGCCAAAAACAGAACAAACAGAGAACTTCTCGCAATGATAACAAGACTCACAAACAAAAGCTCAGACGAAGACTACCCGCGTGACCTCTGCGATGTCATATATAATCGCATTATGTCACAGAAGTCAAACATTGCACTTGATAACACAGGTCTTGAATTTTTAGCTCAAAGAATGACTGAAAACTTGCATCACGCTGATCTTATGATTCAAATGATAGAACAAGAGAACAGACCGAATGTCGTTGCCTCGCTTCTCCATCTTCTCAAAAAGGCAAACACTGAGTCAATGAACATTATGAAGCTTTTCGATGTTCTTTATCGCTTCGTATTTGATCTCAGTGAGTCGATTTCTCAAGTGCATGTTGCAATTGCTGATCTTCTTCCAGAACTGCTTGTTGAAAAGCGATCCCTGATACTTGCTGCAAGGCTCGTTATTGATGATATTCCGAAGGTGCGAACAATAACTGCAAAAGCACTCTCACAATATTTCAGCATCAGTTTCACTAACGAATTGTCAATTTTCGAAATGTCTATCTCTAAACTTGCAGAAGAAAACAGAGATGTTCTCTTGCAGGCAGCGAAGGACTGGGCCACACTCATCAAGCTGAAGAATGAAACAGACAGACACGGTGAACAGTTGACAGTGTTTGTTGACGAGTTTTTCTTCACAAGAGAAATTATGAAGCAACTCGGAATTTCTATTTCATTCAATGAGAAACAGTTATCAAACATTGTTGATATCAGAGGTGGCTACTCAGATACTGTTCTTTCTGCACTCAATGTTCATTGAAACAGCTTGGAAAGTTTAGAAATCAAGAATAAAGATTTTAATAGAGTCAGATTTTAAAACTTTTCAAAATTCAGTATCTTATTATTATTAGCTACTACCCAGTTTAAAATTAATATCAAAATATCCATTTGTAAACTATTTGTAAAGTTTTTGTTTAAAATTTTGAACATTTCGGGGACTGTAGATGCTCTAGAAACATATTGTCTATCCAGAAAACATGTTTCTATCGGAAAATCATCGACTTAGGCGAACATCGATGGCATGGGACCGCATGTAAAGCGGTCCTATGCAAGACTCTGGAAAGTCTTGCATGACTGGAATAAACTCACCAACCAATGACAAACTTGCTGAAAAGGCAGAAGTCGCTAAGTTTGGTGCTTTTGGGAACTTTACTTCAAAAAAGGGAAATTTTGTTGTGAAAGTGCGACCAACGAAGAAGTTCCAGAAATCTTCGCAGTTTATTTAATGGTTTTTTAGCTTAAAACCAGGTATTACTAAAACAACCACGAAAAAACAAACCGCGAATATAAATTACCCTTTTTTGAAATAAAAGCACCAAACTGCGAAGTTTGGTTCTTTTCATGTTTCCTTGGTATGACACAAGGGTCACTTTTTTCAACGAAACACATTTTTTACAATATCATATTACATTCAATGGTTGGAGAATCAAGGGAAACCCATATAAAACACCAAGGAAACATGAAGCAAAGTTCAAAAAATGCACTTGAATATACCGATAGCATTCAATTTTGTCACATTTTTGAGGAAAAAGAAAAAATTGCATAAAAATATGTCGTTTCAACAAAGTTATATATTTGCTCCTTGTCTTTAAAATGGCTATACCGTCTGATCTGTTCTACAATGTATAATTTATCATAGTAGTCCTCGTCAGCATCAACAATGTCAATTTCATCAGCAACAA
>CAYLSZ010000054.1:0-3206 GCA_964386745.1 uncultured Staphylococcaceae bacterium | reverse complement strand
AGCTTTGCAGCAAAAATAATTGTCCTCTGACAAAACGTCGCCATTGTCATATTCCACATACCTAAACCACGGGTATGGGACTATCTCGAAAGCCACTCGCCGGATAAATGCACACCCCATACCACCGCCCTTTGCTGCGAAACGCCCATGTGGCATATCGGCGAACTTGACGCGGTTCCGTTCAGTGAAGTCTTCTTGACCTGGTAGGAAAATCTCGGATCCGGCTGTCTCGCCCCGCCTTGGATATGTACCCAACACTATAGGGCAGTTGCCTTCGGTTAGATGCACCAACGCATCGGACGGAACTACGGTGTCTGAGTCTATCATTAGTACCGCATCAAATCCGTCACGCAGACACTCCTTGGCAATCAGGTTGCGGGCACGGGCGCAATCATAGCCTTTTACGTAGTCGAATAGCAGCCAATGTCCCGCTGATTGTAGCCCATAAATGCTTTTAAAGGTATCGGGCTTAATGGTTTCAAAAGTTGGTACAGCAATTAAAATTTTCATCCTTAATTTTCCTTTTAATTTGTTGTACCCCACCTCACAAGGGGCGGGGATTTTAGATCAACCGATACAAAAAACAGGCCGCACTCCGTGCTCGCTGGACGCGACGGCAAACATCTCGCGAGCAGTATTAGTTACATATGAAAAAGAACTATCACTGACAACATCTCTCAACCACCATGCCATAGTACGTATTGCGCTCGGGGTTAGAAGAAATAGCGGCAGTATGGTGTTTTCAGAGGGGAAGTTGTGTGGAATGATGCTGCTATCTGCTACCGCATTGAGCATACCACTGCCAAAAACCATGTATGAGTTCATGAGCTCCACGGTAACAGTTGCCCACTCGCCGCCAGAAGGCAGCCTATTAGATACGGCGTTGGTAAGATAAATCGGGTGAGGTAAAACATGGTCGCTACCGAATGCGTTATTGATAGTTGTTTTTGCCGTTTCTAAGTTTGCCGTGTGCATCTCAGACCCTAAATATCCTCCCGTAGTAGTAGCTGTAGAATTCATCTGGGCGGTGTAGAGGTTGGAGCCAGGTATAATCACGACATGGTTCGTTGTCCATGCCACATTTCCTTTGTTATAGTAATAATTAAAAGCTGCAATGCGCCAGTTGACCCCATTAATCGTCCAATAGTCACCGATATACAAATCCTCAAATGTGCCAGCGGAGATTGCTGCGTATTGTTCATCTGTGACGGAGGAACCCAGATACTTGCCCCTATAGACGGAGTTGTGTGCGCCTGCATTGTTGTACAGCATACACTCTTGCAGGTTTGCGGCGGTCATGGTTTTGACGCCGTTTCCGTCATGAATGAGAAGTAAGCTATCATCACTTGCCGTTGTGGCTGTTTCTAAATCTCCAAATTTCTTTGTCTGTACGCTAATGGTTGCCATAATATTTAAACCTCCTGATGTTTCCAGTCTGCTAAAATAGCGTAATCAAGATCGTCGATTATAAGAGTAATGTCCTCATCGTCTGTGGCAATCGGAGCGGAGAAGTCGTTTTGCATCGTCATGTACTCTAGCAAGGTGAGCCGCCCGTCCAGCTCCATGCACTGTAGTTGCAGGTTCCCGGCGGCGTCTTCGGATAGCTGGTCTTTTACGGTCTGGAACCACTCTTCGAAAAGCTGCTGCTGTTGGCTCAATAGCAGCTCCACACTATCAGCAGCCGTGCTGGCCTTCTCACTCGCCTCTTGCGCTTTCTCTACCGTTTCATAAATTTCAGCCGAGATCCGCTCCCATTCAGAAAAAAATCCGCCTTCGTTGGTGCTTGCGGTTGCATCACCTTCTGTATAATTCGGAAATACATTGACCGGTTGGGAGAAGCTGACCAGCACATTGTCCCCATCCGCTACCCGCAGCTGCAATTGCTCTGTCCCAAGCTCCGCGAACATCTGCGTGGTTACGGCGACCGTCACTGTATTCCCGGAAACTGCCGCATCACCGTACACAGCCGACCCGGAAGGCTTCTGGACAAAAACATTGGCCGTTGCGCCGTCCGGGATGTCGTAATCCCGGAAGGTGAAAACAATCGGGATTTCATTTGTTAACCTTACATAGTTAATCGGCGTTTTCGTCTTGTTCGACAGCACATACACGTCTCTTTCAATCTGGTTCGCCCTCTTCGTCACCTTCTTTCTCGTATTTTTCAAGGTACTCTTCGTAAGTTATCGTTTCTCCGTCCTTGTTCATTGTGTCCGGTGTTTCGATTTCGTTGCTAGGTTCAGTGCTGCTAGATTCAGCATTGCCAGCGTCCTGAGAAGACATCGCCTGAATCGCTGAACCGCTGGCCGCAGAATATGTGCTCGTCCTCGTAGTCCAAGATTCGATAAGCCCGTTGCTAATAACTAAATCAGCCCAGTTTGCGCCCGTGATGACTCCGTTCGACATGTATAACCCGGTTATTAAAGACAATGTGCCAGACAATGTACTCAAACTCCAAGTTTTTATCTGCCCATTTTGTACGGTAACCCCGCCGTTAGAATTGTTCGGGAATAAAGTCCCACTTGCGGTATTAATTAGATACGGTGTATCGTCTGGTGCGGCAGCATCGTAGCCGATTGCAGGGTAAACCGAAGTGCTATTAGCATCTTCTTTGTATCCAAGCCTAATGCGAAGCCCTGGTTCACACCACATGTTAATGCCCCATCTGCCGTCACCAGTATTTTTTACGGCTCCTGCACCCCCGACATATAATCCCTGGTCTTCCCAGTCGTAGTACCGCGTTGAATTATTCCTAATCGCGACAGATAACGCTCCATTTTCTGCCTTTTGAATAAACTCGCCGGAAAGTACAAGCTCTCCTGTATCAAGGTTCCAATACGAGGAGCCCGTCTTGTCTGACAGCAACCCTGCTATAATCGTATCGGCGTATCCGCCTTTTGCCGTGAAGGCCGTGCTCCAGTCCCAGTCGCGCCCGTCCGCCGTGCGGGTATCAGCAATCTGGAAGCCCTGAGTCCCCAGGCACATAGCCCCGTAGGTGGGGGAATCCTCCACCGTATCTTCAAACAATATCGCCCTTACATCGGCGGTCTGCGCTATATTTTTCTGGTATCGCAGCTGTGTGTTGATAGCGTTCAAAACTCCGCTTACACGCTCCGCTATTACCGTGTTCCCGGGGCCTATAACCTCATTAACCGCCGTAAGGGCAGATGTTACCTCTGCGAGATAGTTGTATTCGTAATCTCCAAGCG
>CAYLSZ010000053.1:0-3318 GCA_964386745.1 uncultured Staphylococcaceae bacterium | reverse complement strand
CTTCAAATAACGTCTTCGCATTAATGAACCTTTTAGGTGGTGGCGCCTTAGAAAACTTCTCAGTTTTTGCTCTTGGCGTCTCGCCTTATATTACATCTCAAATTATTATTCAATTACTTAGTATGGACGTTCTTCCTGCGCTTAGTGAACTCACTAAGCAAGGACAAGACGGCCGTAAGAAAATGGAGATGGCGACACGTTATTTGACCTTAATGATTGCTGCCGTACAAGCTTATGGTATTATCCAAACAGCTCAAAATACTGATTGGATTTCATTTAACTTTGAAGAAACATTCTTAAATTACGCTTATGTCGTTACCATTATGGTTGCAGGCTGTATGCTTGTCATGTGGCTTGGTGACCAAATTACTACAAAAGGTATTGGTAACGGTATATCGGTCATAATTTTTGCTGGTATCGTAGCTAGTTTACCAAGTCAAATCATCACGGCATTTGAAACTTGGGTCACAACTAACTGGTATGCTAGCTCACAAGCTGCTATCGGTGGCGTATTCTTATTCATATTATATATAGCCGCTTTAGTAGCGATTATCGGATTTGTCGTCTATATCGAATTAGCAAGAAGAAAAATTCCTGTCCAACACTCAACACGTAGTGGAGGAAGCGAAAAATTATCCAAGGCAAGCTTCTTACCTATTAAGATTAATAGCGCTGGAGTTATCCCTGTCATCTTCGCTAGCTCGATTATGATTGCTCCTAGCGTCATCGCTAGCTTTATTTCTAGCGATGCTGCTAATGCTGAATGGCTTGGTATTTTCCAATATAATCAACTATACGATACTTGGGGCGTACCAATTCCATGGGGCTTAATAATTTATTTAGTACTTATCGTTCTATTCACATATTTTTATGCGAACTTACAAATCAACCCAGAACGATTAGCTGAAAACTTCCAAAAGAACGGAAGTTATATACCTGGTATTCGTCCAGGACAAGAGACTGAAAGATACGTCAAAAAAGTCTTAAACCGTGTCACTTTCATCGGTGCGATGAGTTTAATGCTTATTGCCGCTCTTCCAGTTGTACTTACTTTAACAGTCTTTAGCGATAACTCGAGTTTAGCTATTGGCGGTACTGGTTTAATTATCGTCGTCGGTGTTGCTATCGAAATCGCTAATCAAATCAATGGTCTTGTGGCTGGTAAAAGCTACGACCAAGTTATTGGAGGCATGTAAGAAAAATGAAAAGTATTGTCTTACTTGGTGCTCCTGGTGCTGGTAAAGGAACTAGCGCCAAACGCATAACCCAAAAATATAACATCCCACATATTTCCACTGGAGATATGTTCCGTGATGCGATCAAAAATAAAACCCCTTTAGGTGAATTAGCTGATAGCTATATCTCTAAAGGCTTACTCGTTCCTGATGAAGTTACTATAGGCCTCGTAAAAGAACGCTTAGGACAAGAAGATTGTAAGGAAGGTTATCTATTAGATGGCTTCCCAAGAACTCTTGCTCAAGCTAGTGCCTTAGAAACCATCGGTCATGAGCTTGACCGCGAAGTCAAATACGTTATTAACTTCGAAGTCAGTGAAGATATACTCGTCGAAAGAATCACTGGCCGCAGAGTTTGTAAAAAATGTGGAGCCCCATATCACATTAAAAACCTTAAACCAAAAGTTGAAGGCGTCTGTGATTTATGTGGTGGAGAACTTATTCAAAGAAAAGACGACAATGAGGAAACTCTTAAAGCTCGTCTTAATGAATATCACACCTCGACTGCTCCACTCATTAGTTTCTATAGTGAAAAAGGTAAGTTATATAAAGTTAACGGCACTAAACCACTAGAAGAACTAATGAACGACATCGATGCAATCTTATCTAAATGATTATCTTAAAATCAGATAGAGAAATTGCTTTGATGAAAGAAGCTGGGAAGATTATTATCGAGTTATTCGACATCTTAAAAGATAATACTCGCCCAGGCATTTCTACCCAAGAACTTGATAATATTGCTGGAAGGTTTATCCTCTCGAAAGGAGGAATTCCTTCTAGTAAGGGTTATGAAGGCTATCCTGCTAATATCTGTATATCGGTCAACGATACGGTAATTCATGGCATCCCTTCAAAAGGAATCATCCTTAAAGAAGGCGATATAGTAAGTTACGATATCTTAGTTACTTATAAAGGATATGTAGCAGATGCAGCTCGTACGTTTCCTTGCGGGAAGATAAGCGAAGAGGCAGCTGACTTAATAAAAGTCACCGAAGAAAGCTTCTTTAAAGGCGTAGAAATGGTAAAAGTAGGAAACCGCATCGGTGATATTTCTCACGCTATTGAAACATACGTCAAAGAACATGGCTATACTGTGAACGAGATGTTTTGTGGACATGGCGTAGGAACAGACCCTCATGAAGACCCAAATATTCCTAACTATGGTAAAGCTGGTCATGGACCAAAACTTAAAGCGGGAATGACTATAGCCATCGAACCTATGGTCAATATGGGGAAAAAAGGTGTCCATATCCTCAGTGATGGATGGACTGTTAAAACCGATGATCATAGTCTAGCTAGCCATTACGAAAATACGGTAGTCGTTACGAGCGATGGCTATGAAATTATTACCTTAAAAGAAGGAGAAAAAGAAATTTAATGGCAAAACAAGATGTTATAACCGTAGAGGCGGTAGTTGTAGAAGCTTTACCTAACTGCAATTTTAAAGTAAAGCTTGAAAACGATGTCGTAATTCATGCCACTGTTTCTGGTAAAATCCGAATGCATTACATTCGCATCTTACCAGGTGATAAAGTTACCATCGAACTCTCGCCTTATGATCTAAACAATGGCAGAATCGTCTTTCGACACAAGTAATTTGGAGGTAACTATTTATGAAAGTAAGACCCTCAGTAAAACCTATTTGCGACAAATGTAGAGTTATTAAAAGACATGGCAAAGTCATGGTCATTTGTTCAAACCCAAAGCATAAGCAAAGACAAGGTTAATTAGGAGGAACATTAATGGCACGTATAGTAGGTGTTGATATTCCAAACGATAAGGTAATTACATATTCCCTTACCTATATTTATGGAATCGGTTTATCTACCGCTAAGAAAATTATCGAAATGGCAGAAGTAGATGGAACCAAAAGAACAAAAGATTTAACAGAAGATGAGCTCACCCGTATTAGAGCGGCTGTTAGCCACTTTAAAGTCGAAGGTGACTTACGTAGAGAAGTTTTACAAAACATTAAAAGACTTCAAGATATTGGTTGCTACCGTGGAATTCGTCACAGAAGAGGTTTACCAGTAAGAGGACAAAGAACTAAAACTAATGCTCGTACTCGTAAAGGTCCACGTAA
>CAYLSZ010000052.1:0-3377 GCA_964386745.1 uncultured Staphylococcaceae bacterium | reverse complement strand
GCCTTTATATAACCGAAACGATTTATTTAGTATCTAGATTCTGTAAAATTCCCGTTTAATAACCCCTTCCTTATAAAACTTAATACATACTTGGCCCCTTTTTGTTTATAATATATAAACAAAACCTAAGGAGGATGTTTAAATGGGTTTAAAAAAGTACGATGAAAAGGCTGAATTAGAGATAATCGCTAAAGAAAAAGCTGATTCGATTCCTACTGAAGAAGATCTTAAAGAAGATAGCGATTTAACTGATGAAGCCAAAGATATAGAAGAAGCTACTGAAGGAGAACAAACCGAAGTCATTGAAGAAGAATTCGTAGCTGATTTAGATGACACAACCTTTAGAGATAAAGCCGAAGTTTCTAGAAGCGAATACAATAATTACAACAAAAGACAAAAGAAATTCCGTTGGATCAATATGGGATGTTTTCTTGCGATTGAACTTATTGGTTTTGCTTTAATCATTTGTAACGATTATATCGGACACAATATTGGAATTATTGTCGGCATCGTTATACTCATTTTAGGTATTGTCGCTTACTTTATTGTCGGCAAGAAAATGAGTAAAGATCTTACCAATAAAGCCTATGAATATATTGGAAAATTATTTAACGATGAAGCTGAATATTTATTTAGGGGTAACGGAATTATTGATATAACAGTCGATGGAAAAGGTGATGTTCCTACTGAAGTCTTTACCGACGCTCATTTCTATCAAAATATTAAAAGTGTTCGTAGTAGAAATGTCGTTCATGGAACATTTAACGGAAGCACGATTTTAATTGCTGACCTAGCTGGTAACGTTATAGTCAAAAACAAAACAAGCCCTATGTTTTTAGGAAAACTTTATGACTATAAATGTAAATATAGTAAACCTGATTCATACGTTTTATATCAATTAAAAGGTGGTGAACTTTCTAGACCTTTAGATAACGTTCAAGATTTAGAATTAAAAGAAGAAACTAAGAAATATGTCGTCTATTCAAACGATAACGAATATAAAAAGATTTTAACCGACAAAGTTTTACGTACTTTAAATAAATTTAAAGTAGATGGCAAACTTATCGACGTCATTTTATCTATCCGTGATGGTAGAGTCGTATTAGGTATCGACTACGCCGATGACTATATGAATATTCCAGTCGATAGCGAAGTTGATATTAAAATCTTTAAGAGAATGAAATCCGATTTTCTTATCGTGAAGGAAATTTTAAATTTACTCAATTAATATGGCTTCACAACCTACTTTAGAAAATCGCTGGATTGAAGTCCAAGGCTATAAACATGATGGCCGTATGCACCGCATACGGGACAGTGTTTTTGTAGTCGAACAAACGAGTGATTATATAGTAGTTTGTAGTAAAAAAACAAAAGTTATCGAACATGATTTTAGAGTCTGGTATACGAAAGAGCCTGCTGTCATGATCTTTTTTAAGAAAAGATGGTTCAATGTTATAGCGATGCTTAAAGATGTAGGAATTACGTATTACGTCAATATCGCATCCCCATTTATCATCGATAAAGAAAGAGTGAAATATATTGATTACGATCTCGATTTGAAGTTTTATCCAAATCAGCAAGTTCGAGTAATTGATGTTAAAGAGTATAGATATCACTCTAAGGTTTATAAATATAGCGACGATATCGTAAAAATTCTCCGCTATAACTTAAAAGAGATACCTGAAATCATGAGAAAAAACGAATTTCCGTTTGTTAATGAGAAAATTACTGAATACTATAACAAGTTTTTAGCGGCCACTGAAAAGAAATAAAACATGTTAAAAGTTATATATAAAAGCAAAAGTAGAGACGATACGATAAGTCTAGGTAAACTAGTTTCTAAACATCTATTTAAGGGTTCGATTATTACTCTATGTGGAGATTTAGGGGCCGGCAAAACGACTTTTACTAAGGGAATTGGCGAAGGATTAAGTATCAAAGAAGAGATCAATTCGCCCACTTTTAATATTGTTAAATGTTACGATAACAAACTTCCTTTATTTCATATTGACGCTTATAGACTTGAAGATGTGCCTAGCGAAAATAAAAATATCGGTTTAGAAGAACTTATCGATGGGCCAGGCGTAGCTATCATCGAATGGCCTAAATTTATTGAAGAATTTATCGATTATAAAGATGCACTTAATATCGAGATTACGATTAATAAAGACGATAACAGTCGTAATTTTGTGATTTATAGCGAAAATAAGAAATACGAGAAACTATTCGAGGAGATTGAAAATGGGAAATAATGAAAATTTAGTCAAAACCTTACTCCTTGATAGTAGTGGTAATTATCTTAATGTAGCTTTAGCTATCGATAATAAGATTGTTAAAGAGATAAGTTATGAATGTTTTCATAAACAATCCGAAATGATGGTTCCTGAAATTGAAAATATTCTTAATGAATATAATCTTGAAGCGAAAGATATAAATGAAGTAATAGTTACGATTGGCCCAGGAAGTTATACCGGACTAAGAATCGCTTTAACTATCGCAAAAATTATTGGATACGCCTTAAATATTCCTATTTATACCCTTTCAAGTTTAGAAATTTTAGAGAAGAAGGGTGAGACTTCAATCTGCTTAATCAATGCTAGAAGCAAAAGAAGTTACATTGGTATCTATAAAGATGGCGAAGTTATTAAAGAGGATGGCGTTATAACAAACGAAGAATTAGAAACTCTAATTAATGAACATAAAGACTATAGTTTGTGTGGCGATTTAGATTATCTCGATAAAGAAGGATATAAAGCTGATATATTTGAGAATATGCTTCGACTTAAAAATGAGTCGAATTTAGTTAAAGATATCATGAGTTTAAAGGCGGTTTATTTAAAAGATTAGTATGAATTATATTTTAAGAAAAGCGACCGTCGATGATTTAAAAGAGATAGTAGAAATTGAGGCTAGAAATTTTAAAGCCCCTTTTAGTTATGACAACTATTTATATGAATTAAATGAGAATAAATTAGCCAATATTGATGTTATTGAAGTCGACGGAAAGATTGCTTCATATATCGATTATTGGATTACTTTTGATAGCGCTACAATTGTAAAAATTGCGACTGAGTTTTCACAAAAAAAGAGGGGTTTTGCAGGGTTTTTGCTCGAAAACATGGAAAAAATACTCAAAGAGAAAGGTGTTGAATTCGTAACTTTAGAGGTTAGATTTTCTAATCTTCCAGCAATAAATCTATATAAGAAACATGGCTATCAGGAGATAGGAATAAAGAAAGGATATTATTCAAATGGCGAAGACGCTATCGGGATGATAAAGGGATTAATTTAAGATGGATAAGATTATTTTAGCGATAGAAAGTAGTTGCGATGAAACAGCGGTTGCCATCATTAAAAATGATGAACTTTTAGCAAAC
>CAYLSZ010000051.1:0-3440 GCA_964386745.1 uncultured Staphylococcaceae bacterium | reverse complement strand
GTTTATTTGGCTATATACCTAAGAAAGTAACGGAGAAATCTTAATAATGTTACCGAGGTATTCCTCACGTATATATGCCTCATAATAAATATTTTCGAAAGAAGGAGGTAAATTAATGAACCAAGACGTCTTAGCTTCGAAAAAGGAACTCGTAACTAAGATTACTAATTTAGCTTCTGACAATGCCGCCGTCGTTATTTGTGAAAATACCGGCTTAACTGTCGCTAAAATTAGTGAATTACGTAGAACCTTAAGAGAAACGAATGGTCAATTATACGTCTTCAAAAATACCCTCGTTAGTCGTGCCTTAAGCGAAACTAATGAAGGATTAAATGACTATTTGACCGGACCAAACGTCTTCGTCTTTGCAAAAGACATAACTGATGGTAGTTTAAAAGCCTTAGCCAAATTTGCAAAACGAAACGACGATGCCTTAAACATTAAAGGCGGAATCATTGACGGAAAAGTAAGCGATAAAGATTACGTGGTTACTATTGCTTCATTACCAAGTAAAGAAGGACTTGTCTCTATGCTTCTTAGTGTCTTACAAGCCCCATTGCGTAATTTAGCTTATTCGCTTAGCCAAGTTAGTGAAAAGAAATAATTTGTTAGTATATAGGAGGAAAAATAATCATGGCAAAATTAACAAATGAAGAAATTATTGCAGCTGTCAAAGAAATGACCGTTGTTGAATTAAATGATTTAGTAAAAGCAATCGAAGAAGAATTTGGTGTTACTGCTGCTGCTCCAGTTGCAGCTGCTCCAGCTGAAGAAGAAAGTGCTGCTAAAGGACCAACCGAAGTTACCTTAACCTTAAAAGCTATCGGTGCTAATAAAGTTGCTGTCATTAAAGCTGTCCAAGCCATCACTGGTTTAGGCTTAATGGATGCTAAGAAATTAGTTGATGCTGCACCAAGCCCAATCAAAGAAAACATCACTCCAGTCGAAGCTGAAGAACACAAAAAAGCTCTCGTTGCTGCTGGCGCTGAAGTCGAAATTAAATAATTTAATTGATATTTTAAGCCTGCCCTTTAAATATAACCTTTTATTAGAGGGCAGGTTTTTGCCTTTTTTATAACATATTATATGAATCAATATTTTGCTAAAAATCCTGAGATAATATCGCAAAAAACGGATATTTCTTATCAAATTTTAGATAAGGAAATTCATCTAAAAAGCGACAATGGGGTATTTAGTAAAAAGAAGATTGATATCGGAAGCGACTATTTTCTTAAAGAAATAGTGTCTCTTCCACTCAAGGGTAAAATTTTAGATTATGGCGCAGGAATTGGTGTCATCGGCATTACTCTCAATCTCTTTTATAAAGATCTCGACGTCACTTATTGTGAAATAAATGATAGGGCGAGAGAGTTAGTAAAAGAAAATTTAAAGATAAACGATTTAGATGGGGTGGTTATTGACGATAAACAAATCACGTCTATAAAAGCAAATTCGTTCGACTACATCTTCTTAAATCCACCGATTAGAAGTGGCAAAAAGAATATGTACGAAATGTATCAAATCGCTCACCAATTATTAAAAGATAATAAAGAATTTTACATCGTCATTCGTAAAGACAAGGGAATGGCTTCTCATAAAGCGTTCCTAGAAACTATATTTAAGAAAACGGAAATCTTTAGTCGCGATAAAGGTTATTACATCTTAAAGATGGTTAAATAAGAAGGAGAATAATTCATGCAATCTTTCAAAGATTATCCAAAATTAAACAACGATCGTATTAATTTTAGTAAGATTAGTGGTCATTTACCTTTACCATATCTTGTTGAAATTCAAACCGAATCCTATAAAAACTTTTTAGAAAGCGGCATTAACGAAGTTTTAAAAGATGTTTTTCCAATCGAAAACTATAACAAAACTTTAGTTATTGGCTACCGCGATGGTCAATATCACTTAGAACCTCCAAAATATACTCCTTTAGAGTGTAAAGATAAGGACAAAACTTATAGTTGTGCCCTTAAAGTTCGTCTATTTTTAGAAGATAAGACCACAGGACTTGTCAGTGAAAACGAAGTTTTTATGGGCGATATTCCTTTAATGACCGAAAGTGGTACCTTTATTATTAATGGTGCTGAAAGAGTCATTGTCAGTCAAATCGTGCGTTCTCCTGGCGCTTATTTAGCTAAATCTTTAGATGTTAAAAGCGGTATTGAAATCTTTAATGCTGATTTAATTCCTAGCCGCGGTACATGGCTCGAATTTGAAAGCGATACTAAAGGTTTACTTTGGGTTAGAATAGATCGTCAAAGAAAAATGCTCGCCACTATCTTCTTAAAAGCCTTAGGTTTTGTTAAAGAAGATACAATTATCGAATTATTTGGTGATAGAGCTGGTTTAAGAGCTACGATTGAAAAAGATGCCAACATCGATTCATCGATCAAAGCTTTACGCGAAATCTTTAGAAAACTTAAACCTGGCGAACCAATGACTGATGAAGGCGTTCACGACTATTTAATTCAAAAATTCTTTGATGAAAAACGATATGATTTAGGCCGTGCTGGTAGATTTAAATATAGACAAAAACTCGGCATCTATCCACGTTTAATCAATAGAATCTTAGCTGAAAATTTAGTCAGTGCAGACGGTGAAATTAAGTATATTAAAGGCACCTTATTAACTAAAGAAATGGTCGACGTTTTACTTGACGAAGAATTCTTCGAAAAAGGCGCTCATACCTATAAATTACCATGTAACGAAAGACTCGATAAGAATTCGACTGTCAATATCGTTAAAGTTTATAGTAACGAAAAGAAAGAAGTCGTTTCTAACGTCATCGGTACTGACCTCAATTTAAGAGAAAGTAGAGTTACAATTAGCGATATCGTCGCAATTTTCTCATATTTTATGAACCTCATGGATGGATTTGGTACAACTGATGATATCGACCACTTATCGAATAGACGTATTCGTTGCGTTGGCGAATTAATTCAAACTCAATTTAGAATTGGTTTAACCAAAATGGCTAAGACTATTAACCAAAAAATGTCGATTGCTACTGGCGAAACCAAAGATTTAACCCCTGCAAGTTTAGTTAATGTTCGTCCACTTAGTGGTGCTATCCGTGAATTTTTCGCAGGATCTCAACTTTCCCAATTCATGGATCAAATTAACCCACTTGCCGAACTTGCAAACAAAAGAAGAATCAGTGCTTTAGGTCCTGGTGGTTTAACACGTGATAGAGCTTCGATGGAAGTTCGTGACGTTCACTTCACTCACTATGGACGTATTTGTCCTATTGAAACTCCTGAAGGTCAAAACATTGGTTTAATCAATAACTTAGCAACCTATGCAAAAGTTGATAAATATGGATTTATTGAAACTCCATATCGTAAATACGATGCAGCTACTAATACTATTAGCGAAGAAGCGGTCTATTTATCAGCTGATGAAGAAAATAACCACGTCATCGCTCAAGCTACAAG
>CAYLSZ010000050.1:0-3485 GCA_964386745.1 uncultured Staphylococcaceae bacterium | reverse complement strand
CGCTACGACTTTTCACAAAAATACTTGAGATCTGCAGGGTTTTTGTTCAAAAACGGCAAAAAAATTGAACGCTGCCACACTATTAGCTATAGACGTGTTAGAGTCTTTATAGACATTGTTTACACCTCGAAAGGAGTTTAAATGATTATTTCAACAGGGATGAGAACGGATATACCAGCTTTTTATTCAAAGTGGTTTTTAAATAGAATTAAAGAAGGTTTTGTGTATGTTCGTAATCCATATTATCCAAATAAAGTAACGAAATATTTATTAAATCCTCAAGTAGTTGATTGTCTTTGTTTTTGCACTAAAAATCCTATTCCACTTATACCACATTTAGATGAAATAAACGATTTTAAACAGTTTTGGTTTATAACAATCACGCCTTATGGGAATGATATGGAGCCAAACGTTCCTGATAAAACAAAAATTATCAAAGCATTCAAAGAAATTTCAAAAAGAATAGGCAAAAACGGAATTAGTTGGCGTTATGATCCTGTTTTTTATAGTGATGAATGGAATTTAGAACATCATATTACTGCTTTTGAGAAAATTGCAAAGGCATTAAAGGGCTATACCAATTCTTGCGTTATAAGTTTTCTCGATATGTATGAAAAAGTTAAAAGAAATGCGCCTGGAATTAGACCTCCTACAAGACAAGAACAAATGGAACTCGGAGAAGTTCTTTCAAAAATAGCAAAAGAAAATGGTATAACCATAAGAACTTGCTGTGAAGGCACACATCTTGCTAGATTTGGTATCGATGTAAATGGCTGCCAAACGAAGGAAGTTATAGAAAGAGCAATAGGCACAAAATTAAATCCACCTAAACGCAAAAACGCTCGAGCAATTTGTAGTTGCCTCTTAGGACAAGATATCGGCGCATATGATACTTGCGGTCATCTTTGTAAATATTGCTATGCAAATATGGATAAACAAATGGTCTTAAGCAATATGAAAAAACATGATCCTGACTCACCATTTCTTATAGGAAATTTACAAAAAGGCGACCAAATTAATGAAGCTAGACAAGAAAGTTTTGTAGTAAATCAAACAAGTCTATTTGATTAAAAGAGACCAAAAATAGACAATCAAAATCGAATTTTACAATTCATTTTTACATCATTTGACCAAATAAAAAGTGGCGATTTTTGAGGAAAACCCTGCAGATCGCCACTATTTTTTATGAAATTAACGTTTTACTTCAGGATATTTTTCGCGGTTAGTATTATAAGTTGTATGTAATAACTTATGAGCTTTATGCGATCCACATTCACCTAAGTAATCTTTATATAAAGTGATGATATCTGGATTTAAGTGACTTCTTCTTATAGTTCTCTTAGTATCTTCTTCATATAAAGTTGCAGCTCTTTTTGCTACGTATGTATCTAAGATATTGAAATCTTCATTTGGTAAGAATAATGGTTGGACATATGGTTGACCGCCACCATTAACACAGCCGCCTGGACAACCCATAATTTCGATAAAGTCATATTTTGATTTACCAGCTTTAATGTCTTCAAGTAAGACTTTAGCGTTTTTCATACCGCTAGCAATAGCGATATTAATCTTAGTTCCTTTAATATCTAAGCTAGCTTCTTTGATGCCGGCTAAACCTCTACAAGGAGTAAATTCGACTGGTTCAAGTTCTTCGTTAGTTAAGGTGTGATAAGCAGTTCTAATAGCAGCTTCCATAACGCCACCAGTAACACCAAAGATAACACCAGCGCCACTATAATCACCAATTAAATCGTTATCGAATTCTTCATCTGGAAGTTTATTCCACATGATACCTGCACGTTTAATAATTTTAGCAAGTTCACGAGTGGTAAGAACGATATCGACGTCTTTAACGCCGTCAACGCTATTGGCTTCACGTTCTTTTTCATATTTTTTAGCGGTACAAGGCATAATCGAAACGACACAGATGTCATTTTTATCGATGCCATGTTTTTCAGCATAATAAGATTTAATAATAGCGCCCATCATTTCGTGAGGTGATTTGCAACTCGATAAATGAGAGATGAGTTCTGGATAATAATATTCAATATAGTTAATCCATCCTGGTGAACAAGATGTAAGCATTGGTCCAGGAACTTTATTCGTGAAGCGTTCGATGAATTCGTGAGCTTCTTCCATAATCGTTAAGTCAGCAGCGAAATTGGTATCGAATACTCTATAGAAACCTAATCTATGTAAGGCTGCGACCATTTTACCAGTCGAGCGAGTTCCGATTTTTTCTCCAAATTCTTCACCGATTGCGGCTCTAACTGCTGGAGCAGTTTGAACGATGACATATTTCCCTTCTTGGAAAGCTTTATCTAACTTATCGATTTCGCTATGTTCCATTAAAGCGCCTGTAGGACAAACTAAAGTGCATTGTCCACATTGAATACATGGAACGTTAGCAAAGCTTCTATTTTGAGCTGGGCTAACAAAAGTATGGAATCCACGATTTTCAAATCCTAAGATGCCAATACCTTGAGTATTTTTACAAGCTTCGATACATCTACCACAAAGAATACATTTGGAGGTATCTCTAATTAAGCTTGGTGCGAGTTGATCTAATGTAGTAGCGGTTTTAGCACCGATATATTGTTCTTCTCTAGCCCCAACATTTTTAGCAACTTCTAAAAGTTCGCAGTGTCCGTTTTTAGCGCAAGCTTGACAATTAAATGAGTGATTTGAAAGTAAAAGTTCGACACTTGTTCTTCTAGCTTGGACGGCTTTTTGATCAGATATAGAAATTTTCATTCCTTCTCTAACTGGGAAAGCACAGCTAGGAGTAAGTCTTCTTTCTCCTTCAATAGAAACTAAACAAACTCTACAGCTAGCTAATGAACATTGACCATTCTTATAAGTACATAAACTTGGAATATAGTATCCACATCTTTTACAGGCTTCTAAAACGGTCAAACCTTCATCAACTAAATATGGACGATTTTCGATATATATTTGAATTTTTGCCATAACTATTTCTCCATTTATTCGGTATAAATCGCTTTAAATTTACAAGCGGAGACACAAGTTCCACACTTGATACATTTAGATTGATCGATCTTATAAGGTTCTTTTCCGATAACGCCACTAATTGCATTGACTGGACAATTTCTAGCGCATAAAGAACATTTCTTACATTTATTAGGATCGATTACATAAGAGATAAGCGATTTACAAACGCCGGCATCACATTTTTTGTCTTTGACGTGACGTTCATAGACGCTACGGAATTTATTTAAAGTCGAAAGGACTGGGTTAGGTGCAGTTTGACCTAAACCACATAAACTTCCTTCTTGAATGACTTTACTTAAAGTTTCAAGTTCATCGATATCTTCCATGGTAGCTTTACCATCAGTGATTTTAGTTAAGATTTCCAAAAGTCTCTTTGTACCGATACGGCATGGAGTGCATTTTCCACAGCTTTCATCGCAAATAAATTCTAAATAGAATTTTGCGACGTCGACCATACAGTTATCTTCATCCAT
>CAYLSZ010000049.1:0-3886 GCA_964386745.1 uncultured Staphylococcaceae bacterium | reverse complement strand
GTGAAAACTCACTATCTCGTTCATCGGTATAATCCTCATTGGCTCATTTGGACATGTTGTAATTCCTCTGAAGTCACCGCGCTGGAAATCTGATCCGTAACAATTCTTGCAGTTCTCAATAAAAAGCGGATCTGCCCACGTTTCGACTGTCTTGAATTCCAGCAGCTTGAGAACCCACGTTTCGGATATGTCATCCTGGCGATCAAAAATATCAACCATCGACATTTTAGGGAGCCCGTGCAAAGACACCATAGCCCTCGACATCAACCACCCAGCTCCACCTCCCAGATACAAACGGTCAACATACTCGTCATTGAGCGATCCCCGGAAGACGACTTCCTTTTCCGGATCATAGATCCTTGAGAGCTTATTGACGAGTTTCAACAAGTTGGTTATGTTCAGTATAGTGTCGTCCATTGCTCTGTAGAGCCAATTACCGAGATTTTTGTTCGCAAGAAAGTATTCATATCCCCATTGGTTTCTGCAATTCAGTCCCTGTGCAATGTTCTTCGTATCGCTGCAATCAGTTTCCAGCGCATGGAAGCCGTCACAAGGAGTGACACCTTCGGCATACACGACAAAAAAGAACACCTTAGGATTCTCGCGGTAATAGTGCCCGAACACACCGTCATCACTGAGCCGATTCTTGGTTGCATTGCTCGCGTGAACCATGACTGAAAGCACATAGTTCGGCATGGACTTTGTGTTGAATTCGGGTCGCCACGAAAGAACATTGCACCCCATCTTAACATGAAAACAACAAACAATAGCACATATGAAAATGATGTACTTTGATACCCATAAACTCGGACTTCGCTTCTTCAAATTCATAGTTTTGTCAAACCGTTTCTTACAAGCGAGGTGTCACAATGGCTTCAAGATATATTTGAGTTACAATCAGGAATACATATGCTCAGGAGGTGTAAAAAAGTTTGATTTTTGATTTAGGCCTCACATCTCTCACTATCAACCAAAATATCCGGGCAGAAATTCATGGATGAAAATTAACGTCCTTTTTACAACCGACCAACAACGAGAAATGTGCTCATATCTCCAAATCGTCTGCAAACATACCAGTCAAAAATCATCGGTTTCGTCCATGATCAAAATGCGAAGACAAACAACTCTATAAGTCAATATTGGAATATCACAGAATACATAGATACAAAGCACGCTAACAAATCATTTTCAATTTTCGAGTCGGAAATACACCGCCAAATGGTGGAAAGATATTGATGGGTCTAAAGAAAACCATACATCTTTGGCATATTCTTGGCTTATAACTTGATCATGGAATAGAAACGCTCCATCGAAGTGATTCGTTTCATCAACTCTAACTACGTTGAACTATCCGGTCCAGGAATGCATTTCCTCAACCAAACATTTCATCTCTGACTCTCTAGACTGCTTTTTGAACTCCTTTCTCGCTGCATACAGTACATCTTTTGAACATCTTGGATTCTGATGTTGTATGCTGACACGCGCTTAACGCACAAAAACGAATGCGTTGAAGAAGTTTCCTGAAACGTCGCGGATCAATGTATTTACACAAATGTTATTTCATGATTAAATGTTTGGATCTTGTGAAGGCGGATTATGAAAGTATGAAGGTTTAATTACTCAGTACAACTATAACTTCAGTAGGTTGTCTCACGTCAGAAACCGGCCTACTCCGTGTTCAAAACGGCGTTGCTGAAATTTTGTTACAGCGCTTTGAGTACACACCATCCTCACCACCTTTCCAACAGGAAGCGAGAGAGACGCCAAAAGAATAGAGTAAACCCATTCATGGAGTAACAATGGAGTGCAACGGAACAGAGTCCCAGCGACTTCTACAAGCAACCATTGCACCACTGAAATGAGTAAGATTATACCAAGGAACAGAGGTGTATCTAAAAGTCCAACAGATACAGGTTCTCCTGGTTCAGTTGACCTCGCATTGATCAAATTGAACACCTGGCAAAAGACAAATGTGTTGAACAAGAAAGTGTAATGATACTCTGAGAATGGTTCCAAATCACCTGGGAACGCTAGAATCATACCAATCAGGATAATCTGCAGAGCTGCCTGGCACACAATGTTACACATCATATAAGGCGATATCAGCGGAAGTTCCTTGTTCTGTGGCTTCTGGTCAAGCATATAATCGTGTGGCTTTCCAGTTGCCAGGGCAAGGGCACCAAAAGAGTCCATAATCATGTTCACCCATAAGAGCTGTACAGCCTTGAACGGCGTGTCCTTGATGACAACAGCTGATACGAAAGAGATAAACAATGTCGAAACGTTTGCTGTAAGTTGGAACTGCAAAAATCTTCTGATGTTGTCGTAAACACATCTTCCCCAAACAACGGATTTGACAATGGAACGGAAATCATCATCGAGGACGACAATATCTGATGCTTCCTTGGCTAAGGCAGTTCCACATCTGCCCATAGCTAAACCAACATCAGCAGCAGTCAATGCAGCAACATCATTCGTTCCGTCGCCAGTAACAGCAACAATTTCTCCCATTTTCTGCAGAGATGTGACAATCAAATGCTTGTCCATTGGTGTTGATCTTGCAACAACAGAAACTTTTGATAATGCGGATGTTAAGCGTTCAGCTTTCAGTTCTCTCAGTTCAGCTCCTGTGATACTTATAGTTTCACTTGTCAAAATGTCACATTCTTTGGCAATTGCCTCAGCAGTTAACAGGTGATCACCAGTGATCATTATCACTCTAATCCCTGCTCGTTGGCACTCCTTGATGCACCTAATAGTGTGATTTCTCAACGAATCCCTGATACAGAGAACTCCAGTGAGAATCAGATCTTTTTCCGCATCTTCAAACGTTTCTGGCTGCATCTGACATGTTTTCATGGCAATAGCAAGACATCTGAATGATTTGGCACATTCATCGTCAATGATCTGTCTCACTGCTTCTTTAATGTCATCTGTGAAATCATACATATTACCTGCGTCATCTACAAACTTGTGACATAGAGAAATAATCACATCTGGAGCACCTTTGACATGCACAATAAATTGTCTATTCTCGACTTGTTCAACTGTCGACATCATCTTTCGAACCCTGTCAAACTGGAAGCAATGAACAATCCCTGACGCTTTTCTTATATCAACAACATTGCCATTGAACAGCTTCACGAGTCTTACAAGTGCGCATTCTGTCTGTGATCCAATTTCCTTACCGTTTGAAATAACCGCATGAGAATTGACAGCAATAGAATGTTTCAAACCTTCAACATATTGAGAGTCAACATTCAAATCTTCAGTTGCCGTCACAGCAGTTCCAATGATCACTTTCTCAACGTTCATTTGATTCTTTGTCAATGTACCAGTCTTGTCTGTACAAATAACACTTGCAGATCCCATGGTTTCACAAGCATTTAGATGCCTGACAAAGTTGTTGTCGTCCATCATCTTGCGCATTGAATATGCAAGAGATATTGTCACTGCCAGAGGCAAACCTTCAGGCACAGCACACGCGATAATCGTAATTGAAACAATAAAATATGAAAGAGGTTCTGTCAATTCGTGCCACGTCCATCCTATGCCCAGTTTGATGAAATCTCTGTAAATCCATCCGACGACAAGCGCGATGAATGTTAATGATGCGGCAAATATACCCATTTCTCCGATTTTCTCTGCTAATTTCTCTAATTTTTCTTGGAGAGGCGTCTTTTGCCTTTCCTCCCGGCTTAACAAATCAAAGATTCTTCCATTATGACTATTCAATCCAACACACACAACCAAAAACGTAGCCCTTCCCTCTAAAACCATGGTGCTGCCAATGAAGTAGGGATCATTTTCATCCTTTGGAATCGCACGTGAAGTAGGTATAGAAAGGGGCCATGACGGTACCACCCCCTCCTCAGTTATTCAATGC
>CAYLSZ010000048.1:0-4035 GCA_964386745.1 uncultured Staphylococcaceae bacterium | reverse complement strand
AGAAGTATTTAAGGGAGCAATATGGAATGTCTGCGGAAAAGATCGCGGAAAGAATTGAGGCGGAGTATGAGTAAACGGATTCTTGTCACTTCTACCGACTTAATGATGATACAGTTTCTTGTTCCTCATGTGATTTATCTGTCGCAAAACGGGTATGAGGTAGATATCGCCTGTTCAGATGTAGGGGGGCGAATGAGAGAGGTACGGGAAGCCCTGGGAAAAACTGTAAAAGGAATTTTTGTTGTCCGGTTAGAACGGAGTCCCGCTTCTGTGAAAAATCTGCAGGGCTATAAAGATATGAAATCTGTCATATACAGAAAACACTATGATATTATCTGGACAAATGAACCTGTTATGGGGATTACTACCCGATTGGTGGCCAGGAAAAGCAGAAAACAAGGTACAAAAGTCATCTATATGGTGCATGGTTTTCATTTTTATAAAGGGGCTCCAAAGTTAAATTGGATAGTATTTTATCCGATTGAAAGGTTTGTTTCCCGATTTTGTGATGAGATTGTTACGATTAATCAGGAAGACTATCAAATAGCAAAGAAAATGCGTGCGCCATTAGTAAAATATATTCATGGTATTGGTGTCAATACAGAACGTTTGCAAAAAGGGAAAAATGCAGTGAATATTCGTCGAGAGTTGGGCATGGAAGACGACGATTTTTTGTTACTCTCAGTTGGGGAACTTACGAAAAGAAAGAATCAACAGGCGATAATCCGTGCAATAGAAAAGATAGGAAATTCGAAAATCCATTATCTGCTTTGTGGAAAAGGGATTTTGCTGGATAAATTAAAAAATCTCGCAATACAATGTGGGATTGAGAATCAAGTTCATTTTCTTGGATACCGAAAAGATATTTTAGATATATGTCAACAGGTAGACGTATTTATTATGCCATCATTACATGAAGGACTCAGTGTGGCTTCTTTAGAAGCAATGTATTGCGGCTTGCCAATTATTATTTCCGATATACGAGGTGTACGGGATTATCTGAATAATGGTGTTAATGGATATATCTGTGGCGTTCAGGATATTGAAGCATATGCAAAATCAATAAAAAAGTTAATGGAAGATAAAGACCTTCGGTTCAAAATGGGAAACCAAAACAAAATAGATGTTCGTCCATTTTGTCTTGACGAAACAAAGAATGAAATTTTGGCACTTTTTGAAGAGTTAGAAAATAAGAATATATAGAAAAATCCTTATTTCCCTTCTTCCTGTGAAGGACTACCAGTCGCCCCGTTGGAGGCCATGTATTGCGGACTTCCCCTTATCACCTCAAACATCCGGGGGCCGGTCGATTTTATGAAGGATGGGAAGACCGGATACCTGTCAGACCCGGACGATGTGGATTCGTTCGCCTCAAAAATAAAAGCATTGAAAGAGAAGCCCGGCCTGCGGACGGAAATGGGAGAGTATAATAAAAAAGCAGTCCGCCCCTTTTTGTTGGATAATACGAAACAGGAAGTTCTGAATCTGGTAAAAGAGACTTTGGGATGATTTATGCAATGTTTGTCAATGAAAAAATTGGCTGCGTGATGTGCGGACATACTCGCTGTGGGCAGATTCCTTTTGCAGGAGGTCTTTATGCGCCGGATGGGGGCGCGATTTGCAAAATAGCGGACAGAATGGAAAAGGGCAGAGAATATTATGGAAAAGATAAATGAAATGTTTCTGGAGGCGTTAAAAGCTTCCCTTCAGAATGAAAAAGTAGCCTGGAAAGAGAATATCGTACAGGAGGAATGGCTGAAGTTATTTCAGCAGGCAGAGATTCACCATATACTGCCATTGATCTATGATGCAGTATATAATTGTCCTGCTGCAAAGCAGGCGGATCCTGCGATGCTGGGCCTCTTTAAAAAGAGAATTGTGCAGCAGGTGACGCTCCAGACAATAAAAACCAGTGAGTTTCTCCGGCTATATCATTTCCTTGGAGAGGCGGGGATTCATCCTGTCGTTGTGAAAGGGATTATATGCAGAGAATTGTATCCCAATCCGGATTACCGTGCGTCCTCAGATGAGGATCTGCTGATCTGGCCTGAAGATTTTGAGTATTGTCACAGCAAACTGCTGGAATTCGATATGGAGCCAGCCGACCGGGATCAGGATATAGATACAGCGTATGAAGTCCCTTATAGGAAAAAGGGAAGCCCTGTTTATATTGAACTTCACAAATATCTGTTTCCGTCAGAATCGGAAGCTTATGGGGAACTGAACCGCTTTTTCGGGGACGCCCATGAGACCGCGGTTGAAATATCTGTTTCTGGTGCGACAATATATACTCTGGAGTATACCAGTCATTTCTTTTATCTGATCTGTCATGCCTTTAAACATTTCCTGCACAGCGGTTTTGGTATCCGGCAGGTCTGCGATATTGTACTTTTTGCCAATGCATATGGCGGCAGAATTGACTGGAAAAAAGTACTGGAACAGTGCCGGACCATACATGCAGAACAGTTTGTGGCCGCATTGCTTCAGATTGGGGAAAAGTATCTTGTTTTTTCCCCGGACAAGGCCCGCTATCCGGAAGAATGGAAAAATATCCAGGTGGATGAGACAGCCTTGCTGGAGGATCTGCTCTCCAGCGGAATTTATGGGGATGCGGATATGAGTCGCAGACACAGCAGCAATATTACGTTAAGTGCAATGGAAGCGGAAAAAAGAGGGACCAGTTCTGGAAATGGCGTCTTAAAGACACTGTTTCCGCCTGTCCGGTATATGAAAGCACAGTATGCTTATGTAAAGAAATTCCCCTTCCTGCTTCCGGTTGCATGGCTGAACCGGATTCTGAAATACAGAAAAGAGTCCGCAGATGGAAAAAGTAATAATGCGGCAGAGTCCATCAGGATCGGTAATGAGAGAGTGGAGCTGATGCGGGAGTATGGGATTATCGGGAGGGGGAAAGAATAGAAAAGAGGATCAGAATAAGGACAAAAACCGGCAATATACGGAGAATTGACCTGGGGATCGGGAGTTCTGGTATACTTATATGATATACTTCAAATTCCCTTATAGTAAGGAATATTTTATGAAGGAGAAAGTGGGAATTATTTTTTCAATCTGGGATAATCAGATTCGAAGGGATATGTATGAGTGTGTTTAATTTGATCTTAATTGCAGTTTTAGCTATTACGGTTTTGATGCTGGAACTAATTTATGTATATGCCACTTAGACAATTTGAGATAAGCATCTTTTTGTTGTGGTTCTTGCCGCCTGGATTGGGACTGCCATTTTGGGGATTGCAACATTTCCAGAGATCTGAAGATTCTTTAAGGGGAATCTGACTGGTAATGTGGACGTAACCTGTGATTTTTGATAAATTTTGAGTGAATATTGCAGAGCGAGGAGAAATAGAAATACTGAGAAAAGGGAAAATAGGCTTATTTATGGACTTTCGCTGGATTAGTATGACTTTTATTCAAATTTAACATTTAAAAAGAGGGATATTATGGTTAAGTGAATAAGATAGATTTAATTGTTGATAGATATTATTACGAAATATATAAGAAGGAAGGGATTTTTAATTTCAGGTGGTATTTTTTGGTTATATTCTATGTTGCTAATGTTTTATTTTTGGTAGGAATTTTTATTGTAGGATTTCATGATTTTTCATTAGGCGATAACTCTGGTATTGACTTTGTAATCGAACAAACGCCTGTAATTGGTTCAGTTTACCGATTATTGCTTCCGTTGCTTCCAGAAATAGCATTTAAGGGTTTAATTATAATTATCTTATTTGTAATTTTTTATGTTATTATTGTGTTGTTGCATAAATGTATCTATGGTAGACTGGGGACAAGAAGATATCGGGCACAAATAGAAAAAGAATGGGAAGAGGTTATTACAAAGCGAAGGAAAGCTACCATTGCTTTAATAAAAGAATATAATGTAAGCGTTTCATTTGTTTATGACCGTATAAAAGATAGATTAGAAAGGCTTCCTAAAAGCCCAAATATTTTTTCTGATACTGTTGTGATTATTCCGGGCAATTAGCCCATGCGCTGAAGCGCGTTCAGCGCATGGGA
>CAYLSZ010000047.1:0-4147 GCA_964386745.1 uncultured Staphylococcaceae bacterium | reverse complement strand
TTGCTTAGTGGGCTGGGCGTATCACGCCACGCTAAAACGCATCTACATCGAAAAAGTATTTAGCAAGCAGGAACAGGTTTTGCGCTAGCGTTTACAAACCACTTGCCTTATGTGGCAACGCATACACTGGCCGGACTCCTACGCAGAGTATTGCTGGTTGGTAATTGACATTAAAATTACGTTAACGACCGTTGCGGTTGAGCTGAAAGGAAATGGAGCGAAATGAAAGCATTTTTGCTTGCAGCCGGATATGGGACGAGGCTTCGCCCGATTACCAATACGATCCCCAAGTGTATGGTTCCCATTCAAGATCGGCCATTGCTGGGTTGGTGGTTCGAACTGCTCCACAGCCATGGTGTATCGGATGTAATGGTGAATACCCACTACTTACCGGAACCTGTCCGGGAGTATATTAACCAGCAGAACCAGGCCGGTGACGGCCTGACTGCCTATGAATATTATGAATCAGAACTACTGGGCAGTGGGGGGACGATTCGGTCGAACCGGGATTTTGTGGCCGATGAGGAGAGTTTTTTGGTCTGCTATGCCGACAATCTGACCAACGCAGACCTTACGGCCTTTCAGCGGTTCCATGATACCCATGACGGGGTGCTATCCATGGCATTGTTCCACACCAATCAGCCCGAGCAGTGTGGAATCACAGCGTTGGATCAGAACAACAGGATCACGGACTTTGAAGAGAAACCCACTCACCCTAAGAGCAATTTGGCCAACGCCGGTATATATCTAGTGAGACAAGCTGTCTTTGACCTGCTTCCTGAAAAACAGGAACTGGATTTCGGGAAGGATGTACTACCCAGGCTGGTCGGTCGTATGTACGGCTGGCGGACAGAAGGTTATCTAATCGACATCGGCACGATGGAAAATTACAAAAGAGCAAACAAGGAGTGGAAGCGATGATCATTACCCGGACTCCCCTGAGAATCAGTTTTACCGGTGGTGGTACCGACCTCGCCGACTACTATAGGATCAACGGTGGCGCTGTGGTCAGCTTGGCAATCAATAAGTACATCTATATCACTGTCAACAAGAAATTTGACAATGCCATCCGGGTCAGCTATTCCAGTACCGAGATTGTGAAGGAGGTCGGCGATCTTCATCATGAACTGGTACGAGAGGCAATGCGCTTAGCGGATATCAGCGGAGGGATCGAAATTACATCTATTGCAGACATTCCCTCTGGCACGGGGCTGGGGTCATCCAGTAGCTTTACGGTGGGCGTGCTCAATGCGTTATTCACCTATACAGGTCACCGGCTGTCCGGCAAAGAATTGGCCGAACTGGCCTGTAGAGTCGAAATTGACATCCTGGGCCATCCCATTGGAAAGCAGGATCAGTATGCAGCGGCCTACGGCGGATTGAACTACTTCCGTTTCCACTCTGACGGCAGCGTGAGTAGCAACCGAATTGACCTGGAGCAACAGGACTGGAGGGCGATGGGGCGCAAACTCATGCTATTCTATACGGGGATCACCCGTAGCGCGGACGATGTCCTGACTGAACAAAAAAAGAACACCAAAAATAAAATTGAAGTGCTCAATGAAATGAGGCAGCAAGCAGCGGATATGTACCGCGATCTATCTGCTAACGGTTTTGGCCAGAGTTTTGGTAAGGCGCTGCACCAGGGTTGGGTCAGAAAGCAGACGCTGGCAGGGGGCATCAGCAACCCGGAAATCGCCCAATTTTATGACCGAGCAATGGCCGCCGGTGCGGTGGGGGGCAAACTCCTTGGGGCCGGAGGCGGCGGATTCCTGCTGTTCTACTGCGACGAGGAAAAGCAGGAGGCACTCCAGGAAACGCTGGGGTTGGAGCAGGTGGACTTTGGCCCAGACCTATACGGAAGCCGGGTGGTCTATTTTGCATAAAGCAGTTTTCCTGGATCGGGACGGGGTGATTAATGTTCAGGCTGCGGAGCATGATTACATCAAATCGTGGACGGAATTTCGTTTCCTGCCCGGCGTTCCAGAGGCGATAAAAACACTGAATGAGGCCGGATATCTGGTTCTGGTGGTGACCAACCAGCGCGGCGTCGCCCGGGGCATGATGTCCCAGGTCGATGTGGATGAGATCCACTGGCAAATGTGCCGTGCACTGGAAGACGCAGGGGCCAGAATCGACAGGATCTATGTCTGTCCCCATGATATCGGGCGGTGCACCTGTAGGAAGCCGGATATCGGACTGTTTCTCCAAGCGGAGCAGGATTACGATATCGACAAGGTTGCTTCCTGGATGGTGGGAGACAACGAGAGCGATGCGGAAGCCGGGAGACGCTATGGCGTGCGGACGATTCGAACGACATCTCTGCCGGCGGCTGTTGAGGTTATTTTGGACGATGCATTCCATAATCCGGATGTAGAGAAACACCAACACAATAACGAGAATATTGGCAACCGCATCTTTTTCCCCAACGTGCCGCCTCCGGGTAGACGCTAGCTGGAAAGGTTGTATTTGACTATGAGTAAATTGTTTGCGCAGGATTATTACCGGATTACCGGACGGACTTGGTCTATGTGCAGAGTGTTTGACCTGTATCGAGATCCGGCGCTTTCTTTCCTGTATGCTTTCAGGAACTGTCACGGAACGAGATGTAGGATTGTCCATAGATTCTTTTTGCATCGCATGAGGAAGAAGTACGGCTTGGACATTGATATCCGGGCCGTCATTGGGGCTGGATTATATATCAATCATCCGTATAACATTGCCATAAACGGAAAATGCGTACTTGGGGAAAATGTGAACATCACCAAAGGCGTAACAATTGGACAAGAGAACCGCGGCGAGCGAAAGGGTGCGCCTACGATTGGGAATAGTGTCTGGATCGGGGCGAACGCAACAGTTGTGGGACGAATCACAGTGGGGGACGATGTGTTGATTGCGCCAAACAGCTTTGTCAACGAGGATGTTCCTTCTCATTCTATCGTTATAGGGAGTCCTGCGGTGATTTTATCCCGCTTGGACGCCACTGCGGATTACGTTAACCGCAGAGTCTGATTGCACTTTGGTCGTTTGCAACTAGAGAAAGGAGTTGCTGATGAAAGTTCTTGTAACAGGCGGGGCTGGCTATATCGGCTCTCATACAAATCGGTATTTGGCAGAGCTGGGTGTCGGGACGGTCGTATTGGACGACCTCAGTGACGGTCATCGGGAGAGTGTACTCAATGGCCGCTTTGTGGAGGGCAGTTTCGGAGACCGTGAGCTCCTGGATCGGCTAATGACTGAAGAGGGTTTCGATGGGGTTATCCACTTTGCGGCGTTTGCCTCTGTTCCGGACTCCGTTGCGCGGCCGTCTCGGTATTATTGGAACAATGTAACCAATATGCAGACCCTTCTGGATGCCTGCGTTGCCCACGGAATCCGTTACTTCGTGTTCTCATCCTCCGCCTCTACTTTCGGAGAACCGCAGTATGTGCCCATGGACGAGGCGCATCCCCAGTTTCCTATCAACCCATACGGCATGACCAAACTGATTGGAGAGAAGATGCTGGCAGATTATGAACGGGCGTATGGTTTGCGCTACTGCGCATTCCGCTATTTTTGCGCTGCTGGTGACTCCAAAGACGGCGTGATCGGCGAGGCACATAATCCGGAGACACATTTGATCCCGGTGATGGTGAAAGCAGCGATCAGCAAAAAGCCTTTCCAGGTTTTTGGAACAGATTACGATACCAGGGATGGTAGTTGCATCCGCGATTTTATCCATGTCCTCGATTTGGCAGAGGCTCATTACCTTGGCATGAAGTATATCATGGAGCACAATCGCTCTGAGTGCTTTAACCTGGGGAGCAACACCGGCTTTACCGTTCTGGAAATGATTCAGGCCCTTGAGAAGGTCACAAGGGTGACGGTGCCATATCGACTGGCTGGACGTCGGGCTGGAGATCCGGCCTCTTTGGTCGCTTCAAATGCCAAAGCTAAGCAACTGCTTGGCTGGAACCCCGTTCACAGCGGTATTGAGGAGATTCTTTTAGATGCGTGGAACTGGGAAAAGAACAGGAGCTATTAAGATGGTCAATTTTACAAAGGCAATGTCGGAATATATTGAGATGGAGATCCAAACGTTGAAAGCACTGAACCTTACTGAACTCAACGCAGCGATCAATGCCATTTTAGATGCTCGAAATCGCGG
>CAYLSZ010000046.1:2263-4391 GCA_964386745.1 uncultured Staphylococcaceae bacterium | reverse complement strand
GCGATAAAAACAGCAAGAAAGATGACTTTAAAAATAGTCATCATGAAAGCTTGAAATTTACCACTATAAACTTGGCTTTTATTTAATAGATGTTCTTTTTGGAGTAATTTTCCAATCATTCTACTTCATCTCCATATGTATTAAAGAACGTTTCTGACAAGGTTTCTCTAAGTTGTGGATTAGATTTTAAGTCGATCAATTTTTCGACAAAACCATCGTTAATAATTGCGACGCGGTCACAAATTTTAGAAACTAAATCAATGTTGTGCGATGTGATAAATACTGCTCTACCATCTTGAGCAAAATCTTTAATGGTATGAAGTAAAGTTTCATAAACCATAATATCAAGACCAACAGTAGGTTCATCAAGAATCCATATAGTTGGTTCTTGAATTAAACTAGCCATAAGGGCTACTTTTTGTTTCATACCATGAGAATATTCACGAATTTTACGTTTCATATCACTACGTTTCATTGCGAATGTTTCTAAAAGGATTTCATAGTTTTTATTGAAATCTTTTTGAGAAACACCATAACAAGAAGCGACAAATCCAAGATATTGATCGCCAGTCATCATTTCGTATGTTGTAGGTTCACTAGGAACATAACCAATAAGTTGTTTGGTTTGTAAAGCGTCCTCTTGGTTATCAATACCGTAAACTTCGATCGTGCCACTATCTGCTTCTTTTAAACCAACGATACAATCAATCGTTGTCGTTTTACCTATACCGTTTTTACCAATAAAACCAAAAATTTCGCCTTGTTTTACCTTTAAATTAAGACCTTTCAGAACCTCTTTCTTTCCATAAGATTTATGTAAATCTTTAATGTTTAAAGCATAAACGACAGGTTGTTGAGTCGTTTTAGTTGTATTTTTTATTTCTTTTGATTGTTTCTTGTCATTACTTTTTTTCATAATCTTTTCTCCTAAACGTGTCGTTTATTTTTCGCTTTTTCTTAAAAAATAATGGGGTTCTGCAGGGTTTTTCTAATTTTTAGGCACTTTTTGTATCTTCACCCTGAAGTTCATTTTCGTTTAAATTAGGATCTTTAACGAAATTTCCATCTACAAATTTATATTCCTTATCAAGATAACTCAAAACATATGAACCATCTTCATTTTTAGATATTGTCACTAAATCTTCTAACGAATAATCGTAGTTTATAACACCTTCAATATAAGAGGTTCTATCAACTATCGATTTATCGTATTTAGACTTATAGTGATCAAATATTAATAAGGAATACACAACCGCAACAATCGTCGCGATACCAATATTTGATTGTAAAAATATAATAACTGCACCAAGTTTTGGTACATCTACACCGTTATAATAGCCGATAATATTATCAAAACTAAGTCTAGACGCATATAACGAACCGTTATCGCTACTATTATTCGCATCTCCACGCGTTATATACGTATTATCATCATAAATACTTATGATTCTGTGGACGTAGATTGTTCCATCTTGTCCATAAAAGGCTACTACATCGTATAACTCTACATCCTCGACACTATCATATTTACTAATACCAATAATGTCATAGGTACTAAATTGATTATCTAATTCATAAGTATATAAATACTCATTAGATTCATTTTTATAGCTCATCGAGTCGCTAGCTATTACTAAAAAGCCAGTGTCGCCAAATATTAATGTATTGTTGGTAACTCTACTAGCTACGCTAAACCCGAAGAAACATATAACGACTACAAAGACCAAATACTCAAGAATTTTTCCAAAAACCCTGCAGATCTTGTATATTTTTTTCGATTTTTTCTCGATCTGCTTCTTTTTATATTCAAGTATTTCTATATCAGATTCACCTTTATTAACTTCTTTTATGTTAGTTAGATAATACCATCTAAATAAGAAGGTGAATCCGATACATATTGCTACTAAAACTATAATGGTTACTATCAAAATTATAATTTCAGTATTGGTCATAATAGTTAAATTACTTCAGGCGTAATCGTTATACTGATTTTAGCTTCATCGACTAATGTATCGCCATCAACTGAGCCATACATCTTACTTCTAAAATCAGTTAACCAGTTATATACATTAACATCAGTGCTATTTGATGGATTGACATAGTTAAAACGATCTCCCCATCTAAAGTT
>CAYLSZ010000046.1:0-2163 GCA_964386745.1 uncultured Staphylococcaceae bacterium | reverse complement strand
CATCAGTGCTATTTGATGGATTGACATAGTTAAAACGATCTCCCCATCTAAAGTTAAATGTCGTAGTTAGATAAGCAACTGAATAATCATCGTTATAGTAATATTCAGTAGTTAAATAAGTAAACTCGTCTTCAGATAGATATGTTTGGTTACTTGCTTCACCTAAAGTGAAGGAATAAACATAGTTATCACCATCTAGCGTCCAAGGAGTTGCTGAAATACAACTTGTATCGAGATAGCTATAAGTTACTTCGTCTTCTATCCAAACAAGGGTATTTTTATAAAATTCAACAACTTCACTTGGTATAGATAAGGAAAGTTCGACATCTCTATCATTTAAAGTTTTATTAGTTCCAGTCACCGTATAGACAAGCGAAAAAGTTAAATCTTCTTCGCCTTCTCCGCTGACTATAGGATTTTCAATTTCTGGATCTTGATAATCAAAACTTAAAGCGAGATCACTATTTTCATTATCTATTTCAATAACTAATGAGCTAACCTCAACTTCTCCGACATTGACACTGACATCTTCATTATCTCCTTCGGTGGTACTTACACTACTTAAATCATCTTCACCATTTAAATAGTTAGACCAAAGATAGAAAATGCCAATAACTAATAGCAATAAGAAGACGATGAGAATAAAGGTTCGAAAAAAACTTCTTCTTTTCTTTTCTTTTTTCGCCATTCTCAACACCTATATAAGAAATTATTCAGAAGCAGATTCTGCAGCAATTGTTAAAGAAATAGTTGAACTAGAAACGCTCTTAAAAGCAGCATCGAAAGCATTTAATACGCTACCAACATCGGTAACAGTACTTTGACATGGGTTAACGCTACCAAAAGCACTTCCCCAAGCAAAGTTGAAGGTAACAGTAATATTGGCTGATGTATAGTAAGTACTATCAGTATATGAAACAGTAATTTTTCCAGCATTATTACCAGATAAAGTTGCACCACTTACACCATAATTACCTAATGTATAAGTACAATTTGTTAAACAAGTTGTATCGATATATTGAGTAGTACCATCTAAAGCGTTAATGAAATCAGTTGTTCCAGCATAAGTGAAATCTAAGGTAACGCCCTCTAACGATTCACTACTAGTTAAAGTGAAGGTAACGCTATATTCTAAATCTTCGGTTAGACCATCACCATTAGAGATACTGTTAGTACAAAGTTCATTTTCTAAAGCATCGAAACGAACACTAGTATCTTGATCAGTAATGTTTACATTGATCGATGAACTGGTAATAGTACCAATGGCAATACTTAAATCGTTAGTTGTTGCACCTACATTGTTTGCAATAACCCAACTAGCATAACCGATTCCAGCAATGGCAGCTAAAGATAAGACTGTAACTCCACCAAATAAAATTTTCTTTTTACCTTTTTCCATTTTTTAAATCCTCCATAAATAAAAATAACAAGAAACAAAAACACCACAACTAGAGTCTTTTAAAAACTCACATTGTGGCACAAAGAAAATTAGTTTATTTAATTAATCAACGAACAGAATTCAGAACGAACTTCTTTAGAAAATTTATGTTCATTGACATTAAATACATTTTTGTTATCGCTTATAACTGCATTGTTATAAACGATTTTTGATTCACCTTTTTGATTATCGATATAAATTAATGAGTTAATAGCTAAGACAGAACCAGCTAAAACAAAGATTGATAATAAGATTAAAAGACAAACTTCAATTTGCGTACTAGTAATTGTTTTTAAGCCGCTTTCGTTAGGTATAAATAAGGTACCAGCTATTGATATATAAGCACCATGAAGTTTACTAACAAGGTAAGAGATGCCATCTAACAAGTAATCAAAACGACTAAGTTTCAAAACATATATCGTTGCTATATATAAACCAACGGTTATGATAACCGAAGTTATGTGATCATAAAATCTATGTTTGGTTCCAGTTATGAAACTTCTCAATAACGTAAAAAACAAGAAGCATACGACGAATGCAACTAAAGGTGTCAGTGTCTTGCAAATTAAATACAAATAATCGGAAGTAAACATAATTTCTCGGGAACGTTATTATAAATAATAACGTTGAGTTAATATAATATGTAGATGTATTTTTGTCAAATACTAATTCTCTGAATTTAAAACGTTTTCAAAAAAAAAAAATAAAAAAAACGAGGCCTGGCG
>CAYLSZ010000045.1:0-4407 GCA_964386745.1 uncultured Staphylococcaceae bacterium | reverse complement strand
CGTTTTAGATCGTCTACAATCTCTAAATAATCATCCTCATTATAGAGGTGACAAGTATTTAAAATATTGTCAATGTAATCTATATCATTTTGGGTTGATTCGATGTATTTGTCTATCAAAGTAAGAGCAGTTTTGGCCTTCTTATAGTGCTTATAGTAGTATTGCGAATTCTCGACTTGAGTATAGTCTCTTTTAAGAGTAATTTTTATATTTTCATAATCGAAATATTCATCACCTTTAGAAAATTCACTAAGGTTAGCAAGAAGGATATCGCCATAGTCTTTATAGATTAGATGTTTACTATTTTCTTTTTTCTCGGCGCGTAATTTTTCTACCTTATTAGTCAAAGTTTTCTTTCTTCGCTTAAGACTAGCGATGACGGTAATATATTTTTCTTTGAGATAATTTTCTTCAATTTTTCCAATAGTATTGAGCATATGAGCTCTATATTGTGAGGTTAATTCTTTTTCAATTTCGATTTTTTTTGGAAGAATATACGTTAATCCAATGACAACTGGATGTTTCGTCTCTAATCCACGCGTTCTGTACGCTTCGATGACTTTATCGTTTTCTAAAATTATTAAATTAGAATTAGCTTTAAATATTTCAAAGATGAATCGATAGTGACTTTTATCGTAGGTATCACTCGTTTTTATAAAATCGAGGGCAAGAATATGGTCATCGTTTAATAATTCGGCGTTAAATAAAAATGCGTTCATGACACTATTTTTGAGTTTATTCAAAAATTGAGATTGAATTGAAAAGTTATATTTATGATCGATCAAAGAAACGAATGGTTCGTTGTTGTTTATTGATATATAAAGTCCATGATCTTTATTTTTAGAAAAATAAAAAATAAAGTCGGTCGAGTTGACTTGATTTATACGATTTACAAAACTCGAAACAAAGTTTGTCTTAATCTCAATAATGACTTGCTTTAAATATTCTTTAATAGTCATGCCATAATTATAGTGCAAACGGCCATCGATATTCATTATTTTGTTATTAATCTCGTGTCAATATTTTCATAAAAATATCGATAAAATCGGCGTTTTTAAATAACTTATGATTGATTAACATAGTCAATTTTCTTATAATGTTTTAAATTATATGAAGAAAGGTTTTCTAGTAATCATTAGTGGCCCTAGTGGCGTAGGAAAAGGGACGGTCGTCAATATCCTTATGAAAGACAAGTCACTGAACTTGGCTTATTCAATAAGCGCCACGACTAGAAAACCACGCGAAACAGAACGCGATGGAATTGATTATTTCTTTATAAATGATAATGAATTTAAACGCATGATAGAAAATGATGAACTATTAGAATACGCCGAATTCGTCGGTCACTATTATGGAACACCTCGAAAATATGTCGAAGAAATGACTTCCAAGGGTAAAAATGTTCTTCTCGAAATTGAAACCCAAGGAGCTCAAGCTGTGATGGAAAAGATGAAAGGCAAAAATGTTATTTCTATCTTTTTATTACCTCCATCTTTATACGACTTAGAATATAGAATTAGAAATAGAAGAACCGAAGCCGATGAGATTATTGCTCAAAGACTTAGTAAAGCTAACAAAGAATTACAACTCAAATCCTTATACGATTATAACGTTATAAATAACACACCTATAGAAGCAGCCAAAAAAATTAGCGATATAATTAAAGAATGCATGATCAAGTAATTTATCTGCTAACTGTTTTAACTGAACGCAACACATACGCCTTAAAAGACGGTTTTTTATATTGCTCGAAAGAAAAAGTTAAAGTCGGTCAACGTGTAAAGATTGTTTTTAATAAGGTTGAACTTACTGGTTTTGTAATTAAAGTTGAAACTAGCGATAAAGATATAGCCGAAATTAGCGATGAATATGGTTTTGATATACTCGAAATTAAAGAGATTATCGATGAAAAACCTATTATTAAAGAAGACTTAATAGAGTTAGTAAAACGGATTAGCGATAGATATTTTTATCCTCTTGTTGGAGCGCTTCAAACGATGCTTCCACCAGAACTTAAACCACGTAGTTTAAGCAATGTAACGAAGATACAATACGAGAAATATTATGTGCTTCATAAGGATAAGATTCCCGAGAAAAAAACGCCTGCTATGGAAAAAATCCTTGCAAAACTCAACTATTTTTCTCAAATTCCAACTAGCATGATAGGGAAATCAAAGTCCTTAAATACGCTTTTGGAGTGTGGCGCGATTACTATAAAACAAGTCGAAAAATATCGTTATAAAATAGAGAAGATTTATGATTATGAAAACGAAATCACTTTAACTGAGGATCAAGAAAAAGCGTTCAAAGGAATTTTTGAATCTGATAAAACAATATCATTATTATTTGGTGTCACAGGAAGTGGAAAGACTGAAGTCTATATAAAAGCTATTGAAAAAGTTATTAATGAAGGCAAAAGAGCTTTAGTGCTTGTTCCTGAAATTGCACTTACCCCATTAATGATTTCGCGAATTGTCTCCTATTTTGATGAAAATATGATTGCAATTATGCATTCATCGCTTACAAACGCGCAAAAATATGATGAATATCGTAAAATTGCTGATAATAAAATCAAAATCGTGATCGGAACAAGAAGTGCAATTTTCGTTCCACTAAACGATATTGGATTAATTATTATCGATGAAGAAGATAGTTCGACCTACAAAGAGGAAAATCCAAACCTTATACCATATGTAGTTAAAGATGTTGCAGCGTATCGCGCAAATTATTATGGTGCGAAGGTTATTTTAGGTAGCGCAACGCCTTTAGTTGAAACGATGGCAAAGGTAAAAAACGGCGATTACAATATGTTTAGACTAGAAAAACGCTACCATGAAGCAGAACTTCCTCAAGTTGAGATAGTTGATAAGAAGGATTTCAATAATTTCACGTATCAATCGACTATATTTTCGATTCGATTAATCCAAGAAATAAAAGATAGAATCGCTAAAAATGAAAGCGTAATTTTGCTTATAAATAATCGAGGATATGGAAGAAATTTATATTGTAGAGAATGCGGACATTCATTTAAGTGTACCCGTTGCGGAAATACACTCGTTTATCATAAAGAGGACAATACCTTAAGGTGCCATCATTGTGACTTCAAAATGAAAAAACCTGACAAGTGTCCAAAGTGTGGTTCTAAATATCTTGCGTTTTCAGGTTATGGAATTGAACGCGTTGAAGAAGAATTTAAAAAGATTTTTAACGTTCCATATTTAGTTTTAGATAGCGATAGAACACCAAAATCGCTGCAGATCTCAACTATTTTGTCAAAATTCGAGAAAAAAGAAGCTCTCGTTCTTATAGGAACGCAAATTGTTTCTAAGGGTCACGATTTCGATGATGTAACCCTTGTTGGTATATTAAATGCCGACTATTTACTTAATTATCCATCCTATAGAGCTCGAGAATCGACTTTTAGCTTAATTTTACAAACAATTGGCCGCGCAGGAAGGAAAGATAAGAAGGGTTTAGCGATTGTTCAGACCTCATATCAAGACGATTACGCAATAAGTTGTGCGATAAATAACGATTATGAAGGTTTTTATGAGTATGAAATAGCCGAAAGAAAATCGACATTCAATCCACCTTTTTATAACATTTTATGTATTCAACTAAGATCGAAAAAACTGGCTGATTTGAAAATTTTCGGCGCAGAAGTCCACTCTTTTTATAAAAAAGTTAGTGAAAATACTATCGTTTGTCCTTTCTCGATTATCCGTGAATTTAAAGATTATTGTGTCGGAAGGGTCTATATAAAATATAAATCGCTTGCTGATATTAAAGAACAAACACTCGCATTACTTTTAGCCTTTAGCAAGAACCAAAAAATCAAAATTGATGTAATTCCTAACCCTTTAGACTTTTAATTCGCTTGAAAACGGCCTCTTAATAATCTATGATTATTAGCGTTGATATAAAAGGAAGAAATTATGATACGAATTTCAATTCTTGGCGTAGATCCATATCTAGTAAGACAACTCAGTAAGGACTTAACTCCTAAACTTTCCGAACTTTTAGAAGTGAAAAAAGATGATATTTGGTTTTATGCACCTGAATGTTTATTGATTCACGATGGTGTCGAACAAAATATTTGGAATGTTTTAGTTAAAGTTAGCGCTCCTGAAAAAGTTAAACCTTTACAAGATAAGATGGCTGAACTTATTCGCTATTACGTTAGTGAAATGTGCGTTCATATCATGATTGAATTTGATTACTATAACCAAGACAATAGCTATGTCTTCACCAAAAAAGATCATCCTTTATACATGACAGAATCGAATATGGTTGTTGAAGATGATGATAGTTTTGAAGTGGAAGAAGGCGTTGAACCATATCTTGGTAATGTTTTTGAGGGCTTCGAAGAAAAGCTAAAGGAGAAAAAATAATGGAAAAAATATTCAA
>CAYLSZ010000044.1:0-4581 GCA_964386745.1 uncultured Staphylococcaceae bacterium | reverse complement strand
CAAATACTAATAATCCAACTTTTTCACGATACGCGAATGCTTCTCAAATCTTTTTAAGAAATTCAGATGCAGAAACGACTGTCGATCCACACACCTTAATTCATGAAACTGGTCACTTATTAGGTTTAGATGACTATTATACTTATGACGATGAAGCTATTTATAGCGCTACTGGCGGAGTTGATATGATGGATTTAAATATCGGTGATCACAATGCTTTTAGTAAATTTTCTTTAGGTTGGGGGACGCCTCTTATTGTGACTGAAAGTACAAGAATAAATTTAAAACCATCTTATAGTTCAGGAGAATACATTATTCTTCCTATTGGAAATACATCAATAAACCACGCCTTCAACGAATATATTTTAATCGAATACTATCAACCAAAAGGGCTATTTGAACTCGATGCATCGTCAAATTATCGCGGAAATTACCCTGCTTTTTATGATTATTATGGAGTTCGAATCTATCACATCGATGCTAGAACTTATAATGCATACGACTTATTCGCTACTGCAAATATAGATATTGATACATTTATAAACCGTAATGGAAATCTTATTTTAGATAATTCCTTATATTATTATGTGGCTGCAAGTAATACAGCTTCATATAGTTATAATACCGACGGCGCCCATAACTTAATCGAACAAATTACACCATTTAATATTAGAAGTTATGAAACGACGTATTTAGGTCTAAATCGCTATGGAAACGAATATATTCAAGGACTATTTACATCTGGCGACGTTTTTAATATAAATAATCAATCTAATTTCTTTACTAATGGCAAAGCTAATAATGGTTATACTATTGATTATTCTGTTAGAGTTGAAGGAACGTATGATGGATACGCATCCTTAACAATTGAGGTGAATTAATATGTATGCAAAATTAAAAAAGAATGATCCTGAAATTTATAAGTTTTTAAATCAAGAAGTTCGTAGACAAAAAAATAATATTGAACTTATCGCTAGCGAAAATTTTGTTAGTGAAGAAGTTTTAATGGTTCAAGGAAGTATTTTGACGAATAAATATGCCGAAGGTTATCCAAATGATCGCTATTATGGTGGTTGTAAGTATATAGATGAAATTGAAAAGTTAGCTTGCGAGCGAGCAAAAAAGTTATTTCATGCAAAATACGTAAATGTTCAACCTCATAGTGGTTCAAGTGCGAATATGGCTGCCATTCGTTCACTTATAAATCATGGCGACCGCATTTTAGGCATGAGTTTAGATGCAGGAGGTCATCTTACACACGGTTATAAACTATCATTCAGCGGAAAAGACTATGAAAGCTATTCATATGGCGTAAATAAAAAAAACGAAATGATCGATTATGATGAAGTTTTACGCATTGCAAAAGAAGTGAAACCTCAACTTATCATCTGTGGAGCAAGTTCATATTCTCGAGAAATTTCTTTTAAGAAATTTAAAGAAATTGCTGATGAAGTCGGAGCTTATTTAATGGCTGATATAGCGCATATTGCTGGACTAGTAGCCACTGGAAGACACGAAAATCCTATCGATTATTGCGATGTTGTTACGACAACTACTCATAAAACACTTCGTGGACCACGCGGTGGTATGATTCTTACAAATAATGAAGAAATATACAAAAAGATAAATAAAATAGTTTTCCCTGGTCTACAAGGTGGGCCTTTAATGCACGTAATTGGTGCTAAAGCTGTCGCTTTTAAAGAAGATTTAGAGCTTGAATATACTGAATATATAGATCAAGTTATTAAAAACGCTAAAGCTATGAGTGATGAATTTATTAAACTTGGATATCACGTAATTAGCGGTGGAACTGATAATCATCTTTTATTAGTAGAAACATATAAAAAGACAGGTTTAACAGGTAAAGAAGTTCAAGTTTTATTGGGAAAAGTAAATATTACATTAAATAAAAACTCGATACCTTTTGATGAACAACCTGCTGCTAAAACTAGCGGTATAAGACTTGGCTCGCCTGCTATGACAAGTCGTGGTTTTAAAGAAAAAGATTTTATTAAAGTCGTTGATTTGATAGATAAAACTATAAAAAACAAAGACAATAAAGAAGTTTTAAACAAAATTAAAAACGAAGTCAAAGAAATGACTAAAAACTTGCCTTTAATTCGATAAATATTCTATTTTCTATGACCGCCGATTTGATTATGGCGTTCTTTAGCTGTCGAATTTTTTAATAAACTAGAAGTTCTAAGCAAACTATTTTTACCATGTTTACTTTGAATTTCGTCGAGCGCTTCGTATAAGTCCTCGTTTTTTAATGTCTTTCCTTTTTCGTTAAATAGTTCGATTTGTGTAAACTCAGGTTTAACTAGGTTGGCAAAACTTATACTTACTTGTCTAATAAATGCTTCCTTATTAACGTATTTATAGTATAAAGAAAGTAGACCTTGATATAACTCTTCTGAATTATTTGTAGGATGCATAAGTTCTAGTTGATGAGAAAACCCGCCATCATTTGTAAATGAATATCGCACAAATAGATGTACATTTCTACATTCAACGCCAACTTCACGGAGTCTATAAGATAAATCGTCGCACATTTCTTTTATGATGAGCGGAATTTCATCGAACTTATAATCTTTCATTAAAACCTGACTTAAAGATAGGTTTCTATTTATAGGAAAATATTTATCACGAATATTGGTGTGGTCTATACCGTTTGCGTGGTTATATAATTCGGTGCCAATAACGCCAAATTTCTTGGTTATTTCAGTTTTATCAGCATTTGCTAAATCGCCGATAGTATATATGCCCATTTTGTTGAATCTTTTTTCGTAATTGGTAGATATACCCCACATTTCTCTTAATGGTTTAATAGGCCATAATTTAGTAGGAATATCTTCTTTAGTCCATTGTTCAATATAGCCATCGGCTTTTTTAGCTGCTTTATCATCACACATTTTTGCTATAAACATGTTTGGTCCAATACCGCAAGTCATAATAAGTTTAGTTTTTTCGCAAACTTTATTTTGAATTGTTTTGCATAATTCAAAAGGTGTTTTTTTGTATAACTTTAAATATGGTGTTAAATGAACAAAGAGTTCATCGATAGAATATATATGTAAATCATCTTTCCCAAAATAATCTAAAAATAGCGAAACTATTTCTGCAGATTGTTTTACGTATTTCTCCATTTGTGGTTTAGCAAGTATTAAATTAGGTATGTTTTTAGGTAATTCGCGACGACGACATCTACTTGGAACGCCAAGCGATTTTAAATAAGGGGACACGCTTAAAACTATTGTTGCTTCCTTTCGTTCAGAGTCAGTAACGGCTAAAGGGGTGGTCAAGGGGTCTAAACCTCTCTCAGCGCATTCGAAAGAAGCGTAATACGACTTAAGATCGAATACTGCATAAAACTCCTGTTTCCTCATGTTAATATTTTAATTAAAATTGAACACTTTATAAATGATTTGAACCTGCGACAGGTTTTAAGCGCTACCAGCTCGCGACGCCTCGCTAATTTACAAATGTCCTTGCAAAGAAGCAGAAAAATCCATATAATTATTCCTGCTTGATTAACGGGGCGTAGCGTAGCTTGGTATCGCGTCAGTTTTGGGAACTGAAGGTCGCAGGTTCAAATCCTGTCGCCCCGACCATTCAAATCTAGCAATTAATTATGCGCCTGTAGCTCAACTGGATAGAGTGTCTGGCTACGAACCAGGAGGTTACGAGTTCAAGTCTTGTCAGGCGCGCCAATTTCGAATAAATATCTTACAACTTAATTATATAAAACTTAGTTCGAAGCGGACTGAGTATTTTTTTTTATTGTGGCTATGTAAAAGGGCTCCATCAAGTAGTTATTAATCTTCTTTAAATTTGTTAAAGTCAAAATGCGTTGTAGCTCCAAAAACGACCTTATAAGCAAATTTGCCAGCTTCAGCAAAATAGCTGAGTCTCCATGGCGCCATTTCTGTTCTTGCAATAAGTAAGAAAGTCTCCGTCAAGTATGGAGCAAAGTTAATTTTGACTTCATTGATGTGCGGATCAGGATCGGGTTCTGAAAGTGTAATTAATGTGATCGTCATAATATCGCTAAGTTCCTGGTATGGTATACATCTGAGAAATCCTTTTATACGTCTACGGAATAAAGCGTTTCCGTTTAAAGCGATAAGAAGTTTTTTATAAGATTTCTTGTTTTTGCGAATTGTTCTTTTAAATTCATTTATTACATACAGAATTAATCCTTGTATAAAATGCGTACGGGTTGGAAATAAAACTCTTAAGCGACTTAACGATATGTCATGCTTTTTGGCGATATCTGTGTAAACTAATTTCGTAATACCCCCATAAGTTAAGTCTTCAACTGTTTGCTTAAGAATCTTATAGGTTTTAGTTGTCTTAGGATTATATTTTCTCGCTGCCATAATCACCTCCATCAAATAATTAATAATTCTTAATGATTTGAATATTCAAATAACTAAAAGTAATACAAAGTGTAATAACCACTAAAGGTTATAAAATAGCTTTGTGTTCGTAATTACGATGTGTCAACAATTGCTATTTTTCGAATATATTATGAACCCAATATTTTTGTCAACAAAATTTGTAAATATTGTAGTTGTC
>CAYLSZ010000043.1:0-4628 GCA_964386745.1 uncultured Staphylococcaceae bacterium | reverse complement strand
TAGTTGCGATGAAACAGCGGTTGCCATCATTAAAAATGATGAACTTTTAGCAAACATTATTTCTAGTCAAATTGAAGTTCATCAAAAGTATGGTGGCGTTATGCCAGAAGTTGCTAGTCGTTTACATTTAGAAAACATTCTTTGTGTATTAGACGAAGCACTCAAAAAAGCTAATGTTAAATTGGAAGACGTTTCAGCTATTGCAGTAACTCGTGGACCTGGCTTAATTGGTGCCTTACATGTTGGTATGCAAGTAGCAAAAACACTAGCATTAATCTATAAAAAACCATTAATTCCTGTTCATCATCTTATTGGTCATATCTATGCAAATGAGTTTATTGCTCCATTAAAATTCCCATTATTAGGAGTGGTAGTAAGTGGTGGAAATACCGAATTAGTCTACATGAAAGAGCATTTTTCTTTCGAAATAATCGGAGAAACTAAGGATGACGCTATTGGCGAAAGCTTTGATAAAGTAGCTCGTGTATTGGGTTTACCTTATCCTGGTGGAGTAGCTATTGATAAATTGGCAAAAGAAGGGAAACATACTTATAAATTACCAGAACCACTCAAAGATAATAGTTTAAATGTGTCTTATAGTGGCTTAAAAACAGCCGTTATTAACTTAGTTCATAAAGAACAAGTAAATGGAAACGAGATTCGTATTGCTGATATGGCAAAAAGTTTCCAAGATGTAGCAGTAAAAGAACTTTTAGATAGAGTAAAAAGAGCCACTGACCAATACGATATAAAACAAGTCGTATTAGCAGGTGGCGTTAGTGCTAACTCCTATCTAAGAGAAGAAATTATAAAGATGTATTCTAATACTGGCATTGATGTAATTATCCCACCGTTATGGTGTACAACAGATAACGCAGCCATGATTGCTAAGGTTGCTTCATATCTATATGATCAAAAGGTTTTCACGCCTTTATCGATAGGCGTAGACCCTAGCCGGAAGATAGAAGATTATTTAAAGTTTTAATAAAAAAGTTGAGATCTGCAGGGTTTTTCTTTAAAAACGGAAGATTTTATTTATTTTGAGCGCCTTTATGAGCAGGCTCTTGAGTGATAATTTCAGTAGTTTCTGATGCTTCTAAAGTTGGCTCTTCGGAAGTTTCTTCAATGGCTTCAACGACTTGATTTTTCTCTTCTTTGGCGATTTTCTTTCCGCGGTGAGCCATATATTTTTTATCGATCCGGCGAGTGAACTTGAATATGAAATATAGCCAAACGACAAGACATGTAATAGCAACAATCCAATCCCAAACGGAAGTGAAATTCTCGTATGGAATAATATCTAAACCGAAGGCAAGAACAGCAATCATTGCGCCTCTTCCAAAAATAATTATTACTAAGTGATACCAGAAATTAATCTTAACAGTACCAGCTAAGCAACATAATAAATCGTCAGGGAAAAGTGGTAATAAATACATGATTGGTAAATAAATCATCCCTTTCTCTTTAAGAATTTTTTGGCCTTTAGCAAATCTTTCATCGCCAAATATTTTCTCAGCAAACTTATGGCCACCGAATCTACCTACAAAATCAAGCAAGATTGAGCTAGTTACAACGCCTGCAAGTAATAATAAGAAAGTTGCCAGTCCAGGACCATAAGCAACCAATCCTAAAGTTAAAAAAGCTAATGTTCCAATTGGAGCAAAACAAAGTAATAAAGTACCTATAACATGTATTACATAGAAGAGTAAATAGCCATACCATGCAGTCGACAAGACTTCGAATTTTTCACTATTAAATGAAAATCCTCCACTAAACGTGACAATTCCACAAGCCCATAAAACTATAATGATTAAACAAGAGACGACTACAAGTGTCCCAATAAGTAATAATAATTCAAGTAATGCCCTTTTATATTTTTTAATAAAATCAATAATCTTTTTCATAATGTTGCATTATCATAGCACTAATTTAAAAATTGACAAAACGATTTTTTGAGAGCGGGATAGTTATATATAACTATCCATTATTTATTATCGTTAACAATTTCTTCGGATTGTTCGGCTATTTTTTGATTTTCGTTTTCAATTTTATTTTTTCTATAAATTGTATATTTTTTATCGATATATCTAGCTGCTTTAAAGATGAGATAAATCCAAACTGCGATGACTGTTATAGCAACAATCCACTCCCAAGCAGTAGTGAAATCTTTATATGGAATGATATTTAAGCCAAATAAAATCGTAGCGACACCAACTCCACGACAAAGCACAATTATAAGAAGGTGATACCAGAAGTTAAGTTTGATAGTACCAGCTAGGCAGCATAAGACATCATCAGGGAAAAGTGGGAATAAATACATTGCAGGTAGATAAATCGTTCCTTTTTCTTGAAGTATCTTTTTACCTTTTTTGAATTCGTCATCACCAAAGATTCGTTTAACAAGTCTTGATCCACCAAATCGTCCAATTAAATCCATTAAGACTGAGCTAGTTATAACGCCAGCGTATAAAAGTAAGAAAGTATAAACCGTTGGTCCATATAAAATGACGCCTAAAGCAATAAAGGCAGAAGTTCCTACCGGAGCAAAACATAGTAGTAACGTCCCAGCAACTTGGATTAAATAGAATAATAAATATCCATACCAAGAAGTGGTGAATACTGAAAATAGTTCAGCGTTAAATTTTAGTCCATCATCAACCGTTATAACGCCAGTTAACCGCATAATTACTAAAACTAAGGCCGAAATTAAAATAGCGATTGCTAAAAGAATCAATATTTTAATTATTGGCTTTTTATATTTTTTGAAAAATGCAACCAACCCCTTCATAAATGCTTGAGATAGATTTTAACACGTATTTAATTATTAAATTACATAATTTATAATTAACACATGACAAAAATGATTATTAAACGTGATGGAAGCGTTGAAGATTTTAATAGCGAGAAGATATATAAAGCCATAAAGAAGGCTTTTATTTCGACTAATAGAACGTATAAAGATGAAGAATTAAGTGCGATGGTCGATGAATTAGTTAGTAAAACTAATGGCGATAATTTAAGCGTCGAAGAAATACAAAATCTTGTCGAAGAAGCTCTAATGGAACATAAATATTATGATGTTGCTCGTCACTATATTCTTTATCGCGAAGAAAGAACCAAACTTCGTCAATATCGCACCGCTATATGTCAACTCGTTCCTAGTTATGGACTATATAATCTATTAAAAGAGATCCAAAAAGATTTTCCTGAATCGATTTATGGACTTGATAAATTGCTCAATAGATATAAATCGAATACGTTATTTAAAATGACCGAAGAAGAAAGATTCCATTCGATCATTCGATGCGCAAATGAATTAACTACAAGTGGGGCTCCTAAATGGGACAATATCACTGCTAGATTATTCCTTGTGAATTTTTATAAAGAACTTAAAGAGAACTTGAAAACATATAACTTAGGAAATTTCTATGACCGCTTAGTTTTATATACGACTAAGTATCATTACGATAAAGATATCCTTATTAAATACACGAAAGAAGAGATTGCCATTTTAGAAAAAGTCATTAATAAAAATAGAGATAAATATCTTAACTTTGCAATGATTCAACATCTATCAAAGAGATATTTAGTCAAACTTAAAGAACTCGATTACGTAATGTCGATTCAAGAATTTTATTTAGTGGTCGCTATGAGTTTAGCTAAAGACAACGAAAATAAAGTCGAAGAAGCGACTAGATACTATAACGAATTATCAAAACATGAACTTTCGATCGATAGTAGCGTAGTTCATGCCGCACTAAAATCGATTAAATAATTATTCTTCGATATTAGATTCACTAGAAGTTTCTTCCACAGGAACTTCTTTTTTATTTTTAATCTTATTGATAATGAGTTTAATAAGTTTTGGTGTATATTCGATTAAATAATAGATTCCGACACCTACTGCGTAACCTAAAATAGCGCCAGCAATAACGTCAGTTGTATAGTGATGCGATACGAGAATTCGACTTAAACCCATTAAAGGTGCAAATACAGCAAAGAAGATGAAGAACTTTTTATAAACCTTATGTTCTTCCGGATCTTTTTTGAAGATGAAATAGAAAGTAGAAGTACCAAAGATAGTGAAAGCTCCAAAAGTATGACCGCTAGGGAAAGATGAGCTATCTGGAACCGTTCCATAAGGAACTCCGCCGTTATTTACGACGCTTACTAATTGATCAACTAAATCAGGATCGGCGAATGGACGAGTTCTATCGAAGATATCCTTCAAGATGAGTTCGTTGATTATAAAGGTAAAAATTAAACCTAAGAAACAAGCAATACCTAGTTTTCTTGTCTTTTTAAACATAACGAGTATTACGCCTAGTAAGATTAAAAAGATTAAACTATCACCTAAATTAGTAAAAGCGACAATTAAATCTTGAAGTAAAGATGGTAATGCATCGAAGATTTCGCTAAAGAATATTTCGATAGCATTATCGAATGGATTAGACCATAGATTAGATAATAGCATTTTATATAACCTCCTTTTCTAATATATATTTGTTCGCTAATCTTAGCGTTTCTTTATCGGTTTCATAGGTTAATATAGATAAAGCTTCTTCATAAGGAAGGAATGTAGAATTAACGACTTCTGTGTCGTGGCGATCGATAGGAGAAGCAGAATC
>CAYLSZ010000042.1:0-4647 GCA_964386745.1 uncultured Staphylococcaceae bacterium | reverse complement strand
CGGCAAGTTCCTGCATTTTGTCGCACATTCTTAAAATTTCGTTGACGCGGTCGAGTACTTCCTGGTACTTCTCCTCTGGGAGGCCGATGCGCGAGAGAGTGAGAACTTCGCGCAGCCTCTCCTTGTCCATCTCCATGTTCTTTATCATATAAAAACCCCCTTGAGCAAGGAATTGTACTCAACTTTACGAGTGATAATTTTTTCGTCATGCCGCGCTGACGCGGCATTCAGTTGGTTTGGTTTCTGTTGCTACATAGAATTTTAAAGCCACCAAGCTCGCACCTGTGAACAAAAATATTACATTTGCCGTAATATCTACATGTTTATTTTAGAATTGATATCAAATCACTAATCCATACCTCGCAAGGCTCATCAATAGGCGCAATTTTAATTCGCTTCTGACCAAAAGATTCTACCACAGCCAAAAGCCAGTGGTAACCTAAGGATTTTAACTGTGATGGTAGCAATCTTTTTGTATGCCATTTTATCCACTCCTCAAACGACAGAATTTTAATATCTACACCAGAAACACTTGCTATTTCCTCTGCTCGATTTACGATTTCGCGCCTTCTATCTGGTTCTCTATCTACAACAAAGCCTGCGATTTTAACTCCAGGAGATGCAAGAATCTTGTCTTCAAGTTCCTCTAACTCATCGCGCAAATACGGTTTTCCATATTTTGCATCCCATGATTCTACGATAACGCGTCCATCTATCAATTCAATATCTCCAATGTTACCGTGTTTTTTATTGGCAGAACGCATTTGCGACATAGGAACTAGCTGATAATCGCTTAAAAGATGTAGTTCCTGTAATGCTTGCATAAAACCATGCATTACTACTTCGAATGCACGAGCTGAGTATCCTGTCTCATTAAAAAACCGAATTAGCATCTCTTCGATATGCTCAAACTTATCATCTTTATGCTTGGCGACTAATGACACAGCTTGGTTGGCCTTATCCTGAAAAGAATCAGATCTATTCTTAAGCAATGCCAAGAGATATCCCAAGCCAAGTTCTGCAGGCATACTATTGTTTTCAAGTGCATCAACAATATTTATCCACTCGTTAAATGGTCCACGCATCTCAGCCTTATACAGCTTTGAATATGGATAGTTTTCAGCAAGACTTCTCGTCATAAAAAAGCCATATTTATTAACATTCAGTAATCCATATTGTCTTAAAAAAGGGGTAATATACGAGGAATCAATAGTTCTCATTGATATTCCGTCAACCCAAGAGAAACTCCCTTGTCGTGTTGTTCCCTTGTGAAGACGAATGCTTTGTTCAGGAACAATAGCCTTAATAGCAAGTTGAAGTAATGCAACTCCAACTAAAGCACGACCGACTTCACTTGTTATGCCCTCCACTAAATCTTGCAACAGTGCTTTGTTTTCGTCTGAAAGCCCTTCACAATCAAAAGTTTCATTTTCCAAATGTTTTATTTTGCGGTCTAAAAAGCCTTCAGATAATGTCAAGTTGATAAACTTATAGCGACGCTGGGTTTCTGCATTTTGGAGACCCTCCATGTACACTATCACACGGTTCTCTAAATGCAGTTCCGAGCGATCGTTATATACATCAAGATGAATCTCATTATTTCTACTGTCTTCATTGTTCATTTTCATACCTTCTTTCTAAGTTGTACGCTTAATTTAGTAAGCGTTGGGAAAGCGTATGGCAGAAGCCATTCCCCTTCAGATATTTGCGGATTTGTATTATGGTTTCTAATCTCATATCCGTAGAGCCTGAGTTTTTCCGCAATCTCTAAAACAGCATCTTGATTTACATTCCATCTATCCGCAAGTATGCTTGTGGATAGAAGCGTTCCAACACAACCTCCACCAACAACGTCTTGCAATACGGCATCAAAAGGCTCTGGGTTATTGCATTCGTATCTGCATTGCAATTTTGGAGTATACTGATAGTAGCCATTTAGCTGAACCATATCGGCTTTAATTGCATTATCAATCAATTCTTGTTCAAATGCTTTCCACCCCACTGTAAAACTGTCCTCGCTGTCAGAATGAATGATAACGACTACCTTTGACACGCCAACATTCCAGTTGCCATTTCGAGGTGTAATAGTAATTGAAGCATCTTTTTCAAACGTTGCTGCTGATAAATCAGTTATGTTTATCACTAAATCACTTGCCCATTCAACATCAACCCGGTATTTTGCTTCTTTTTCTGGCTTTGTCTTATAGTCAAAGTTATCGTCCATTAAACAGAAGTACGTTCTTGAATCTGGCAGTCTCTTCTTTTCCCGCCTTATTGATTCAATGGCCATTTCTGCCTTCTTGCGATAAACAGCTGTGAGGGCTCTTTTTCTTTTTCTAAAGGTAAGTTTTTCGCCGTCAGCCAATAACGGCAATGAAAATGGAAATTCTGTATTAAACACTTGTTGACGTATTGCAATCGCCATTATTCGCGCCATCTGAGGAGGAACAGAATTGCCTATTTGCTTAACAGCAGTAGGCTTTGCTCCGCTGATTTCATATGCATCAGGAAATGTTTGAAGTCTCTTGTATTCTGCGTAAGCAAAGAATCTGTTATTCCAATGAAATGGTCCTGTATATGCTCCACCAGATGCTTTTATTGTTCGAACAGGTTCATTTGGATCAGCCTTATATAAAAAATCTGAAAACTTTGATCTCCATGCGAATACAGGTTTCGGATGTCCCATTTCCTCAGTATAAAAACTGTAATTCAATCCAGGAGGAATATCATCCAACAATTTCCCATATCGGCCACCAACTCCAGGTGTAGCTTCATCTTTTGTCAATTCAACGCCTTCTATTGCAGTTTCGGCATTGTAGAATGGCTGTTCATCAAAAGAGTCTGGTCCATGAGTCGGTCTCGGAAATGAAAACTTGCCTTCCTTAAGACCTACAATAATTAGTCTTTCTCGATGTTGAGGAACACCATAATCTGCGGCATCTATTATTCTGTAGAAGAGCTTATATCCCGCATCCAAAAAGCCATTTTTAATTTCCGCCCAAGCTTTTCCTCTCTGTGCACCTACAATCCCGTAAACATTTTCAAAAAGGAATCCTATGGGCTTTAGTTTTTCCAAGAGTCTAACATACTCTCGAAATAGGACACCTCTGGCATCCGTTGTGCCAAGTACGCCATTGGCTCTTCTTCCTGCTGCACTGAATGTTTGGCAGGGAGGGCCGCCGATAATAAAGTCTATCTTACCAGAATCGTCTCCTCTATACTCTCTAATATCGATACAATTGACACTTAGCTCTTTAAACTGTTTGCCCTTTCCTGAATTTAAAATCAGTGTATCGCAAAACTTACTCTCAATTTCGACGGACTCAATGATTTCAAATCCAACATCAGAGAAGCCTATGTCAAGTCCGCCTGCCCCAGAAAATAGACTTAATGTTCTGATAGAAGGAATCTTATTGTCTTTTAAATATTGAGTTAGCTGTTTTCCGAATGCATCCGGCCATGCTGGCGCATTTCCCTCAACTCCTAATGATTCGCAGATTTCGCTAAAGCTACTCTCCTTGTCCTCATAATCAAATATACTGCGCTGTTTCATTAGTTGCGTTCCCCTGTATTTTTTATATGGTTGCACTTGTCAACAAAAATGTGACAAAAAATTTTAATTCCTGCACATGAACCTGTACATGAAGAAGCTGATCTTTAGACTTCGTTTGAGCCTTGCCAAATATAGAATTATCAAGACGCTACAGCACTTTTGGGTATGCGAAGTTTGAGATATTTACTCGTCCGCCAAATCCGCCTCTGCGAGTTTTTGCGCAAAAGCTGCTTCGTCAAGCACGGCAACGCCCAAACTCTGCGCCTTGAGCAGCTTGCTGCCGGGATTTGCGCCAACTACTACAAAGTCCGTTTTTTTGCTGACGCTATCTGCGACTTTGCCGCCGCGCTCTTTTATCAAGACTCCTGCCGCAGCGCGCGTCATTGCCGAAAGCTCGCCTGTCAGCACAAATTTCAGCCCATCCCACGGAAGAACCCGCGCGGTGCGCGGCGCGCTATGCTCTTCAAAACGCACGCCGCTTTCTTTGAGCCTCGATAGAAGCGCGATATTTTGCGGCTCTGAAAACCAAGCGTGAAGCGATTGCGCGATAATTTCGCCAATTCCCTCTACAGTCTCAAGCTCCTCTGCTTCGTCGCGCGATTTTTGCGCAAGCAGGTCAAGCGAGTTGAACTTATCGGCCAAGTCGCTCGCTGTTTTTTCGCCGACGTCGCCTATTCCAAGCGCGTTGATCACAGCGCCAAGCGGACGGTTCTTCGATTTTTCTATCGCGGCAATCAGATTCTGCGCGGACTTCTCCCCCATGCGCTCAAGCGCCGAAAGCTGCTCCGCTTTCAGCGAATATATATCGGCGTAGTTTTCAAGCAGACCTTTATCGACAAGCTGAGCGACGAGCTTGTCTCCAAGGCCGGTTATATCCATCGCGGAGCGCGAGGCAAAATAGACTATGCGCTCCTTCACCTGCGCGGGGCAGCCGCTGTTTGCGCATTTGACTGCGGCCTCACCTGGAAGACGAACAGCGGCCGCGCCGCATACCGGGCAGTTCTCCGGCAGCTTAAAAGGCGTCGCGCCCTCCGGCCGGCGTTCATATTCTACGCGCACGACCTCAGGAATAATTTCACCGGCTTTGCGCACCC
>CAYLSZ010000041.1:0-4812 GCA_964386745.1 uncultured Staphylococcaceae bacterium | reverse complement strand
GTGATATCTTCACAAGTGAATATTTTAGAGGGCTAAGGCCCTATTGTCAAAACATTTTTAAAGGTTTCTTATTTAATAACTAAAAGTTATTGAATAAGTTTTTCGAAATTCTATAATATTGACATTACTATGTATTGGCTGTATCGAACCAAGAAGAATATCACGAACTATTTCTACGATCACCCTAAGCAAAAAGAGGCGGTAAAAAACGTCTATATGTTACTTATTACGGCGCTTAGTGGCCTTATTTTCGCATTTGGTTTCAACGTATTTATTCAACCTAATTTAGATGCCTTTAGTAGTGACGTTTTAGAAGAACTTAATATAACGGTATATCATTTAGCTTCTTGCGGGGCAAGTGGTCTAAGCCAATCGTTGTCAACGATTTTAAAAATTGCTGGTGTTGAATGGGTATCGAGCGAAACAAATTATAATATCGTCTATTGGATATTTTATTTATCGATAAATATTCCATTATTTTTCATTGGATTTTTCAAAGTTGGTAAGAAATTTGCAATATATTCCTTAATTAACGTTTTATTTGCTTCGATTTTCGGCATTTTGATGAAGTCAGATGACCCTGAAAGTCTTATAAATCAGATAAGTTTGAATTTAGCTAATGAAACTGTAGCTCGTGTATTTTTTGCAGGAATGTGTACAGGTTTATCGAGTTCACTTGCTTATTTAATTGATACAACTGCTGGAGGAACCGATATTATTGCTTTCTTTATTAGCGAAAAGAAATCGGTTCAAGTTGGAAAATGGAGCGCATTGTTCAATTTAGTTATCGTTACAATTTACTCGATTTTATCAACTGTCCCATTAAGTGATATTTATACTGGTGGACTTGCTGCAGTAGATGTCTCGACTGCAATTATTAGATTCTTATTTACGATTATGTATATGCTTGTCATTACGCTCGTTGTAGATGCGATAAACGTCGTCAATAAGAAGTGTGATGTCCAAATAATTACTCCTAACTATAACTTGTCGCAATCGATTATTGGAGCTATTCCACACGGTTGTACGATTGTTAACGCAAAGGGTGGATATACTGGAAATCAGCTATTTATTATTCACGTAACAGTTAGAAAAAACGAAGTGAAAAAGGTTATAAAACTCGTTAGACAAATCGATAATAAAGCGTTTATAAATGTCTTCCCAACCTCACAGGTTTACGGCAAATTCTATCGAAAGCCAATTCAATAATTTTTCAAAAATATTGGGGTTCTGCAGGGTTTTTTCTTAAATTCGGCGGATTTATACAAAAATTTAGACTAAACAAAAGGGCAATTTAGTTAAACTAAACTGCCCTTATTTTATTGATGGAAATATTTATTTGGCGGAGAAAGAGGGATTCGAACCCTCGCTTGACTTGCGCCAACTAACGGTTTTCGAGACCGTCCCCTTAAACCACTTGGGTATTTCTCCAGTATGCAATATTCTACTTGAAACAAAGTCATTTTTAAACGCTTATTTATGAAAAATCAGTATAAATTGAGCAAAAATCGCCACTTAGGGAGTAAATTACGCTTATAAAAGAATATACTCTAGTATATACTTTTATATATGATGATTTTGTTGATCGTAATCTGTGCTTGTTTGGTCATAGTTATTGGCCTTTTTACACTTTTATACGTGTATCAACAAATGACTTCTAAAGATATCAGCAATACTTTAAAAGATAAACATTTTGTCCCTAGAACATTTGTTATCAATTTAAATACGCGCAAAGTTGTTACTTTTAATCTCGCAAATCTTGAAGAAAGAAAGACGATCATGTATTCAAAATTTTTGGATATGTTCGATAAACAACATGCCGAAGGTGTTAAACAATGGATTGAAGGATTAGTTGATAATCCAAATAGCGATGAACTTGCTGATGAAGACCTTATTTATATTGCAAATGAGGCTATTATTAAAAATTCAAAGCGTATTCGTCTTATAAAAGTCTTAATCAAATGTACACATGTCGATCATGAAAATAAGAAAATCTATCTCGACATCCATACTTTGAGATATTCACCAACTGCGCATATTAACAAGAAATATCAGTACACTGAACGTTCTAATATCTATCCAATCGATGTAATTACGAAAGAATATCACCTCAATGCGTATAATCGAGGCGCTTTATTTATAATTAATTTCTCAATTCAAGACGTCGAAAATCCATCGGTTATTGATTATGCAAGATTTAGATATATCGTGATGGATAGTTTAAATAAACAACACGATAATATGAAATATAAATTTTTCGATACAGGTAATGTAGAGCAACTCGCTTTTATTGATCTACATAACGACGTAACTAGAGATAAAATCAAAAAACACATAAAACTTTTAAAAGGTTGTATAGAAGCCGCGATTGAAGTTTGTGGCTATACAACAAAACTCGATTATCACATTTTTGGAAGTTTTATTAATCAATTACCTCCAAAACTTAGTGAAGCTCTCGAAATTTTTGAACGTTTTATGTCTTTAGAAAAAGACGATGTGAATAAATATAACCTTTATGAAAAGACTGATAATTCCTTTCTATTCTCAACTGAAGGATATCTTCATGAGCTCGATAAACTTATCAAATATCAAGCTCTTATCGTTCAATATCGACCAATTATCGAGTTAAGTGGTGGAAAAGTCACAGAAATTGGTTATATGTCATTTGTTAAACCTTCGGCTAGAACGATATTTAAATCACTTGAAGAGATTAAAAAGTTCGTAATTTTATACGGAAAAGAAGAAGACTTCTTGACTATTTTCTTAAAATTAACGCTAGATAATTTTATTAAAGAAAGAGATAAATCAGGTAAACCATACGCCTTATTTATAGATATCGATTTTGATGCGATCAATGTAATATCTGATGTCTTTGATAAACTCAAAATGACTGAAAAATCTTCAATTGTATTCTCATTTAAATCGAGTGAACTTATGGATAACGAAGATGATGGTATTTTGATGGGTAAACTTAGAAGTCTAAAAAGTAAAGGCTACGATATAGCGCTCGAAACGAATTCAAACGATTACGTCTTACAAAATACCACTTATGGACTATTCGACTATTTCATATTTAATTCTGATTTTGGTACAAACCTTAAAATTAACTCAATCGATTTCCTTCGTGCCCATCAATTCTTAGATCGACTCGTAAAATATGGTGTACCGATTATAAGTAGCGACGCACCGAATATGCAGACTATAGATTTATTTTATAAAGCAGGAATTACGTATTTCTCAAGCGATGCAATATCACCAAAGAGCTTCGTGATTAAATCGGTCGATAAAAAAGTTATAAAGAGATTAACAAGTAATAAATAGGAGTAATTATGGATATAAAAAATGAAAAAATAACTAGTCGCGACGTCGATTTTGCTAAATGGTATACCGATGTATGCAAAAAAGCTGAATTAATGGATTATAGTGAAACGAAAGGTTTTATTATCTATAGACCATACGGCTACGCGATTTGGAAACAAATTAAAGAATATTTAGATAAAGAATTTATAAAAACTGGTCATGAAGAGGTTTATATGCCTTTAGTAATCAGCGAAAGTTTATTTAAAAAAGAAAAAGATCACGTCGAAGGTTTTGCGCCTGAAACATTAATCGCTAATATCGGCGGAAAAGAAGAACTTACCGAACCTTTAATTATTCGTCCAACTAGCGAATGTGTATTTACTGATCATTATTCGAAAACCATTGAATCTTATAGAGATTTACCAAAACTTTACTATCAATGGTGCAATGTTGTCAGATGGGAAAAAACGACTCGTCCATTCCTTAGAGGTTGTGAATTTTTATGGCAAGAAGGCCATACAATGCACGCTACAGTCGATGAAGCCCGTCATGAAGCTTTATCGATGCTTGAAACTTATGATAAAGCTGGTCGCGATTTATTAGCTATCCCATTTATCAAAGGTAAAAAGACCGAAAAAGAGAAATTTGCAGGCGCTGTCGATACATATTCAATCGAAGCTTTGATGCACGATGGTAAAGCTTTGCAAAGCGGAACAACTCACTATTTTGGCGACGGATTTTCTAAAGCGTTTGGCGTTCAATATCTTGATAAAGATGGCGTTTTAAAACATCCTTATCAAACTAGTTGGGGCGTATCGACAAGATTAATTGGAGCCACAATTATGGTTCATGGCGATGATAATGGACTTGTTTTACCACCATACGTTGCGCCAACTCAAATCGTTATCGTCCCTATTCAAATGAGTAAACCAGGCGTTATTAAAAAGTGCGAAGAATTATTAAAGAAACTTCAAAAAGCTGGCTTTAGAGTAAAACTTGATAAATCCGATAAAACTCCTGGATGGAAATTCAATGAATATGAAATGAAAGGAGTTCCACTCCGTATTGAACTTGGACCTAAAGACTTAGAAAAGAACCATATCGTATTAGTTAGAAGAGTCGATAGAGAGAAGAAGTTTGTCGAAATCGATAAGAATTTAACGACAATTATCAAAAACGAACTTCAAGACATTCATAACGAAATGTATAAAAGAGCCTTAATGAATTTATTAAATAACATCCGTGAAGTCCATTCGTCAGAAGAATTTGAAGAAGCTATCGCTCATGGTGGCTATGTAAAAATGATGTGGTGCGGTGATGAAGAGTGCGAAAATAAACTCAAAGAAAAATATCAAACCACAATTAGATGCATCCCATTTGATCAAATAGCAATCGATGATATTTGTCCAGTTTGTGGTAAGAAAGCGAAGTACTTAATCTACGCTGCAAAAGCCTATTAATTGTAAATTAACATAGTAATTTCCGGTTTTGAATTTTATCCACGATTTGCAA
>CAYLSZ010000040.1:2195-5269 GCA_964386745.1 uncultured Staphylococcaceae bacterium | reverse complement strand
TTTCTAAAAATAGGCCGGTTTTTTCATCGATGGATTTTAAGATATATTCAAGTCCTCTTACCGTTAATTTCTTTCCATTTTTATTTAAAAAGAAATAATGATAAACACCACTATCTTTATTTCTTAATACCAAAGTTCTTCTTAAGTTTCTAGCATATTCCATCATCGCATCTTTAGCTTCGCTACTTATAATGATAGTTTTATTTCCATTAAGAAAAATTCGATTATCATTAAAACTAATATCAGTTGTTTTTAGACTTATTAATTCACTGGCTTTTAGTCCACAATGAACTAATAATTCTAAAATCGCTTGGTCGCGCGTCATCATTTCGTCATTACGACGTCTATTTAATGCTCGTAATTCATTAACTTCTTCTATAGTAAGCGTTTCGATTGGGTTTTCTTCCACCTCTAAGTTCTTAAATTTACTAAAAGCGCTATTATTCAGGTAATTTTTATCGTTTAAAAATACATAAAACTGTCTTAATGCGCTCAACTTTCTATTTATCGACCTATCTGTTAACCCTTTGTTTTTGCGCGATTCAATATAGTCGTTTATCAACGCTTCGTTGACTTCATCTAAGTATTTATTTTGATAAAACAAAAAGTTATTAAAATCATCTATGTCGAATTTATAAGATGCGATTGAGTTATTAGCTAGCGCTTTTTCAATTTTTAAATATGTTAAAAATTCTTTCTCGTAATTATTCATCTACTTGTTTTTTAAAAGCTCTAATATCTTTCAAAGCTCTTTCAATAACCACTTCTTTTTTATCAATGTTAGCTCTATAAATAATTCCAAAATTAGCATTCATAGGAGCAAAATTATTGAGACCTGTATGTGTAATATAACGTATTAATGCACCCAAAACGCTGCAGAACCCCGCTTTTTTGTAAGATTTTTTAGTCAATCTTAGATAAATATAATATGCAGCAAGCAATCCACTAGCAGCACTTTCAACATAACCTTCAACGCCTGAAAGTTGCCCAGCAATATAAATATTCTCGTTACATTTTAAGGATAAATCATCATTTAAAACTTTAGGTGCATAGACATATGAGTTTCTATGCATCAATCCATAGCGAACAAACTTTGCATTTTCTAATCCTGGAATCATAGAGAAAACTCTTCGTTGTTCTGGATATGTGAGGTTTGTTTGGAAGCCAACCAAATTATAAAAATCGCCAATTAGGTCATCTTGTCTAAGTTGAACGACAGCATAATATTCATGACCATTATTATCTAGTCCGACCGCTTTTAAAGGTCCATATCGCAAAGTGTTAACACCACGACTAGCCATTACTTCTACTGGTAAGCAGGATTCAAAATATTGAGTATCAAAACTATGAAGTTCCGCTTTCTTTGCATTTACTAACTCATTAACAAAATTTACGTATTGTTCTTTTCCCATTCCAGAACAAATATAGGTGCCTTCCCCTTTATCGTATCTAGATTTAAAGTAGACTTTAGAAAAATCGATTGATGACTTTTCAACAATAGGTGCACTTGCATCAAAAAATGAATATATTTTTTCGCCTGTAATATCGCTAAGTTTATTGAGCAAGTTTGCGCTTGTTAATGGTCCAGTAGTAATTAAATTAATACCGTCTTTAAGTTCATCTACATCTTCATAAATGATGTTTATATTTGGATTACTTTTAATTTTATTCGTTATATATTCAGCAAAAACGGTTCGATCAACATTTAAAGATTCGCCACCTGGAACCTTAGAGACCTCACTCGCTTCCATCATTAAAGAACCCATTAAACGGATTTCTTCTTTTAATAGTCCACAGGCATTATCTAAATTCTTTGATTTTAAAGAATTTGAACATACTAATTCACCAAATAAATCAGTATGATGGGCTTCACTTTTAGCAATAGGGCGTTTTTCGTATAGATTTACCTTAAAACCATGATTTGCTAAAAAATTCGCCGCTTCGCAACCAGCTAATCCTGCTCCTATTATGTTGATTATCATTGTTTTTTCTTAATAGATTCCGTATGTTTACATTCCGGATAGTTACTACATCCATAGAATGATCTATTTCTACTTCTTTTAACTACTAATTTGCCACCACATTCTGGACAAATCTTTTCTTCTTGTTCGACTCCTTCGATATAGTCACACCTTGGATAATTTATACAACCAATAAATTCTTGATTTTGTCTATTTGTACGATATACAAGTTCTCCACCACATTTTGGACAGTTTCTTCCAACTAATTTTGGTGCAGGGCGTTCAGTCTTTTTAATATAGTGACATCTTGGATAATCGCTACATGCAGCAAATTTACCAAATTTACCAGTACGCATAACCATTGGCTTACCACAAACTGGACAATCTTCCCCTGTATATTCAGGCTCATCTTTGTACATGTTTTTCTTAACTTCTTCGAATAACTCAATGAAATCACCATAAAAATCTTTTAAGACATCAAGCTCTTCAGCATCGCCAACGGAAATCTTATCAAGATCTTCTTCCATTTCAGCGGTATATTTAGTGCTCATCAAGTTAGGGAAGTATTTATTTAAAACGAAACTTGTCTTAACTCCTTGTTCTGTTGGAGTAATCATACCCTTATCACTAACGATATATTTTCTAGAAATAAGTGTTTGAATAGTTGAAGCATATGTTGAAGGACGACCAATACCTTCTTCTTCCATGAGTCTAACGACTCTAGCTTCGCTATATCTTGCTGGAGCTTTTGTAAAGTTTTGTTCAGCTTCGATTTTTACAAAATCGTATTGTTCACCAACGTTAAATTCATATATTTTTGTGGACGAACCACTATCTATATTTAAAACGTTATAGCCATTAAAGACTTGGCGAGTTTGTTCATATTTAAAAGAATAGCCGTTGCTATCAAACATCACATCTTCGACTTCGACAACTTTATCACTCATTAAACTAGCGAGAGTGCGTTCAAAAATGAGTTTATAAAGCTTATATTCGCTGTCTTTCAAATATTTTTTGATAGATTCAGGCGTTCTTTTTAAACTGGTTGGTCTAATGGCTTCGTGAGCTTCTTGAGACATTTTGACTTTTTTATTGTTTCTTTTCGTCTTCTTT
>CAYLSZ010000040.1:0-2095 GCA_964386745.1 uncultured Staphylococcaceae bacterium | reverse complement strand
GCGACAGTCTTTGTATGTTTATTGATTTCTTTAATAGTAACTTGAGGGGATAGATTTGAAATAATCTCATCTACATACTCTTTGGTTTTGTGCTTTTCAGCATCAGAAGGGGCAACAAAAGTTAAATTTAGTTCGTCACCATCTTTGTTTATGCGCGTTTTTAATTCGTAATATTCAGTAGGTACAAAATCTTGTATCTCTTTTTCATGATCACATATAAGCTTTAGGGTTACCGATTGTACTCTCCCGGCAGACTGAGACTTAATACGACTTTTAATAAGTTTTGAAATTTTGAAACCTATGATTCTATCAATAATGCGTCGTGCTTCTTGACTATGTACAAGTTTCATATCGATAGTTCTAGGCATTTCAATCGCATGGCTTATGGATTCATTGGTGATTTCATGAAACTCCAACCTTTTGACTGTGTTTACGTCGAGGTCCAATGTAGTTGCTAAATGATACGCGATGGCTTCTCCTTCGCGGTCAGGGTCAGTAGCTAAAATTACTTCATCTGCTTTTTTAGCTAATTCTTTTAGTTTTTTTACAACCGTTTTCTTATCTTTATTGATCACATAAGTTGCCTTAAAATCATTATTCACATCGACACCAAGTCCTTCTTTACCAGAAGTAGCAAGATCACAAATGTGGCCGACACTTGCTTCGACTTGATAGTCTTCGCCTAAATAATGACCGATAGACAATCTTTTGGTTGGAGATTCAACAATTACTAATTTCATACATTACCTTTTCAGTTTCTAAATAGTAAATGAAAGAAAACATAAAAGTAAAGACGAAATTTTTAGTTTTTAATGCGTAATTAATATATTAATTACAAAATTTTTGATAACCGATTGCTTCTAATAGATCCTCCTCATTATCTACTAATGTTGCCCCTTGCTTAATTACCTCGTTGCATATACTTGAGGTACCATATGGATAAGGTATTGCGCACACTGTCCTTCCATATGTAAGCGCATAATTTATGGTGACTCTCGTCCCACTACGTCCATAACCTTCACCCAATAAGAGTGTCTGACCGATTGCCGCAACTAAACGGTTGCGTTTTTTAAATTGATCTGGCGCTGGTTCGCACCCAAAGGGATACTCACTTAGGATTAATCCGCCGCTTGCTATAATGCGATCATAGATGTCTTTATTTTCTTTAGGATAAACGACATCTACTCCACATCCTAAAACGGCTATTACTTTATGACCTTGATCGAGCGCTTCCTCCATAGCGGCTCTATCGATACCTCTTGCCATTCCACTTACTATGACGACCTCTTTTGGTAGTTTGCTAACAACTTCTCTTGTTGACCTTATCCCGTATGATGTTGCTTCGCGACTACCAATAACACTTAATCTATATTTGGCAAAAAGCAAATCAAAATCACCAATGTAATATAAAACAAACGGCATTCTTTCCATCATTTTCTTAAAATCAACCGGATAATTAGGGTCAATAAGGGTTACAAATTGGCATTTAGCGTTTTTTGCCATTTCTTCAATCTCATCTCCACTAACTTCGAGCGGTATTTTACGACTTATGTGGTCATAAATATCTTCCCAGTCACCTCGATACAAATTCGATAAATAAAACATTAAAGATCTTCCTGTCATGGTATCCCCCTTCACCTACAAGTACGCATGACAAAAGAAAAGTTGGGGGGTCGAATTTTTAATTTTTTTTATAAAAGATAGATTTTATTTGAATTGGTCGAATATATTTGCAGAATATTAAAATAAATTTTTAAAATAATTTTTGTTGAACAAATTGATTTGGACCATAGCTCATGCGATAAAATCCTTTAACAGGACCATGTTTTTTAATCGCCTCAAGATGGTCTTTAGTGCCATATCCTTTATTTTTATCTAGATGATATTCGGGATATTTTTTACTCATCGCAGTCATATAATGATCTCTACAAACCTTGGCGATTATGCTTCCAGCCGCAATACATAAACTCTTAGCATCACCCTTAATAACTGAGACATTTCTTATATTATCAATAGATAAAGGCGTCGCATCGCTTAATAAAAGGTCAGGTTTAACCTTTAAATTTTTTATAGCTTTAGTCATAGCAAGTCGCGA
>CAYLSZ010000039.1:0-5443 GCA_964386745.1 uncultured Staphylococcaceae bacterium | reverse complement strand
CCAACATCTTCCTTGATGAATAATGAATATGGCACGATGAATACGAAGTAAATACCGCTAAGTAATACATGTACCAAGATCTTTGAAAGGTATTTGGAAATCTTTCTGAATATAGAGATTATGACCATATTAGAAAAGGGTATATATGAAAGGTGCAATATAGGATGTCGATGCCGCAATTAACAATCCAACCAATAGCAGAAGAAATATGATAGGAGCTATCCACCATTTCTTGCGCTCTATGATATAACGTATGATGTCTTTTATAAATTCCATGTGTCTTACTTTTCTATAATGTAATGCCCCATTACAAGGACATCAATTCCAGACGATTCAAATGTCTTAATTGCATCATGGGGGGAACACACGATGGGTTCGCCCATAACATTAAAACTGGTGTTAAGCAGAACTGGTATCCCTGTTTGGAACTTATATTCTTGTAATAGCATATATAATAAACGATTATTTTGTTTGCCAACGGTCTGTACACGAGCGGTATTATCTACGTGAGTTACCGCAGGTATTGCATTACTCTTCACATTGGTGGTAAACATCATATAGGGAGACACATTTATATCAAAATATGAAAGGGCATCTTCTTCCAGAATCACAGGTGCAAATGGGCGGAACCCTTCTCTAAACTTTACTTTGTCGTTTATATGTTTTTTCATCGAAGCATCGCGTGCATCTGCAAAAATAGATCTGTTCCCTAATGCACGTTGCCCAAATTCCATTCTACCTTGGAACCAACCGACAATATTCCCGACTGAAAGCATTTCTGCAGTGGTAGCGCATAGTTGTCTGTCATCTTCAATCCTACTGTACTTTAGATTTGTCAACTTGAGGCTTTTCAGAATCTCTTCATCTGAATATGATGGACCCAGATATGGTTCAGCATTCTGCACTGAACGTTTTTGGAGTACAGCTAAAGCAGCACCTATTGCACACCCCTCATCTGCCGGCGAATGAGGCACATATACCTTACTGAAAACACCAAGTTTACGAATAGCATTATTCATTACGCAATTCATAGCACATCCGCCTGTTATATGCAATACATCTGCACCTGTCACTTTTTTCAGCGTTATTGCTAAAAGGCACGCAATTTCCTGAGTGACGGACTGAATAGCAAAGGCCAAATTCTTATGATGTTGAGAAATAGGTTCAGAGGGGTTTCGAGCAGAAAATCCAAATAGACGCTTCCAATCAGAATCTTTTATCATATGAAAATCATGCGTAAACAAAAAAAATTTGGTGTTCAGTTTGATAGAACCATCTTGATTGATTGTAACTAACTTTGATTTTATGGTTTTTATAAATGCTTTTGTCTCCAGTGACATAGCATCTCCGTATGGAGCCAATCCCATCACCTTATATTCGTCGGAGTTTACTTTGAACCCCAAAAAATAAGTGAAAGCAGAGTACAATAGTCCGATTGAATGCGGATAATGTTGTTCCATAACCGTATTTATAGTACCATTCTTTGCAACCATCAATGATGTAGTAGTCTGTTCTCCAACAGCATCCATCACGAGTATAGCCACAGCTTCATCTACAGCCGTATCTGTAGTGTAGTAGGATGAAGCAGCATGTGCGACATGGTGCTCGATAAACATTATTTCAGGAAGATGTTTACACACAAAATTCTTCTTTACCGTTCTCTTGATGAGGTCTTTCATGTTAAGCTTGCCGCCAATCCAAACTGGCATTACACTCAAAAATGATTTGTATGAATGAGGTGCATATATAATCATGCTTTCCAGAATTCGTTCAAACTTCAGAAAAGGTTTTTCATAAAAGACAATAACATCGATGGCTTCCATATTGAGTCCACAAAATTCAAGACACCATTTGCATGCTCGCAAAGGAAATTGGTTGTCGTGTTTTATTCTGGACAGACGTTCTTCTTGTATGGCAGCAACAACTATCCCATCTATTGCAATAGCTGCGGCCGAATCGTGATAAAATGCAGAAATGCCAAGTACCGTCATCTCGTTCTCGTTTAAAATGAAAAGTAAATGAACGGCGAAGAGCCGTAATCTTTAACAAACACCAAGCATATTGCCATTAGTGACAACAATACAATCTCCTCGATTACTCTTAGATGGTGTCGAGGATATGCCAGTATTATGTCTTGGAATCTCTTACTATCAAAGTACCATAGGCAAAGTATCGATGAAGCACATGCGATAGCTACAGATACATGAACACTTTTCCACTCGCAGAACTGCCATAGATAATTAACCAAATCAGTGATGGTATCAAATCTAAACATTTGCCATAACATACACACAGACATAAGCACTAACACCCTATACAGTATAGGATCATGTGATCTTTTCCGTTGTATCAGGCATTCCGCAGAGTATAGACCGGCATGTAGTAAACCCCATATCAGAAAAGGAATAGACACGCCATGCCATAAAGCGCTTATCATAAACACGATATGTACGTTAAATAGCTGTTTATACATTCCCGTTCTATTACCTCCCAATGGGATATATACATAATCCCTCAACCAAGATGTTAAGGTTATATTCCAGCGTTTCCAGAAGTTCCGAAAAGAAGTTGCCGAATATGGCGAACAAAAGTTTTGGGACAGGGTTATACCATATAAAGATGCGCCCCCAATAGCTATGTTGCAATATGACCAGAAGTCCATGTAGAACATTATAGCATAGTTAATGGTGGACATTATTACATCTAAACAGCCATTGTCAAATATTAGAGTATTTGCGATATTATCGGCAATAATATATTTCCCAAAGAGACCGAACACAATGTGCTTCATTCCAATATAGATTGACTGAGCACTTATCCGAGAATCATATTGTTGTGTTAATGCATTTATCCTTTCTAAAGGGCCAGCCAATATTTTGGAAAAGAACGAGATAAAACACAATATATCTAAGAATGAATGTTTCTCAGACTTTCTATAGCCATCACATATAACGGAAATACTGCTAAATGCCATTATAGAGTAACCCGCAGGCATTAAGATACTTGTAATGCCATACTTCATAAGCAATAATCCTGCTATCAAGAATAAACAATGTATAAATAGTATATGTTTGACCTTTCTTCCTTTGAGTACTTCTTGATGAAGTAAGTACGTAACACAAGCCATTACGGGTATAAGTGCCACATACCATTCCACAAAGGTGTAATAAACCCAAAGGCTGGTAATAGAAAGTATAACTTTCCGATGAAACACATTTGAGGACAAGTGGTATATGAGAATGGATACTAATATTAGCACGAGTGTAGTCATAGAACAACCTTCATTCTACATATCCCATCAAAAAAACCACTTTCTAATGCAAAGAGCAAATCAGAATCATCGTAACCAAAAGACGGGTCCCATTCATTCGCAGAAGTCATTGTCAGTCGTTTGATATCCTGCTTTTCTATGTCGAACAAGAATAAATCCCAATTTCCGTCTGGATTACCGGCATAAGCTATATATTTACCGGAAGGTGACAATGAAATATCCCATATATCATAATCTGTTGCCAATACGTCAATACTTGTCTTTCTGTCTATAGAATAACACTTTATCTTAAATGTTTTGTCTTTTTCGATATAATAGATACTATTACCATCTCTTGTAAACACCGGTCGCCAGCATTCGTGTTTGCCATCAGTGATGTACATGAGCATCTTCCGCTGCTCTATGTCGTATAAACCAATACGGGGTTCATTTGCAAGATGTTCCGACGTGCTCCATACGGGCATGGCCAAAAAGTTGGCATCCGGGCTAAATGCGGGTATGGCAGCCATTAACGAATCGGGCGTTACCACTGTTGTAGTCCCTAAAATCAGGTCTTCGACACAGACTTTTGTCAGCCCCCTTTCCTGGCAACCTATAGTGTAAGACAAGTAGCGACCATTGATTGAAATTGTAGGATGAGCCAATTCTTCATAACTTGAAATCCGAATGCTATGAAAATTGAAAGTGGTATCGGTTGAACAGATTGCATACTTATTTTGCCCGTAAGTACGTTGAAACAAGATAGTTCCCTTGTCGGTGAGCAAAGACGGGTATCTTTCGTTTGTCCATCCACTACTGATCAGAGAATAATTTGTTTTTTCATAAGTTAGTGCTTTGCATATCTCAGTGGCAATGATATGGTGACCAACAGGAGTGAGATGCTCATCTATTCTGAAAAAGGGACTTGTTCGGGACTGCTGAAAAGGCAATAGTAAGTCTACAATAGCAATTCCCTTGTCGTTAGCTAAAGTTGACAACCATCTATTTGGGAATGTCATATCCAGTTCATCTTCACTTATTTGATAGGCCTCCATGACCTCTGCAATAGCTAATGGCAAAGTTTGTTCTTTGGAGGGCAATAAAATGACTGTCAGATCGGCTCCATTTGATTTGCATAGCTTGTATATGTCGTCAATATAACGAGACAAATTTTCCTTATCCTGTTCCTTGTATGCCGATGTTTCTTTAAATAATATATTATAATCGATGTTCCCCTGTCGGTCGGGGCGGAATGGTTCACACCATCTGCCTATTGGTAAATCAAAACGACTGGATAGAGCATGGGTGATATACCGGAATAGATGGGATTTTTCCATAGCATAATCCGTCAAGCTCACTTTGTGTTCTTGTACATTACAGAAATCATTGAATACGCCTAATTGCAGAAATACGTGTTTGGGATGAAGTTTCATGCCTTCACCCTGTAAGTATTTATATATTTCCGGGATCCCGGCTCCGCTTATACCGGCATTCACAATCACCTTATCCGGGAACCATTTGGATAACAAAGAAGTGTACATTTCTTCGTAATCCACTTGTGCTCCCTGAGTGAAAGAGTCTCCTACAAACAACCAATCGCAGGTCTTTACTCTTTTTGAAGCATCTATTGACAACGGAATCCTTAAACCTTGCTCGTTTGTTTTATAGTAAGATGTAAATTCTTCATTTTCAAATCTCTGTTCAAGATTTGGCTTGTTAAAATAGTAGGCTCCTTTAATTTCGTATAGATTAGGGACATCATATTTATTAAAGAGTAACACAAATACAAGTTCTGCATGATAGCAAATACTGGCGATGGCAATGATGTTCAGCCACCATACTCTAAGGCGTACAGAACGCGTCTTATGAAATAATAGGACAGTAAAAATCACAATAAGAAAACTGATAGCCACAGATACAACAAAGTTATCTGTAAGCAACCATAGTGTGATGGGATTCATTAGTAATAATGATATCATCACTTGTATGCTCCTCTTTTTCATACTACCTAATACTACCCGCCGTTTTTAGTTTTCAATACCAACACTCAACAATGCAGTTTTCGCAAAATACAACGCTTCAAAAAAACAGGCTAGCTGATTTAAACGACATTACCAGATTTATTTATGTGACAGATGCGCTCTAATGCTTTTAGCGTTATACATTTATGCTTGATAACAAGTTTACAATAAA
>CAYLSZ010000038.1:0-5552 GCA_964386745.1 uncultured Staphylococcaceae bacterium | reverse complement strand
GCAAAGTAACTAGCAAAGTATTGAGCATCAGTACTACTATTTGAATCAATATCCCAATAGACTGAAGTTGCATCAGTAGCATAGTCATCAAAATCATCTAAGGTAAGAACGATATCGTGATAATCAGTTACAGTATCATCATAGTAATAGTAATCAGCAACTGCATATCCATCAGCGCTAGATGAGAAATAGTAGCTTCCTACTTTATCATCACTTGTATTATGCCAACCATGACCAGTGAACCATCCAGTATCACCGATACTTCTAGCATAGAAATAGGTGTCCTCACCAAATTCTTTGGTGTTACTAACAGTATCAGCAGCTTCGACACCACTAACGTATTCACCATCAGTAGCATAAACTTCTAATAAGTAATCGTTGCTATCAACAATTTTATCAATAACATTATTTAATTGATAATCACTTGTCATTTGGAAACCATCAGCACTAATTGTGACATCGCTTGCTGGCATTCTAAATGTAAAGACGCCATAGGTTTCTTGACTATAACTAACTGCAGAATCATCTTCATCTAAAACAGTGATGCCAGAAACAGCATATTCATCTTCACCAGTTCCTTTTGAAGTAACGGTAACGGTGACGGTATCGCCATAGTGAAGAGCTTCAGTTGTATCGACATCGAGGCTGATATTGAAGTTAGCATCATCTTCGACAGTGACATAGTAGTCGTATTGACCACAGGTAACAGTGACGGTTACGTTTTCAGCAGGCATGACAAAAGTATATTGAGTTGAACTAACTGAAGTTACTTCAACTGCTGAACCAGATGTTGCGCCAGTAACAGTGACACCATTATCGATAAGGTATCTACCATTATAGACCATAACAGTAACAGTAATTGTTAAACCAGCTTTAGAAGTACGAGCACTCGTATAAGCCATACAATCAGATGAACTATAGTCAGTTGTGATTGAATAACTTGCGGTACTTGTAGCGACATAACTTACAATTACGTTACTTGCAGGCATTGAGAATGTGTATGAATTACCACTTCCTGCTGTAACAGCAACTTCGCTTCCTGAAGCATCAACTACGCTAACTGATGATAATTCGTAGTCTTGATCGACAACGAAAGTTAAAGCAACGGTTTCGCCTTCAGCAAAAGATAATGTTGTGTTTGTAGCGGTAATTTGAGTTCCGTTAACGTATAAACTAGCGCCAGCAGCAGGGCTAAATGTAGCGGTATACTCTGTTGATTGATCACATCCTGTAACAATACTTGTTGCTACTCCTCCTAACGTAAGTATTGAGGTTAGCATCAAGACGTTTTTGAATGATTTACGCATAATATTCCTCCTAAAATCTTTTAGACATAATCTTCGTATACGCGAAAATTATTAAGATAATAAATATTATTAAACTTAATTAATTAACAAGAAAATAATTCTTTATATTATGTTAATATTATTTAATTTTATTCGAACCAGCCAAAAATATTTACATTGACAATATTCAAAAATTGGTAATTTCTAGCAGTGACAATTTATATACAAATGTACACTGCTAGAACACTTGATTTATTCAATAAAATAGTTGCGAGGCGTGTTGATCAGCCCTATAGACTGAATTTGTTGATTGTTCGGTTATAAGTCTATAGGGCATTTTTCTTTAATCAATAAAATTCAAATTACTTCACCAGTACATTTGACATCTACACCCTATCGATTTAACATTTTAGCCATGAATGTACCTAAGGAAAAAGAAATATTAACTGCTAAATTTATCTCAAAAAAAAATAAACCGTTTCATATATTTTTACTTATTGTTTCATCGTTATTAATTATTGGTGGAGTAGCCTTATTAATATATTGTGGAACAATAGATTCAACTACTTCTACTATTAATATCGACACAATAAATAAAGTAGGAATTGGAATATTAGTAGTTGGATTAGTAGTATTTTTAATTACTCTAACACTCATTATTAATATCGTCTTAGCAACTAAAAAATGCACCATCACTTTAGCTAGTGATGGTATATATGGATCTGATTATCATCTATTTAAAAAATATGATTTCTTTATTAGCTTTAGAAACATCAAAGATATTGAATTAAATAGGGCGATATTTGTTAATTTAGAGGTTATTTATTTTATTTATCCAATTGGTGATAAATCGTTTTATCAATATAAACATATCTTTACTGGAATCGGTAAAGTTAGCGGTCAAATTTTCAAGATTTATTTTATTGAAAACGGTGAAGAGTTTTATAAAAAGTCACTCGAAACTTTTAACGAATTCAAAGAAAAATATAAGGTTGAAGATTGATTACAAATATCGAGTTTTAATAAAAAGAGTGGCGATCTGCAGGGTTTTACCTGCAAAATCGGGCTTTTTAGGAAATTCTAGTGTTGCTCATTTTTCCTGACCTATTATTAACTTAAACAAAATAGTCGACACAAAGTCGACTATTAAGTTTCTTGTTATTAATACAAATGGAGCATTAATCAAAATAGGGGCTCATTTTAAAGGTAATGAGCAAACCTGTATCTATAAAAGGAATCCAAGTATTCATCATTGATAAGAGCAAACTTATTTTTTATTTTGATTTATTTCTTTTTTTCTTTTTCTTGTTAAGCTAACAATATAAATAATTAAACCAAGAATAACTACTGCTAGCGCGATAATAATACCAATACATATATAAAATATCATTTTCTTACCTCACAACGCTTTTCTTAGTTGCTCTTTTTAATAACAGAAGATCCAACACTTAAGCCAATAATAACTAAGCCTTCTAATGCGATAATTAACCATAACCACATGTAAGTAGAGTCATCTGTGTCTACTGGTAATATATCTAGCGTTCTAGTTTCAGTGTGTCCGCAGTCTATACAAGTTCTTGCTTCTTCTCCTTCACTAGTTGTGGTTGCTTCTATCGTTGTAGTCCAATCACCATAAGAATGTTCAGTAGTTTTAATAGCACCACAATCACATGTATATTCGTGATCACCCGTTTGATTAGAATAGGAACATGTTATAGTTTGAGTATTACCACAAGCACATTCTGATGCGTGTGTTCCATCAGAGTTATCAGTGTGGGAGGTGTTATACTCACAAGTTATTCCAGTTACACTATAATCGCAAGTAGAACAATCATAATAGTGAGTACCATTACTATCTGCATGGATTGTGCCAGTATGATCAGTTGTAGCACCACATCCACATTTAGCAGTGTGATTACCATTACCGTTATCATTAGCAAATGTATCGTAAGTACAGTATTCAGTTTTTGTATAATCACAGGAATCGCATTTAATTTCATGGGATCCATCGCTACCTGTACCTACATAATTACCATTAGCGAAGGTGTGTTCTAATGTGGTAGTGGTTTGAGTACTAAAAGTACAATCTGGATCGGTACATTCATAGTAATGGTGGGTGCCATCACCAGAATCTTTTAATGTGCTTGTGTGGTTATCTTCGTAATTGCCACAGACACATTCAGCTTTATGGCTTCCATTGCTGTAATCCTCATAATTATAGGTATACTCACAAGTTATTCCAGTTACACTATAATCGCAAGTAGAACAATCATAATAGTGAGTACCATTACTATCTGCATGGATTGTGCCAGTATGATCAGTTGTAGCACCACATCCACATTTAGCAGTGTGATTACCATTACCGTTATCATTAGCAAATGTATCGTAAGTACAGTATTCAGTTTTTGTATAATCACAGGAATCGCATTTAATTTCATGGGATCCATCGCTACCTGTACCTACATAATTACCATTAGCGAAGGTGTGTTCTAATGTGGTAGTGGTTTGAGTACTAAAAGTACAATCTGGATCGGTACATTCATAGTAATGGTGGGTGCCATCACCAGAATCTTTTAATACGCTTATGTGGTCATCTTCGTAATTGCCACAGACACATTCAGCTTTATGGCTTCCATTGCTGTAATCTTCATAATTATAGGTATACTCACATTGAACTGCAGTTGAACCATCAGAACAAATTGTACAGTTATAATAGTGGGTGCCATCATTATTTCTAGTTAATGTACCAGTGTGCGTTGTTGTGTCACCACAGATACATTCTGCAGTGTGAGATCCATCACCTTTGTCAGCACTCCATATATTGTATACACAAGTTTCCTTGTTAGCTTCTGAGGTAAAGTTACAAGTATTACATTGGTAATAGTGTTCGCCATTAGATCCTTTAACTATTGACATAGCATGAGTGACTTGATAACCACATTCGCTACATTTAGCAGTATGTTGACCGTTACCGATATAATTTTGTTCAGTGTCGTGATCACAAACGCCGCTAATGTTTTGAGAACCCAAATTACATGCATTTGTGGTTTCAGCACATGTATAGGAGTGGTTTCCTGAACCATCAGAATTTGCTTCTGTAGTGTGACTGACGACAACATTATCACAGGTTGTACATTTAGCAGAATGACTTGTTGCAGTGACTGAATCAGAAACATATTCAGTAAACGTACAAGCTTCTGGGTTTGATGATGTAGAGAATGTGCAACTATTATCATCAGCACATACATAGTAATGTTCATTTCCATTATTACTACTAACGACTTTAATCGCATGTTCAGTTGTAGCGCCACATTCACAAGTGAGGGTATGTGTCATTGCGCTTGTATCATATATATTATCATCAAATACATAAACACAACTATCACTTATTGAGTAATTACAATTTTGATCAGCACATGAATATGAGTGAGTGCCGCTACTACCCGTGTTTAATGTGAGATTATGAGTTACAGTATTACCACATTTACACGCTATGGTGTGAGTTGGAGTACTGCTAGAAATATCATATGACGAGTCAGTTGTATAACTACATTCCACGTCCTTTTCATAATCACAATCATCACATTTTACTTTATGAGTTGTGGAACTATTAGAATCAACACTCCAATTAGTATCAGCATTATTATAAGTATGTTGAGTTGATGTATTAGATTGTAATGATGAATTATATCCACAGTTTGTTTCAGTTTGACACACATAATAATGGTTGTTACCATCACTACTTACATACTTACTAGTATGCGTTTTGTAGTTATTACATTCACAATAAGCATAATGTTCGCCATTTCCATTTACACCATCAGAATAACTATAATTATAAGTACAATCTACTGGATTATTTGATGTGCTAAAGATAGTTTCATTACAGTCATCGGAATTACATATGTAATAGTGTTGATAAGCATTGTATTGTGTCGCTGTACCAGTATGTTGTTTTGTGTTTGTGCATACTGAACATTGAACTTCATGAGTACCATCGCTAACATTACGACTATTAATAGCAGTATAAGAACAATTAAATTCTTTTGTATAATCACAATCATCACATTTAAGTGTATGCGTACCATTGGTGCTATCAGTACTTCTAATTATTGTATTGGTATATTCATGGAGAGAAGTTGTACCTTCTATCTCGTTATCACATTCACTACACACATAATAGTGTCCTTCATCGCCTCCATTAGTGTAACTATTAGATTGAGTATGATCAGCAATTGTCAAATTAAATGTCGTTGATGCAACTAC
>CAYLSZ010000037.1:0-5602 GCA_964386745.1 uncultured Staphylococcaceae bacterium | reverse complement strand
ACGTCTCAACCGGAGCAAGTAACGACATTGAAGTCGCTACTCAAATCGCTCGTAGCATGGTCGTTGAATATGGTATGTCTTCCCTCGGTCCAATCCAATATGAAAAAGATAGCGGAAGCGTCTTCTTAGGAAGAGACTATACGAATACTCAACGTAATTTCTCGCTCAAAGTTGCTGATGAAATCGACCGCGAAGTTCGTAATATTATCGAAAGCGCACATCAACAAGCTCTCGATATTATTGAAAAAAGAAAAGATGACGTTATCTTAATTGCTGAAACTTTGCTTGAGCACGAAACTATTACTGAAGAGCAAATCGATTACTTACTCAAAAATCGCAAGTTGCCTGAAGAAAAAGTCACTCAAAAAGATACTGCTTTAAGTAGTACAAACGGTCATAGTGAACAAAAGGTCGAAGAAACTAAAACTACTGAAACTAAAGTTGAAGAATCTAAACCTATAGAAACAGCTACAACCACTACTGAAGAAGTAGTTCAAAAACCAAAAACTACTAGAGCTAAAACTACAAAAACTATTGATACAGCCGAAGAAAAACCAACTGAAACTGAAGAGAAAAAAGACTAATAATCTATTTAATTAATGAGTTTTAAAATAGGTGATATCGAAATAAAAGAGAAAGTTATTCTGGCCCCGATGGCCGGAATAACTTCTTTTTCTTATAGAAAATTTATGCGCCAATTTGGCGTAAGTTATACCTATACTGAGATGATTAGCGACTCCGGTTTAATATACGGAAATAAGGAAACGAAACGCTTATCTTATACCGATGGAAGCGAATATCCATTGGCTTTACAGTTATTCGGTGGAAATATCGAAAAGATGCTTAAAGCTATCGATATTCTGGAGAATAGCGACATTCAATATGACATATTAGATATCAATTTAGCATGTCCCGTTCCAAAGGTTTTAAAAGGCGGAGCAGGTAGTTATTTATTGACCGATTTAGATAATCTATACGATTTCATGAAGAAGATTGTCGATAGATCTAAAAAGCCCGTAACAGCAAAAATTCGCCTTGGTTTTAACGAGATAAATATAATCGAAATTGCGAAAACTTTAGAGCGCGCGGGCGTTAAATTTTTAGCAATTCATGCTCGTACAAAGAAGGAATTATATAGCGGATTGCCACATTATGAAGCCGTTCAAGATTTTAAAAAATATATCAAAATTCCGTTTGCAATTAGTGGAAATATATTCTCTGTTGATGAGGCTAAAAAAGCGTTAGAAATTACGGGCGCCGATGCAGTTTGTATTGCTCGAGGGGCAATTGGGAACCCTGAACTTATTACTAATATTAATAAGGCGCTTAATGGTGAAGAATACGATGAAACACTCGATATAAATAGACAGATATTGCACTTAAAAGAATACGCAAAATTGCTTCTTGAAGAAAAAGGGGAACGACAAGCAACTTCAATGTTAAAAGGAATTGCCCCTAAATTTTTCTATGGATTTGATAACGCAAAGCAAATCAGAAAACGTCTAGTTGAGATAAAATCAATTGATGAATTAAACTATATTTTAAACACAATTTCTTAAAAAATATTGGGGTTCTGCAGGGTTTTTGTTCAAAAACTGCAGAAAAACGAATAGGAAATAACACCTCATTTATACCAACAGTCGAAAAAACCAAAGGTTTTTTATATAATATTCACGATTTTAGGAGTTACACGATGGAAGAGAAATTAAATGATCAAGAATTGGCTCGTAGAGAAAAGTTAAATAAGTTAAAAGATATGGGTGTCGACCCATGGGGAAAACGTTTTGATAGAACCGATTCAACGAAAAGCGCAAAAGAAAAAGTAGACCCAAATTTAAGCGAAGAGGAGCTTGAAAAAGCAAATATTCGCGTCAAATTAGCTGGAAGAATAATGTTTTTAAGAAAGATGGGAAAAGCCTCATTTTTGAACATTCAAGATAAAGAAGGAAAGATTCAAGCATATATCTCAATCGACACTGTCGGACAAGAATCTTACGATGTTTTTAAAGTCTGTGATATCGGTGATATTGTTGGTTTAGAAGGCCGCTTAATGAGAACTCGCACAGGTGAAATTACCCTTCGTGTTGATAAATTTACATTCTTAACAAAATCCTTAAGAGTCTTCCCTGAAAAGTTCCATGGTTTAACCGATGTTGAAGAAAGATATCGTAAAAGATACCTCGATTTAATCATGAATGAAGACGCTAAAAGAGTTGCTTTATTAAGACCAAAAATCATGAGAACTATGCAAAGATACTTCGATTCAAAAGGATTTGTCGAAGTCGAAACTAGCGTCTTAAGCCCAATCCTTGGTGGAGCTAATGCTAAACCATTTATCACGCATCATAACGCATTAAATAAAGACCTCTACTTACGTATTGCAACCGAATTACCTCTTAAACGACTCATCGTTGGTGGACTTGAAAAAGTCTATGAATTTGGCCGTTTATTTAGAAACGAAGGCATGGATGCGAAACACAATCCAGAATTCACAACCGTCGAATTATATGAAGCCTTTGGCGATTTACAATCGATGAGAGAAATCTGTGAAGGCGTCATTCGTTACGTATTACAAGAAATTTTTGCTACAACCAAAATTACCTATCAAGATAAAGAACTCGACTTTGGACCTGATTTTAGATGGGTATCAATGGTCGATCTTGTTAAAGAAAAATGCGGAATTGATTTTAATAAACAAATAACCTTCGAAGAAGCGAAGAAATTTGCCAAAGAAAAAGGTATCAAAGTCGAACCTCACTGGACTAGCACAGGCTATATCTTAAATGCTTTATTTGAGGAATATTGCGAGGAAGAACTTATTCAACCAACATTTGTTTATGGTCATCCAATCGAAGTTAGTCCATTAACGAAAAAAGGCGAAGATCCAAGATTTACCGAAAGATTTGAACTTTATATAAACGGTAGCGAAATCGCTAATGCTTATAGCGAGCTTAATGATCCAATCGATCAAAAAGAAAGATTTATCGCTCAACTTAAAGCTAAAGAACTTGGCGATGATGAAGCTAACGAAATGGATAATGACTTTATTGAAGCTTTAGAATACGGCATGCCACCAACTGGTGGAATCGGTATCGGTTTTGACCGTTTTGTCATGCTTTTAACCAACGAAAGAACTATCCGCGAAGTCATTTTATTCCCAACTATGAAAGAGGATAAATAAATTTTTTAAAATTTATCCCCCCAACTTTCATAATTTGAAACGTACTTGTATATGTAAGGATCAAATTGGGCCATATTTAGCCTTAAGTTCTTTACATTAAACTTTAATTTCTATATGATATTTAAGCGCTTTTAATCGAATCTTCTCTGCTACTTACTACGTAAAGTAGCCAGAAATGACCAAAGGGAGGTATAAGTATGAAAAAGTATGAACTTATGTACATCTTAAAAGCCGACTTAGACGAAGCTGCTCTCGAAGCTGAACAAAATAAGCTCGAAGCCATCTTCACCAGTAGAGGTGGAAAAGTCACCAAAACTGGCGGATGGGGACTTCGTACCTTAGCCTACGAAATCAAAAAACAAACCAAAGGCTACTATGTCGTGTGGAAAGTTGAAGCTGATGTAGACACACTTAAGGAATTTGATCGTCTTACAAAAATCAACAATAATGTACTCCGTTACTTAATTACTGTTGATAAAGATTAATTTTTAAAAGGAGGATCAAGTTTATGATTAATAGGGTTGTACTTGTTGGAAGATTGACTCGCGATCCTGAGTTAAGAAAGACCAATAACGGAACTTCCGTTACAACTGTTACCGTCGCAGTCGATAATCAAACTCGTGACGCTGAAGGAAATAGAACTACTAGTTTTATTCCTGTAACAGTTTGGAATCAATCAGCAAATTATCTTTGCGATTATTCCAAAAAAGGAACCTTAGTTGGTGTCGATGGTAGATTAACTCAAAGATCTTATAAAAGAAACGATGGTACCAACGCTCAAGTTGTTGAAGTTGTTGCCGATCGAGTCACTATCTTAAGTCCTAAAGGCGAATCTACCGCTAACGGAACAACATATGCAAATGATTTCGAAAGTGATAAACCATATGAAGCTGATCAAAATCTTGAAAGCGCAGACGATCTAGCTGATGATGATTTACCATTCTAATTAATATAGTTTAGAAAGGATAAAAATATGGCCTACGTTAAAAAAAGAGTTAGAAAGAAAGTTTGTTACTTCACAAAGAACAAAATTAAATATATCGATTATAAAGACGTTGAACTTCTTAAAAAGTTCCTTACCCCAAGCGGTAAGATTGCTTCAAGAAGATTAACTGGAACTTGTGCAAAATATCAAAGAGAACTCGCTAGAGCTATCAAAAATGCACGTTTCATGGCTTTATTACCATATATTGCTGACTAATTAATAATAATTGAACAATCAAACATACCAGGACTACGGTCCTGGTTTTTTATTTTGTAAATTTTTTTGTCATGTCCAAATTTTTGGACATTACACAAAATATAATATAGGTGGATAAGATTAAAAAAATGTATTAAGTGAGGTTTGATCCGACCTCACAGTCGTGCCTTTTATAGAATTAGACACGTTATCGAAGTAGAGATTATTTAGAATCTTAAGTTTAATAGGGAGAGAGTTTAGTGAATAAGGGAAAACGGATTTTAGTAATTTATGATTTATTAAAAAATGAGCAACAGGTAGATATGAAATTCCTTTGCGAAACTTTAAAGTGTTCAGAAAGAACAGTGTTTAGATATCTCGCAGATATTAAAGATTATCTAAATCATTTTAAAGACCAAGATTTAGTATTTGATAAATCGAAAAATTCGTTTGTTATTTGTCCTTTAAAACAAAAATAGCAGTTTTTATGGCCGTTTAATTATATAATATTAATGATGGCCACCAACGAACTCAAAGAGTTAAGAAAGAAACTTAATTTGACTCAAGAAGAATGCGCAGATATCTTGGGGATTTCTTTGATTTCGTATTGGAGATATGAAAACGAACAAGAAAAATCGGATGATCTAAAATATCTTTTTTATGTGCGCGTTTTAAAAGAAGAACTTGATGCACAAAAGGCTAAAAGAATTTGGACAGTCAATGAAATTGCTGCAAAAGTAAGAAAGACTTTAGAAAAACATCCATCCGTTAAGGCATGTATCTTAATTGGAAATTATGCCGACAATTTAGCAATGGAAGATAGCCCAATCGAGTTAATTCTTGTTGGTGGAGAAATTATTTATATTGAGATAAAAGAGATACATCTCGAGCTAGAAACAAAGTTCCATAAAACTGTTACTATTAGTAGCTTTGATGATGTTATCAACGATAAAGAATTCGTTAAACAAGTATTAATTAAAGGTAAGAAAATTTACAAAAAGAGCCAGGTTTAGCAGGGTTTTTGCTCAAAAACAGGCGGTTTTATATAAAAAACAAAACTAGATTTTTGTTTAGTAGGTCTCTTTAAAGCCTCTTTCGTCAAAGTTTAAGACTATAGTCTTAAAAAGTGCAAAAAATGTTCAATATAATAATGATTTTTATGCACTTTTCCCATATAATTTTATTGCTGGAGGAAAGGTAGTGAAAATAGCAAATATTGGCATTGATGTCGGCGGTACTAC
>CAYLSZ010000036.1:0-6408 GCA_964386745.1 uncultured Staphylococcaceae bacterium | reverse complement strand
GACTTTGCAAATCGTGGATAAAATTCAAAACCGGAAATTACTATGTTAATTTACATTTAGATATAAAAACCATGCAGAACCCCGCTCTTTTTGTAAAAAAGTTATTTTATGACAACTAATGAAGTATAAAACCCTTTAACTTTTCTGGTTCTAATTTTTACATTTATATTAGGATTATCTTTATCAACAATCTTTTTAAATTTAATAATCTTGAAACTATCTAGCGTTTTGTATAAGCCGACTTTTAAAACTTTTAAATAGGCCTCTTTCGTGGTCCGAAATTTATAAAAAACATCTGCTACCCTATTTTGATTCGTATTTTTCAAACAAAAATACTCTTGTTCATCATAAAATCTTTGAGCGATACCTTGATAATCTCTAAATTTAGCTATTTCTATGTCGCAACCAATAACATATTTACTACTTATCGCAACATAAACGATATTTTCTGTGTGTGAATAGGAAATATTTAGACCATTAGATAGCTTTGGCGCTCCTTTTTCTTCATATGAAAGGGTCGTTTCAATCAAATTAGTATTAAATTTACGTTCTAAAAGTGTATTAATGGTCAACAAAGTTTCTTTAAAAACTTCTCTAGCATGATTATCACGATACGAATCTATTCTTTGTTTATATTTTTTGAATATTTGTTCTTTTTTAGATGGATCAATTTTATCCATCGAGACATCAAAACTAAATATTTCTTTAACGCCAAGCATGTTGATTTATTAAACTTTTTGAAAAAATAGTTAGGTTCTGCAGGGTTTATCCCCTTTTTAGCTCACCAAACTCAGAATTGAATTCTTTAATTTTTGTATAAGTTTCTTCACTAATTATGTGTTCAATTTTACAGCAATCGATACTAGCAACTTCTTCACTTATCCCGATGTTCATCAAAAAAGTTTTTAAAGTTAAATGTTTATCGTAGACGGCTATAGCTATTTCTCGACCTTTATCAGTCAAAGAAATATTTCCGTAAAGTTCTTTTTCAATTAATTCAGAACTTGCTAAATGATTCATGGCACGGCTTACAGCAGCCTTAGTAACGCCAAGATGTTTAGCGATTGCAACTGAATGAACTTTCGGCGATTTATTCTCAAGTTCAATCATGTAAATGGCTTCTAAATAGTCTTCAGTGGACATTGATAAATTTGACATGGCTTTATTATATAAGAAAGCAAAATAAAGTTAAATAAAAAATAGTTAACTTATGTTAACATTTCGCTTGACATACAAAATTATTTCTTTAAAATATCAGTAGAGTAAAACTCTACTACACTTATATATTTCTCCAAAACATGACACCGAAATATCCGATAGTTTCGGTGTTTTATTTTTAAAAGATACTTTCCAAAAGCAAAAAAAATATTAAAAAATCACTCAAACGCGCTCAAAAGATTGTTGCATTAAATTTTATTTAAAGCGTATAATAATAAGGCGCTTGCGTGAGGGCCCATAGTTAAATGGGATAACGTTAGCTTTGCAAGCTTAAGTTCGGAGTTCGATTCTCCGTGGGTCCACCAAATTATGGCAGTGTAGCTCAGTTGGCTAGAGCGGTCGGCTCATACCCGATATGTCGGGGGTTCAAGTCCCTTCACTGCTACCAATTAAAAAACGGACCATTAGCGCAACTGGTTAGAGCAAGCCGCTCATAACGGCTAGGTTCTGGGTTCAAGTCCTAGATGGTCCACCATTACGGAGAAATACCCAAGCTGGCTGAAGGGGTCGGTCTTGAAAACCGATAGTTGGCGCAAGTCAAGCGAGGGTTCGAATCCCTCTTTCTCCGCCAATTTATTTAATACCGATATCGCGAGGTGGAGCAGTTCGGTAGCTCGTCGGGCCCATAACCCGGAGGTCGGGGGTTCAAATCCCTCCCTCGCCACCAATCTAAAGGTTATACCCCTGACCTCCTGGTTAGGGGTTTTTATTTTGCATAAAAATTAGATAAAAAAGTCCTTAATTTAAAGAAAAACCCTGCAGAACCCGAATATTTTATTAAAAACATCAAAATAAAAAGCAGTAATTCGATCTCAAACTACTGCTTCATTTTTTAATTATCTATTAGCTTGAATATCGGAATTTGTATCTTCAAGTTGTTCTTTATTTTCGCAACAACAGCAGTGTACTTCTTGTGTATTGTCATTCTTTTTACCATATTTCTTATGGTACTGTTTAACAAGATTTTTAGCTTGTTGAGCGCAACATCCACAGTCGCCGATAGGTTCTTTTTTAACAACTTTCTTATAAATAAAGTAAGCGATAACACCTATTACGGCTAAACAAGCAACTACTATTACTACGATTTCAATTACGCTCATATTACGATAGCTTCAAATTTTTATCTGTATTATGATACTTATTCCAAAGATATATGCCGACGATGACTAATGCAGCGATAACTACCCAAATAAAGCTAGTCCACCACCAATCGCCAATGGTATAAATTAATGTTCCAACAACATAAGAAACGCCGAGCCAGAATAAGATGGTCCATTTAAATGTACCTGGCTTAACTTCTGCTTTAGCTGTAGCAACTGCTGCAAAGCAAGGAATTGTAAGCATATTGAATGCAACAAATGAAATTAATCCTGCAGTCGTAATACCTGTCGCTTGTATCATTAAGGCAACGTCAGTTGCACCTTCGATCGATCCAAGAGCGCCTTCAAATGCAGAAATATCAACAGTTGGAGCAATAACAGCACCAAGCATTGCAAATGTAGCAATAACGTTTTCTTTAGCGATAAGACCAGTAATAGCGGCAACTGCAAAGATCCATCCATATGATCCAAGTTGAGAACCAAATCCAAGTGGAGTGAATAAGAATTGGACACTTCTACCAATATTAGCAAGGATCGAATCTTCGGTTGTATATTCACCTAAGAATCCTTCGATTTCGTCGTATTCGATATATTGTAAGGTTGGAGTGAATGATTGTAATATCCAAATAACAATTGTCGAAATAAAGATAATTGTGAAGGCTTTTTTAACGAAATGTTTGGCTTTATCCCATACGTGAAGCATCAACGCTTTAAATTGTGGTAAGTGATATGTAGGAAGCTCCATAATGAATGGTGGAACCTTTCCTTTCATAGTCGTTTGTTTCATAAGTATGAGCATAACTATAGCTACAACCATACCTAAGACATACATCGATAAAGTAATTAAATCGGCATATCCTATACCTAGCAAGGTAACCAATGCACCGATACATCCAGTTAAAATAGGTAACTTCGCACCGCAACTAAAGAAAGGAATAACACGAATTGTAGCCGTTCTTTCTTTTTCATCAGCTAAGGTACGAGTATTGATAATTGCAGGAACAGAACATCCAAAACCCATAATCATAGGTAAAAACGCTCTACCACTAACACCAAATTTTCTAAATATTCTATCAAGAATGAAGGCGACACGAGCCATATAACCAGTGTCTTCAAGTATCGATAAGAATAAGAATAACAATAAGATTTGAGGTAAGAATCCAATGACAGCGAATAAACCACCAAGTACACCATCACACACGAAGGCGGAGACCCAACTTGCCGTGTTCCCCATCCAACCGCTAACTACTTCTGTAAACCAACCGGTTATACTATTTACGAAGTTAGCTAAGATAACGCCCGGCGAATTAATACCTGCATCCGTCCAGAATAATCCTTCAAAAACCGATCCTTCGAAATTCATTGAGAAATTGACACCGAAGGTACCTAAATATAAGAGGTCTTCAGAGAATACTAAATGGAAAATAACGAATAATATTACGATAAAGATAGGAATACCTGCCCATTTATTGGTCAAGATTCTATCGATTTTGTCAGATTTTGTAAGATGCTTTGATTTTCCAGCTTCTCCTTGACGCTTAAGAGCTGGCGCAAAATTTTTCGAAATATATTTATATCGAGCATCAGCTACGATTGCTTCAAAATCGGCTCCAAAGGTATCATCTTTAAAAGTCGCTTTATATTCATCGACCATTTTGACGAGATCTGGATGATTTTTGACTTCGATTTCATCATTTTCGACAAGTTTAATCGCGTGGAATAATGGATTATCAACTTCTTTTCCTCTAAAAGCGATTTCGCAATCTTTAATTAAATGAGTTAACGCTGATTTTTCTAAAATCGTATAGCCTTGACGAGGTTTTTCACTCGTTTCGATAGCTCTATCCATCAATTTATCGAGATTACTTTCTTTTAAGGCAGAGATCTCGACAACTGGAACTCCAAGAGCTTTTTCTAAAGTTTTACAATCGATTTCGTCGCCATTTTTCTTAACGATATCGATCATATTTAAGGCTACAACGATTGGAACATCCATTTCCAAAAGTTGAGTCGTTAAGTATAAGTTTCTTTCTAAGTTAGTTGCGTCGACAATATTAATGACGCAATCTGGTTTTTCATCTAAGATAACATTTCTAGAAATAACTTCTTCTGGAGTATAAGGCGACAAAGAATAAATTCCAGGTAAATCGACGATACTAATTTGGTCGATACCTTTTCTTTTATATACACCTTCACGTTTTTCAACCGTTACGCCAGGCCAATTACCGACGTGTGCTGTCGAACCGGTTAAAGAGTTAAATAAAGTGGTCTTTCCTGAATTAGGATTACCAGCTAAAGCAAAACGTTTCATACTACTCTTCCACCTCAAGCGTAACGTAACATGCCTCATCTTTTCTTAAAGTGAGCTCATATCCTCTAATATTCACCTCAAGCGGATCGCCTAAAGGTGCCTTTTTGACTAGAGTGACTATTGCACCAGGAGTAACCCCCATATCGAATAGTCTTCTCCTAATCTTGCCTTCGCCTTCGACAGTTTTGATTAGGCCAGTCTCGCCTACTTCGAAGGTATTCAATTTCTTTAACATTGATTTTCCTCCCTTCTAACGAACTAAAATTTTCGTTGCAATGTTTTTATCTAAAGCAAGTCTTCCATCTTTTATAACAATAATTACATTTCCTTCGACGTTATCGACTACCGTAATTTGTGAATCGATAGTTATACCTAAACTTTCAAGATGTTTTTTGGTTTTTTCATCTAAAAGAATTTTGATAACAGTTAACACTACGTTTAAAGGTGCAATAACTAATGGCATAAAAAACTCCTTTCGCTATAAATAGCAAAACTATTATATAACTTAAAAATAAAAAGAAAATAGAAAAGTTAAGTATTGTTAACTTTATTTATAAAATATTCATTATATAGTCAAATAAACCGCCCAAAAATGACCGTTATTATATATAATAAAGATAGAAAAGGAGATACATTATGGCAAAAAAGGTTTTATGCGTATTGACGAATAAATTTGAAGAAATTGAGACAATTGGTACTTATGCTTTACTTAAAAGAGGTGGCGTTAGTGTCGATTTAGTCGCTTTAAATGAGACACGAATCGTCGGAAAATTTGATTTAGTTTTAAGCGAACTTAAAACGTTTGATACAATCGATGTCGATAATTACGATTGCTTATTTATAGCCGGCGGCAATCAATATGCCGAACTATCTTTAAGCGAAAGATTTATAAAATTGGTCTTTGAATTCAACAAAAAAGGCAAATTAATTGCTGCAATTTGTGCTGCGCCTACAATTTTAGGCGAATTAGGGTTATTAAAAGGCTTAAAATATACCTGTTATAACTTAATGAATGAAGATTTTGGTGGTGAATATATCGACCATTATGTTGTTAAAGATAAAAACATCATTACCGGAAAAAGTGCGGCTGCAACTATAGATTTTGCTTTTGCTATATTAGAAGCGCTATGCGGAAAAGAAGTTTCCGAAGACATTAAAAATCAAATTTATTACTATAATCGTTGAGTATCTAAAAAGAATTCAGTTTCGATACAGTGATTAACTTCGCGGGTTGTTTTCTCTTTAATTTTGCCAAAAACAGCACCCGCTAGAGGGACATAACCTTCTCTAATTCCTAAAGTTTCCTTTAATGAAGAGAGTTGTTCCATTAATCCAACTGGACTATATAAAAATACTCCGCCAATATCACGAGAAGCCGCTTCAAGTAACATATTTTCTAAAATGCATCCGGCATTTTGGTTAGCTAAGCAGTCTTTTTCGTTCTTTTGAGAGATTAAAATGAATAAACTTCCATCATAAAATGGGCTTTTACCAATTAATTTAGTATATTCAGCTTTAAGTTCTTCAAGTTTTTCTCCATCATATACTTGAATCAACAAATCTTCATAGCGACCCTTTGCAACAGGAGCATGTTCTCCAGCAGCAATAATTTCTTTGATATCAGCTATCTTTAATGGTTCATTAATGAGATCTCGCTCGCTTCTTCTTTTAATAAAAATATTATTCATAAATTTCTCCTTAATTTAATGAGTTAATAACTCATTATTATTTGCACTTATATTTTATCGCTTTTCTTAAATTCGGACATAGTATATTCAA
>CAYLSZ010000035.1:0-6951 GCA_964386745.1 uncultured Staphylococcaceae bacterium | reverse complement strand
TAGGTTTATATGGTCGATATAAATCTTCAAGTTCACTTAAAGTACGAACGTTTTCGATTTGAGCACGAAGTTCATCGGTAAGTTTACCTTGTTCTTCAATACTTTTTAAAACGGTATCGATACGGTCATTTAATTTTCTTAAATAGATGAGTCGCTCTTCGATTTTACGAAGATCGTTATCATCTAAATTGCCAGTCGCTTCTTTTCTATATCGAGCGATAAATGGAATAGTATTTCCTTCATCGATTAAAGCGACGGCGCTTTCTATTTTCCTTATAGGTAAATCTAATTCTTCACTAATTACTTTAATTACATCCATAAATTAACTCACTACAATACTTACAATTTTATTTTTAACTACGATAACTTTACGAATAGTTTTGCCTTCTATATGACGTTTAACCGCTTCGCTAGATAACGCTATAGTTTTAACTTTTTCGTCGTCTTCATTAAGATTAACTTCGATCGTATCACGAAGTTTACCGTTAACTTGAACGGCCATTTTAACTATATTTAATACAAGTTTACTTTCATCATACGTTGGCCACGCTTCGTAGGTAATTAAATTTTTATGACCTAATATATTCCATATTTCTTCGCCAACAAATGGACAGATACAATCAAACATTTTTACGAAGTTTTCGATATATGGATAATAAATTTCTTTCGCTTTATAAAGTTCGTTTACAAAAATCATCATTTGAGAAATAGCGGTATTAAATTGAAGATTTTCGAAGTCATTAGTAACTTTTTTAACCGTATAGTTATAAATATAGTCAAGTTCTCCACTATTTTTATCAGTGAATTTAGCTTTAAAATCATCTTCAGTAAACATACGGTAGACACGGTCGATAAATCTTCTAGCACCTTCTAAACCCGTATCGGACCAAGGAAGACTAGCTTCAAGTGGTCCCATAAACATTTCGTATAATCTTAAAGCGTCAGCGCCATATTGATTAATGATATCGTCAGGATTAATGACGTTTCCTCTCGATTTAGACATTTTTTCGCCATTACTTCCTAAAATCATTCCTTGATGGAAGAGGCGTTTAAATGGTTCTTTACAGCTTACGATACCTTTATCGTATAAATATTTATGCCAAAAACGAGCGTAAAGTAAATGTAAAACAGCGTGTTCTTGACCACCAATATATAAATCGACTGGCAACCAGTGATCCAATAACTTTTTATCAGCGATAGCTTTATCATTATGTGGATCGATATATCTAAGATAATACCAGCAACTACCTGCCCATTGAGGCATCGTATTGGTTTCGCGGGTCACTTTTTGACCATCAATTTTTGTATGAACCCAATCTTTAGCGTTAATAAGTGGCGAATCGCTCGTTCCACTTGGTTTATATTCTTCTAATTCAGGTAAAACGAGTGGTAATTCGTTAAATGGAACGTGTTTAAGTTCTTGAGTTTTATCAATACTATAAATAGGAATTGGTTCACCCCAATATCTTTGACGTGAGAATAACCAGTCACGAAGTTTATAGTTAATTTTATAGTTACCCTTTCCAAGTTCGATTAATTTTTGAGTGACAGCATCTTTAGCTTCTTCATTATGCATGCCGTTGATGAAGTCGCTATTTATATGGACCCCATCTTCAGTAAAAGCAGTTTCACTTACATCTGATTCAATAACTTTTTTGATAGGTAAATCGTATTTTTTAGCAAACGCATAATCTCTTTCATCATGAGCTGGAACAGCCATAACTGCACCCGTTCCATAGCTTCCTAAAACGTAGTCAGCAATGAAAATTGGAACGCGTTCACCATTGATTGGATTGATAGCGTAGCTACCTATAAAGACACCGGTTTTATCTTTATTTAACTCGGTTCTTTCCATATCAGATTTATGAGAAATTTTTTCAATATATGCCGAAACTGCAGGCTTTTTTTCTAAAATCGTGAGTTTTTCTACTAATGGATGCTCTGGTGCAAGGCAACAATATGAGCAACCAAATAAGGTGTCAGCACGAGTCGTAAATACCTCAAAAGTATCGTCACTATTTTCAATGTTGAAGGTTATAACTGTACCTTTAGATTTGCCAATCCAATTGCGTTGCATTTCAATTGTTGAAGTTGGCCAATCGATTCCTTCTAAGTCGCTAGCGAGTCTATCAGCATAGGCCGTAATTTTAAGCATCCATTGGCGCATTGGTTTACGAATTACAGGATAGCCACCTCTTTCGCTTTTTCCATCGATGACCTCTTCATTTGCTAAAACAGTTCCAAGTTCAGGACACCAGTTAACAGGTTTATAGTCAACATAAGCTAAACCATCTTCGAACATATTCGCGAAGATATATTGAGTCCATTTATAGTATTTTGGATCGCAGGTTATAACTTCTCTATCGTAGTCATAACTAAATCCAAGAGCTTGGATTTGCTTTCTAAAGTGTTCAATATTTCTATAAGTAAATTTTTCAGGATGTTCGTTCATCTTGATACTATATTGTTCAGCAGGTAAACCAAAAGCGTCGTAACCAATTGGATGTAAGACGTTATAGCCTTGCATTCTTTTCATTCTTGCAACGATATCGGTAGCTGTATATCCTTCAGGATGACCGACATGAAGTCCTTCTCCACTTGGATAAGGGAACATATCTAATACGTAATATTTAGGTTTAGAAAAATCACTCGTATCGCAACGATATTCTTTACGTTTAAGCCATTCTTTTAACCATTTTTCTTCAACTTTTTTATGATCTAATGTCATATTTTTACCTCTAAACAATAATAAAACGTCCTTAAGGACGTATTCTTTTACGCGGTACCACCTTAATTCACTTAAATTATAAGTGCACTCTTTGTTAATAAATTAGTGACGTGAGACTTTATAACCGAATATTGATTTTCACCAACCATCAACTCTCTAAAAATCTAAGTTATAAATTAATCATCTTCAAAATTATAGCAATTTTTATATTTATTAAAAATATAAAAAACGCAAGGAAGAAGCCTTGCGCTTATGGTGGTAGTTTTTAACTTTTTTATTAGGAAACTATAATTTTTTGAGTTTTATCAACTGCTTCGCCGTATGTACAGGTTTGGGTTGTTGTTATTTCTGATGTGCAAGTAATGCCAAATACACTATATCCGAAATCGTTTGAAGTAACTTTTTCTCTTGTTAAATATCCATATTCGTTCAAAACTATTTCAAAATCAAAGGTTCCTGTTCCATCAGTCATTAAAGAATCCATGCCTGAAAGAGTTAAATAACTATTTGCATCCATCTCAAAGGCGATAGTTATATTTCCTTCGCTATCTACTTCAATTTCCGAACCATCTACAGTAGATAAAAGTGTTTCTAGAGCATCTTTATCAAACCAGCATGTACTTAACCATTCTTCATGGTCAGCTAAAATTATACTTTCAGCCATTTCACTAGTATAACTACTCTCGGTAATTGTTGAGTAATAATCGACTATTGCATTATAAGTACTCCCATCCAAAGGAAGCATTTCGATTCTATAAGTAGAATCCGAACCCGACGAAACAGCTGAGGATTTATAGTAATAATAATAGTCACCACTAGTTTCTACATCTGTAATATATTCCAAAACAGTTTCGCCCGTAGTCGATGTGCCTAGTGTCGTGACAGTCGATTCAGATTCTAATAATTCATGAAAGGTTTTATAATCTTGTTCTTCAAAATTTTCAGCAAGTTCATAAAGTTCCTCTTCTGTGATTTCTGTTTCAGTTTCTTCTTCGTTTAATTTGGTGCAACCCACTAAAGTAAATGCACAACAAACTCCAATAACAAATAATGATTTTTTCATATTTATTTCCTCCTTCTATATCTAAATCGTTTGATATTTTTTAACTTCAATCTTTAAAATTTCTTAAAAAAATAGTTGAGATCTGCAAGGTTTTTGCTCAAAAACGGCGTTTTTATTAATCAACAATCTTAATAGTTTTATCAATCTCTACGTCGTAAGAAGCTGTTACATCCATCTGCCCAGATAATATGAAATATACATCTCCATTAAGATAATAAGTGATTTCATCTGCAGCTATATTTAATTTTACAATATGACCAAACTCGTTCATCTCACAATATACGCTAGCCGTTCCTACCGAATCGGTTGCGCCATAATTATACTCACCTAATACTTTCAATAATAAAAGGCCATCCATCTCGAGTTGGGCACTAATTATTCCATCTTTATAAGTTGCAAATAAATCTTCGGATGCTGATAAATATGCTTCTAGATTACTTCTATAAAGAAATATTGCGGCAATGCGATCGTCAAAATCGCCTTTGATTCTACGTTCTAGATAGCTAGCATATTCCTCATATTTTACTAAATCGCCTGTTTTATGATTTTTATAAACGTAATAATAATATTCAGGATCATCAGTTGGATAATATTCATAACTTCTTGTTATTTCATCATCATCTCCATCTATGCTGTAATAATAGTAATCACCAGTATTTTTCGTATCTAAAAAACATTCAAAATTTTCAATTTCTTCTCGAGAAACATTAATCGATGGATCCGTAACTTTTGTTTCTTGTCGATACGTATAGTGCATTGTCTTATAATCTTGCAATTCAAAATTATTAGCTAACTCTAATAATTCTTCTAAGGTGATTTCATAGTTTTCTTCTTCATCAACTATAGGTTCATCCACCTCGTCGATAGTTTCTTTGGTTTCTTCCTCAACGATAGGTTCTTCGTCTAAATCGTTTTGACTTACACAACCAACCAAAGAAAAAGCGCAGCAAATAGCAAAAATAGAAAATGGTTTTTTCATACTATCCCTCCTCGGTCTTATTAATTTATAACATAGAAAACCATTTCTAAAAAGTGTCAATTTAATATAAAAATGTTGATTTTCTTTCGATAAATGCTGTTTATTTGTAAAATGCAGTTTAGTCAATATAAATAAAATGTTATGAATTGTATCCAGCGAAAGATAAAGCATGTCTTATTAAAATTGATTAACCACAAATACCATTAAATATACAAACTAATCTTTAAATATTTACTTCGATTATAAAAATTTGTATGATTTTCGCATGATTATTTTAGTAGGACCAAGCGCGAGTGGAAAAACCGAAATTTGTAAGGCTTTATGTTATAAATATGGCTATCATAAATTCATTACTACTACCACTAGAGACATTAGACAAGGCGAAGTTCCTGGCGTCGATTATAATTTCGTTGACAAAAATACGTTTTTAAAAATGCTTAAAGAAGATCGTTTTATTGAACATGTTTGCTATAACGAAAACTACTACGGAACCGAAAAGAAAAACATTTCTTTAACGACTGTTTTAATCGTCGAACCTAACGGTTTAGAAAGCTTTAATAATCTAAATGATTCCAGTATCGTCTCATTTTTATTATCGTGTGATAAAAAAACTAGACACGAAAGAATGGTTAAGCGTGGCGATCAAATTGAAAAAATTAACTCAAGATTATCACTCGACGAAGTCGAATTTAAAGATATAAAAAATGCTACCTATACAATAGATAGTAGTGTACGTTCTATTAATGAACTCGCCGAGGAAGTTCATAGATTATACACAAAAAAACTCAAATCTTTGGGTCTTAAAATTCAATAGTTACAACTCGATCTTCGGATCGAGTTTTTTTCATATCGATAATTCTTTGGTTGCTCGAACCACGAAATTTTAAACCAATATCTTTAAGTTCTAAAACAAATTTTCCATCGACTAAATAGTCGATTTTTGACAAAAAAGCCTGCAGATCTCCATTATTTTTTGCGATTTCTTGTAATTCTTCATATGTAAAACCAGTATAAACCATGATGTCTAAATTGGTATTTTCAAAAAGTTCTACTAGCTTTAAAGCAGCACTAACTTGATAAATTGGATCGCCTCCAGAAAGGGTAATTCCTTGAAGCAAAGGGTTCTTCGTTGCAGCATTATAGATATCAATAATCTTACAATCATGACCGCCATTAAAGTCCCATGTTTCAGGGTTAAAGCAACCCTTACAACCATGTTTACAGCCTTGGAAAAATATAGTCATGCGAATGCCAGGACCATCGACTATCGAGTCATCTATAATATTTGCAATACGAACCACTTCATCCATTTTAGATTTTTATTCTTTTAATTCTTTCAGTTTTTGTTTGATAATCGTCACGACCACATTTTGGACAACATTCATCAATAATTCCGTTATATCCACAGATTGGATCTCTATCTACAGGGTGATTAATTGAGCCATATCCTACGCCATTATCGTGCATACAACGGATGATAGATTCAAATGCGTTGACATTTTTAGCGATGTCGCCATCTACTTCGACATAGGTAATATGACCAGCATTTGTTAAGGCACAATATGGTCCTTCGATTCTAATTTTGTCATAAATTGAGATAGGATAATATACAGGAACATGGAATGAATTCGTATAGTAGTCTCTATCGGTTATGCCTTCAATCTTGCCATATTTTTCTTGGTCGATTTTTACAAATCTACCACTTAATCCTTCAGCAGGAGTTGCAAGAAGCGAGAAATTAAGATTATATTTTTCAGTATATTCATCACATTTTTGTCTCATATGAGAAATGATTTCGTAACCTAATTTTTGAGCTTCTTCGCTTTCTCCATGATGTTTATCAATTAAAGCTTTTAAAGTTTCGGCTAAACCAATAAAGCCAATCGATAAAGTTCCATGACGAATAACGTCTTGAATAGTTTCATCCCACTTCAATTTATCGCTATCGAGCCAAATATGTTGCCCCATAAGGAATGGGAAATTAAAGACTTTCTTCTTACATTGAATTTCAAATCTTTCTAAAAGTTGATCTTTAACGAGTTCAATCTTTTCATCAAGCTCTTTATAAAAACCTTTAATATCGCCTCTATGATTAAGAGCTATACGAGGCAAATTAATGCTTGTAAAACTTAAATTTCCGCGACCAGTAGTTTGTTCTTTACTCTTATCGACATTTGAAAT
>CAYLSZ010000034.1:0-7319 GCA_964386745.1 uncultured Staphylococcaceae bacterium | reverse complement strand
TTTTCTAAGGCGCCACCACCTAAAAGGTTCATTAATGCGAAGACGTTATTTGAAGAATCAAGGACATCACTATTGACAGTGATTCCAGGAGCAGTAATTGCTGCACCTATTCTAAAAACAAATAAAATCATGATCGTGAAGAATATACGATTGACGACTTCTTTGTTTTTAAAAACTTGCACTAACTTCTTCATAAATCGCTAATATGGTAAATATTTTACTCTAAAGTAATAGCTTTTGCACCTGCTTTATTAATTGCTTCTAAAGCCTTGGCACTGAATTTATTAGCCTTAATGGTCACTTTTTTGGTGAGTTCACCATTTGAAAGGACCTTTAAGCCACAATATTCTTTTTTGACGATACCATCGCTAATTAAGCGGGTAATATCAATTTCTTCACCATCTTTGTATCGATTTAATTGACTTAAATTGATAATAGCGTATTTAGTTGGTTTATAAGCATGGAAGCCTCTTTTTGGTAAACGACGGTATAATGGGTTTTGACCACCTTCGAATCCTAATCTGACGCCACCACCACTACGGGAGTTTTGTCCTTTAGAACCGCTACCACCATTTTTTCCTAAGCCACTACCAAGACCTCTACAACGTCTTGTGGCTGCTTTTCTACTTCCTTCGCTTGGTTTGAGATTATTTAGCATCGCTAGTTACCTCCACGTTTTTTCTTAAGGCTTTGACTTCTTCATAGCTTTTAAGTTTATTTAAAGCGTCGTTTGTAGCTCTAATAACGTTGATTGGAGTTCTACTTCCATAAACTTTACTATAGACGTTTTTAATACCAGTTAATTCTAAGATAGCTCTAACTGCACTACCAGCGATAATACCAGTACCTTCTGGGGCTGGTTTTAAGAAAACTTGGGTAGCTCCGAATTTACCAATAACTTCGTGAGCAATCGTGGAGTTATTGATGATTTTGACGTTAAAAACGTTTCTTTTAGCTTTTTCGACGGCTTTTTTGATTGCGTCAGGTACTTCGCCACTCTTACCGCTAGCAAATCCGTATTTTCCTTTACCATTACCAATAACGACAACGGCGGCAAATTTCATTCTTTTACCACCGCTAACAACTTTGGTAACACGGTTAATAGCGACGACTTTTTCTTCGTATTCTTTTGGTTCAAGTCTACGATCACGTCTTTGGAAATTACGTCTTGGGCCATTTTGACGATTGCCTCTATTAGGTCTATCGCCAGTTTGTTCTTTTTGAGGAGCTTCAGCTTGAGCTACTTCTTGAGTCTTTTCAGTTTCGACTTCGTTAACTACTTTTTCTTCCATTGTCCTTACTCCTTAAAAAGTTAAGCCACCTTCTCTAGCAGCTTCGGCGAGCGCTTTGACACGGCCATGATATACATATCCGGCACGGTCATAGACGACTGTGGTTATATTAAGTTTCTTACATTTTTTAGCAATATCGGCGCCAACTAAGCGAGCTCCTTCGATGTTATTACCGTTGGTAATATGGAGTTGTTCGCTACTTGATGAACATAAGGTTACGCCTTTAGTATCATCGATAACTTGGACTTCGATATTTTTATTTGAACGATAAACGCAAAGTCTTGGTCTAGAAGGAGTTCCACTGACTTTTTGTCTAACTCTAAGATGTTTTCTTTTTCTCACTTCGTTACGATCAATAGTTTTAATCATATTGTTACTCCTTATTTCTTACCAGCACGTTTACCTTCTTTACGTAAGATAAATTCGCCTTTATATCTAATACCTTTTCCACCATATGGTTCAGGTTTACGAGTTTCACGAATTAAAGCGGCAGTTTGGCCAACTTTTTGTAAGTTACTACCTTTAACTAAAACGTGAGTAGTATCTTTACATTCGATTTTGACTCCTTCAAGTGGAGAAATGGTAATAGGATGAGAATAGCCAACATGTAAGACAATATCGTTGCCTTTCATTTCGGCACGGTAACCAATACCAACAATTTCGAGCTCTTTTACGAAGCCTGTAGTACAACCAGTAATAGCATTAGCAAGTAAAGCACGGGTTGTACCATGAAGTTGTTTAGTATGTTTTTCATCATTAGCGCGTTTAACTTCTAAAGTGTTTTCACCTTTTTCTACGCTAATTACTGCAGGATCAAAATAGACTTTATCTTCGCCATTTTTACCTTTGATTTCGACATAGTTTTCTTTAATTTCAACACTAACTCCTTCAGTAAGAGGAATTAATTTTTTACCAATACGTGACATTGATTCTTCCTCCTTACCAAACGTAACAGATGACTTCTCCACCGACATTTAATTGACGGCAGCCTCTATCAGTCATAAGTCCTTTACTAGTTGAAATAATAGCAATTCCTAATCCTTTTAAGACGCTTGGAATGTGTTTTGAATCACAGTTTACACGTAAACCAGGTTTAGAAATTCTTTTTAAATTCGTGATGACACGAGTTTTATTTTCACCATATTTAAGGTCGATTGTTAAAACTTTTTTGACGCCACCTTCAAGTTTTTCTTCCTTATAGCCTTTGATGAAGCCTTCTTCAAGAAGAATCTTAGCGATAGCGACTTTCATTTTACTAGAAGGCATGGAAACTTTTTCGTGATATAAAGCGTTTGCATTACGAATTCTAGTAAGCATATCGGCAATTGGATCTTGATGCATTTTCACTACCTCCTAATATTACCAGCTCGACTTTTTAAGCCCTGGTATTTCACCTTTATAGGCGAGTTCTCTTATACAAATACGGCATAGCCCGAATTTCGAATATACGGCATGAGGTCTGCCACATCTTTTACAACGAGTATATTCTCTGACTTTGTATTTTTGTGGACGTTGTTGTTTAACTTTTAAACTTGTTTTAGCCATAACTTTCTCCTATCTAGCAAATGGCATACCAAACTCTTTGAGTAAGGCATATGCTTCTTCATCGCTATGGGCCGTCGTAACGATAACGATGTCCATACCTCTAATCTTACCGACTTTATCGTAATCGATTTCAGGGAAGATTAATTGTTCTTTGACACCTAAAGTATAATTTCCATGTCCATCAAAGGAGTTACGGTTGATTCCACGGAAATCTCTAACACGTGGTAAAGCGATCGAGATGAGTTTATCGAAGAATTCATACATTCTTACACCACGTAATGTGACTTTACAACCGATGGCTTGACCTTCTCTAAGTTTGAAGGTAGCGATCGATTTTTTAGCTTTAGTAATAATTGGCTTTTGACCAGTAATTAAAGCGAGTTCGCTAACTGCTTCTTCAAGTCTTTTGCTATCTTGAGTAGCATCACCAACACCGATGTTGACGACGATTTTGCTCATAGCTGGGACTTGCATAATCGATTTGTATTCGAATTTTTTAAGTAAAGCTGGAACGATTTCGGCGTGATACTTTTCAAGTAAACGCGTCGTTTTGGTACGTTGCTTATTACCTTTTTTAGTAGCAGCTTTCTTGGTTGCAGCTGGTTTAGTAGCTTTAACTTCTTCAGTTTTTGCTTCTTCAGCTACTTTAGTAGCTGTTTTCTTAGCTGGAGCCTTTTTAGCTGTAGTGGTTTTGGCTGCTGTAGTTTTCTTTGGAGTAGCTTCTACTTTTTCATCTGTAGTTTCAGCTTTTTTGGTAGCTGTCTTACGAGTTGTAGTCTTTTTAGCAGGAGCTTCTTCACCTTCAGCTTTCTTAGTAGTGGTTTTTCTAGTACGTGGTTTTTTAACAGTAATAGTTCCACCAGCATTTAAAGTATCGCGAATTTCTCTAAGGATTCTGAGTTCTTCGCTGATTTCTTCTTCACCATCATCAGCTTTCTTAGGAGCAGCTTTTTTAGCTGTAGTTTTCTTAGCTACTGTTTCGCCTTCAGCTTTTTTAGCAGTGGTTTTACGAGTAGTAGTTTTCTTAGGAGCAGCTTCTTTAACTGCAGTCACTTCTAATTCTTTATTTTCTTTTTCTGCCATAAACTGTCTCCTTAATCGATTTCTTGACCGTTAGATTTCATATATCTAACTTTGTTGCCATCTTTATTTAATTTATAGCCAAGGCGAGTACCTTTTTTAGCTTTTGCATCGTAATACATAACATTACTTACATGAAGTGGGCTATACATTTCTAAGATGGAACCTTCTGGGTTTTGTTGAGTTGGTTTTTGGTGCTTTTTATGAATATTGACACCTTCAACAACTACTTTATTTAATTTTGGGTAAGCTTTTTGGATGACACCAACTTTTCCTTTATCTTTACCGCTAATAACGATAACTTTATCTCCTCTTTTAAGTTTCATATCCTTCTTACCTCTCTTATAAAACTTCGTTTGCTAAGGAGACAATTTTCATAAATGTATCTCCTTTTTCTCTAAGTTCACGAGCGACAGGCCCAAATACACGAGTGCCGACTGGAGTTTTATCTTCGTTAATGATAACGCAAGCGTTATCATCGAATCTGATCGTCGAGCCATCTTTTCTTAAAACTGGATAACTTGTTCTAACAATGACTGCTTTTACGACATCGCTCTTTTTGACTTTGCCATTAGGAATAGCATCTTTAACGGCGCAAAGGACGATATCTCCGACCGAACAACTTTTACGGTGGCTACCACCATAGATTCTGAATACTCTTACGCTTTTAGCACCGGAGTTATCTGCAACTTTGAGATTAGTTTCCGTTTGTATCATCGCTAGTAGCCTCCTCGGTATTTTCTTTTTCTTCGTGAAGAATTTCTTCGATAGCCTTTTCTTCAGCAACTTTAATGCTTTCAAGGGCTTTTTTATCAACACTCACGAGTTTAAATCTTTTAGTACGTGACATTGGACGACATTCTTCGATGGTGACAATATCGCCGATATTTGCTAATTCTAATTCGTCGTGAGCACTATATTTTCTACGGAATTGAACTCTTTTCTTATATTTAGGGTCCTTTTTGTAAGATTCAACTTGGATAATAATGGTCTTGCTAGATTTATTACTAATGACCGTACCTTGAATTCGTCTTCTAATATTCATAACTATTCTCCTTACTTAATTCCAAGTTCTCTTTCTTTTAAGACGGTATAGACACGAGCTATATCTTTTCTAACTCTACTTAATTGATTGACATCTTCGAGTTGTCCGACGGCTTTTTTACGTCTTAACGTAAACAATTGTTCTTTTAAGGCATAAATTTGTTGATTGAGTTCTTCGGTAGAAAGTTCTCTAACTTCCGAGATTTTCATAAACTATTTATCCTCCTTTTTAACAATACGTGTCTTAATTGGGAGCTTATAAGAAGCGAGTCTAAGAGCTTCTCTAGCGATTTCATCGCTAACTCCACCGATTTCAAACAATATACGATTCTTTTTAACGACTGCGACCCAGTATTCTGGATTACCTTTACCACTACCCATACGGACTTCAGCTGGTTTTTTAGTTTTAGCTAAGTGTGGGAAGATACGGATCCAAATCTTACCTTGTCTTTTGGTGTATCTACTTAAGACGACACGGCAAGCTTCGATTTGTCTATCGGTAATATAGTTTCCAGTAACAGCTTGTAAGCCCCAGGTACCAAAATTAAGTTCATTACCGCCTTTTGATAAACCTTCGTAACGAATAATATGTGGTCTTCTATATTTGACTCTTTTTGGTTGTAACATGATTATTCTCCTTTTTTAGGTTCTTCAACTTCCCCGCGGCAAATCCAGACTTTAACGCCGAGTTTACCATAGGTAGTGTGAGCTTCACTTACTGCAAAGTCGATATCACTTCTAAGGGTGTTAATCGAGATTGTTCCTTCTTTATAGCCTTCAGTACGAGCGATTTCAGCTCCACCTAAACGGCCACTAACAGCGGTTTTTGCACCTTTGGCGCCCGCTTTTCTAACTTGGGTTAATAATTTCTTTTGAACGATACGGAAACTGGCTCTTTCTTCAAGTTGTTTAGCAATTTGAAGCGAGACAATCTTAGCATCGAGCATAGGTTGTTTAACATCGACGACATCGATTTTGATGTTGTCGTTTTTGGTTAATTTGACTAAACCTGCTTTAATAGCGTTAATAGTAGCACCTTCTTGACCGATGACTACGCCAGGTCTAGCAACAAATATTTTGACTGTGATGAGTTGTTTTTCGTCAGTTTTCTTTCTTTCGATTTCGATGTGCGATAAGAAGGCTTGGCGATCGACATGTTTTTCGATATATTCACGAATGTGAATATCTTCGATTAAAAAGTTTGAATAATCTTTTTTAGTAGCGAACCAACGGCTGTTCCAATTTTTGTTGATGCCGATTCGCATTCCGACTGGATTAACTTTTTGTCCCATATTTTTCTCCTTAGCCTCTTTCCTTAAGTGTGACGTAGATGTTAGAGAATCTTTTGACCATTCCGCTAGCACTACCTTTTGCACGTGGAAGATATCTTTTCATCTTAATCGAATCGCTAGCTTGGATTTCAGCAACGTATAATTTGCTTTCGTCCATACCGAAGTTATTTACGGCATTAGCTTTAGCGGATTTAATTAATTTATAGACGATTGAACTTGCTCTTTTATTAGTGACGGATAAGATTTGAAGAGCTTCTTCGACATCTTTTCCTCTAACTAAATCGATGACAAGACGAGCTTTACGAGGAGTAACTTTTGCACTAATTACTTTCGCTTTAGCTTCAGAGCGAAGAGGTTGTTTTGTTTCTTTTTCAGCTTTCTTAGCAGCTTTTTCAGCTTTAGCAGCGGCTTTTTCGGCCTTTTTAGCAGCTTTTTTAGCTTCTTTTTCGTTAGCTGGAGCTTCGATAGCTTCAGTTACTTCACTAACTACTTCTTCGACTGTTTCTTCTTTAGGAGTTTCGACTTTTTTAGTTTTCTTAGTTGTTTCTGCCATAATCTATACCTCCTATTATTTCTTTTTAGCTGCGGCTCTTGCGGCAGCTTTATCTTCGGCGTTATTACCGAAGTGTCCTTTATAAGTTCTAGTTGGAGCAAACTCACCGAGTTTATGACCAACCATGTCTTCAGTTACATAGACTGTAATAAAGGCGTGACCGTTATATACAGCGAATGTATGTTCTACGAATTCTGGGAAGATTGTACTTCTTCTTGACCATGTCTTGATGACTTCTTTTTTGTTAGCAGCGTTTAAGGCTTCAACTTTTTTCATTAAGCTTTCATCGACGAATGGTCCTTTTTTCAAACTACGTGCCATTTAACTTCTCCTTTATTACTTCTTAGCGCTTCTTCTTCTGACGATTAATTTAGTAGAAGCTTTCTTATTTGAACGAGTCTTAACACCGAGAGCTCTTTTACCCCAAGGTGTACGAGGTGCATCTCTACCGACAGGACATTTACCTTCACCACCACCGTGAGGGTGATCGGTTGGGTTCATCGCGCTACCTCT
>CAYLSZ010000033.1:0-8081 GCA_964386745.1 uncultured Staphylococcaceae bacterium | reverse complement strand
TTTGTGTTTATGAAGTTAAATGAGTATATATTTTGTTCTTGGACTTTCCGGAAAACAGGACAGAGATCTCCGCATGAGGATCATAGTCAATGTTGGTGGCATAAATTTCCCAAACCTGTTGATAAAATACTTTTTCTGAGACACGGATATCTCTGATACGTTCCAACAGTTCCTTGAAATATCCACCGCAAACCCCTACCCACACGCGATGATAAGAACGTGTGAAGTTTGGGATAATTATATTTATACGTCCAAGATAAAATCAAGCCCGAAGTTCTGCTTGCTGAGCTTCGTGTTATCGTGTGTGGAGACATCTATCCACGCTATAGACTATATGGAGAATATCAATCTATCCAGTGTCGAAACGCGTCAATAGAGCGTCGATCAGCATCTTTCGGATCAAAGAAGTAACGCCTGTCAGCTATTTCCATAGATAGATAATGTTTATAACCATAATCGCCTAAAGTATTAACAAAATCTTGTAATGTCAGATTACCATCTCCAAAGGCCAAATGTCCTCCAGGGATTCCATCTACTAAATGAATATGAATCAGATCGTCACCAAGCGTATCTAGGTAGTCCTTTACATGTTCGTGGACAAGTCCAACCTGGCAAGTGTCTAGCATTGCTTTTAAATGCGGAGAAGAAATAGTATCCAAAGCATGGCGTAAATCTTTAGAAGTATTAATTAGATTAGAACTGATAGGAGATAAATGTTCTAATGCAAGCGTGATTCCTATCTGCTCAGCTTTTGCGGTAATTTCTGCAACAGACTCCATAGAGCGTTTCAAGCTTTCCTCTTTGTCTTGATTTAAGTATCCCCAACCGGGGGTCAATAACATTATCGGCGATCCTAAATCTGCGGCGACCTCTACACCTCGCTTTAAAAAACTTATACTTCTCTCTCGAATGTAATCTTCTGGTGCTGCAATATTTATAGGATAAACAACAGTTTCAGGAGTATAGCACACTAAATTTAACACCCGTTCATCCAAAGCATGCCGCACTTCACTAATCAATTGCGGTGTCGCGTCTTCAACATGGACATGAGGAGACGCAGCCCATATTTCAACATTTTTCAGTCCTTCTTCTGCCACGGCATCTAAGAAGTATGTAAACGGATAACGTGCGTAGTGACAGTTCATCCCAGCCAATTGTTCCATTTTTAATTTGCCCATTTGCCTGCCCTCCAATCAAAGTCGGTGCATAAGATCCCTAGTCTTTAAGTATAGTTCGTCATATATCTTTCGATAGTATAAATATTGTTTATGTTTTTCTTCGTCAGGATAGAGCGTAACCGACGGACGAATGACACGTTTTAAGTCAGCAAAATTCTTAAAGATACCGACTCCGATACCTGCCATTAACGCATCTCCATAAGAAGCGCCGATTGTTACTGCCGCCATATGCAGAGGTTCCCCCATAGCATCAGATATCATCTGCATCCAGAAAAGGTTTTTAGTTCCGCCTCCAACTGCCATAATGCGCAAGTCAGAGATTCCGTTTTCTTTAAGAATATCAATATGTTGACACACTGAAAAGGCAATTCCTTCCAGCGCAGAACGGTATATATGATGCTTTGTGTGGTTTAAACGCAAACCGAAGATAACGCACTTGGCATTTGGATCATTTATGGGAGTGCGCTCTCCGGCAAAGTACGGCAGAGTTACCAATCCATCGCAACCGACTGGAATTTTTTTTACTTGCTCCATCATCGTTTCGTAAGCATTGACTCCGCTGCTTTCTTCTAACGCCACGGCCTCGCGATACAGATTGTCTCGGAACCATTTTGTAACAGTTCCGCAATTGTTGGTTCCTGCCGCAACGCTGAATGTATCAGGGATAAGAAAATTGTTCCCGCGTACACGGTCATCGTAGATCATCATATCGGTACAGCAATAAATAAAAAGAGAGGACCCAAACTGTAACATAACATCGCCAGGATTTATAACGCCAGTACTGATTGCCTCGGCAGATGAATCCCCTGTTCCAACAATTACAGGGGTTCCTTCCAAAAGTCCGGTTGCTTGTGCTGCCCCTGACGTTATCGATCCTGCGATGTCAGTGACAACTCTGCCTTCCGGTAATTGGTCTGGTCTGCAAAACAAGTCACACATATCTTCGCGAATACGTCCATCAAAATGATATAAAGGACGCAGTGAGGCTATGCCTAAATAGCGGTCAATGACGAACTTTCCGGTCAACTTGGCTACAAGATATGATGTGCCGCTTAAAAATTTATAAGTATGATTGTACACTTCGGGCTCATTGTTTTTAATCCATAAAATCTTTGTACAGACATCGCCGGTGACAATAGGACGCCCAAAAAGTTCTTTAACCTTCTCTTTACCATAATATTGCGTCAGAAAATCAATTTCTTTCTGACTTCTTGCATCTATTCCATATAAAATTGCTTTTCGTAAAGGCTTTAAATCTCGATCAACAGGCAAACAATTGGTTCCAAGTGTACTAACCCCCAAACAGGCTATCTGTTCCCGCCTTATCCCGCTATCTTCCAGAAGCTGACGAATCAATATACATAAATCATGCCACCAAACTAGTTCGGCATCATGTTCAAAATACCCCGGACATGGATTTTCCATTCCATGCCTTTTCGAAATGCTTAAAATCACATTTCCGTTTATATCGACAATGGTTCCCTTACTCTCGTATGTCCCAATATCTATGCCCATAAGAAATTCTTTTTTGCACAAACCATTCACCACCCTAGTTGATATCAGCCATCTGTTATAGTCTGTCTCTGTATTCCTGCACTTGAAGCATAAACTCCCTTACACGAGCGATATCTGCTAAATTATCGAACTTTCCATCTTTCTTGAAGGCTGTACCTACACATGCGCCGTCGCAGAAAGACAGTTTTTCTTGAATATTAGCCGCAGTACAACCTGTATTGCAAAAGACGGGTATATTCCCTGCGGCTTCTTGCACCTGTTGCATTATGGACGAATCGGTTTCTGAGCCAGCACTTGCTCCCGAGACACACAACGCGTCCGGAAAACAATGAAAAATTATTGACTTGGTAATTTTAAATAATGACCGTTCTGCTAAATAAACGTCAGATTCAGGATTGACCTTAAATAACATCTTTAGCTTATCTAAGCCCAATGCTTTTTTTCGACGCATAGCAGCGGCAATATCGGTATCGACTAGGCCACTTTCCCCAATATAGGCACCGGTAAAGGTACTGCGAACGAAATCAGCACCGGTAGCCGCAGCCAGATCAATGGTAGCTAAGGGGTTAGACACAACGTTGACTCCAAATGGAACCTTAATCTCAGCCTTTAGTGCCCCGATTATATACCCCATGGCACCTATCGTGACATAAGATACTTTTTTTTCGTATGGCAGACTAAACTCGTTTGCAAAAAGTATCCCGTCCACGCCGCCGCCCTGAAGCCGGTGCAGTTCGTCTCGTGCAATCTCCAATACCTTACACATAGAATCGTTATCCCCATACAGAGGATCGCCCGGCATGGCTCGTAAATGAAGAAGCGCAATAATCGGTTTCTTAACTCCGAACATGTCTTTTAACCACATAGTGAATACCTCTCAGGAGTAAATTTTAAGATAGTTTTCACTGCAATATTATATTTTTTTATGACCTGTGTCAACTAAATACATAATATTCAACGCTGATTTCTTCTGCCCATAAAAGCGCTACTCTAATACAATACCTTACATATTATCTTTCGTATCAAATGTGAATTTATGAGATATGATACAGGCCAATAGTAATTTATTTTCACTATGTTTAATTAAATAAAAATAAAAACTTATATATAAAAATATTGCAAGAATTTTTCGCACATGATAATATTGGGAAAAGACAAGCGGTATTTATATATTGGAAGACAGTGCATAGCTATAAATAGGTGTACTGTAAGGTGGTGTTGTTGGGTGGTGATGATAGATAAGCCTTAACAGGTTACTTACAGTCAAAGAGCGCAACGGAAATTAGCAATATTAAACTTGATTTTTATAACTATGGATGTTTAGAGGTGAAACCAATGACAATATACGACGTTTTAGTTGATGCTTCTATTGCTTCTGTATTGATCCTGATTGGACAGTTTTTGCGTGCAAAGATAAAATTTTTCCAGGAATATTTTATGCCGGCCAGTATGTTGGCAGGTTTCGCGGGGTTGTTGTTGGGCCCTCAATTCGCAGACGTATTGCACCTTTCCTCACAGGCCGGTTCTTACTCCGGTCTCTTAATTATCATTGTGTTCACCGTGGTTGGTATAAACGGGTTCTCTGTAAAAAGAAAGCATGCCGGAGAGAGCACAGGCAAGCGCGTATTGAGCTTTACAATGTTCCGTAATGTCATTATGTTCATTCAGTTTGCGTTTGGCATTGCGGCAACTTTGACAGTCGCAACATGGCTGGTTCCCGATCTGAATCCCGGCTTTGGCGTTTTGATGGCCTCGGGATTCACCGGAGGGCATGGAACGGCGGCGGCAGTCGGAGCCACGTTTAATAACATATATGGTTGGTCCGAAGCTACAGACTTAGGCATGACCTTTGCTACTGTTGGTATTCTGACCGGAGTGTTCGGCGGTCTGATTTGGATTAAAGTTGCGACAAAAAGAGGATGGACCGCTTATATACAGGACTTTAAATATATTTCAGGGGATATGCGTACCGGTCTGATTCCCAAAGAGAATCGCCAGCCTATGGGAAAAGAGAGTGTTTCATCTGTTTCCTTGGATACATTGGCCTTCCATTTATCAGTTGTCCTGACAGTAGCGGGCGGAGGTTATTTGTTCAATCAGAAGATAATAGCCGGCGCATTGGGGATTCACGGCGCTCCGGACTTTACAGTGGCGTTCTTAATTGGACTTGTGTTTTTCGTCGTTTTCAGCAAACTGGGAACGTACAACTATATCGACAAAGAGATTACGACACGTATTTCCGGAACTGCTACTGACTATCTGGTGTTTTTTGGAATAGCGACTATCAACATTTCCATTATTCTTGAGTACGCTATTCCGCTTCTTATTCTCATTATTGTGGGGTGGATTTGTACATTCGTCGTAATCTATCCTCTGGGATTCTGGATGAACAATAAGAGCTGGTTTGAACGTTCAATTTTCTGCTATGGTTACAGCACGGGTGTGTTTTCAATTGGATTTGTCCTGTTGCGCATAGTAGACCCCGATAATCGCTCTCATACGGCAGAAGACGTTGCCATGTCGCCATGGTTGAGTCTTGCGGAAGTTTTCTTATGGACAATGATTCCTGCGGCACTGTTATCAAACCGCGGCTGGTGGGTAGTTCTTGGCTCTTTGGTAGTTTGTGTAATCAGTATAGCGGTTTGCTTCATTTTCAAATGCTGGTACACAAGCCCCCCGGATTCTCGCGGTGGATATGAGAGCATAGTGGAAGAAGCAGTTGATTTATAACTAATAAGTAACACTGTTAAATAGTTAAATACAATAAAAATGTAAAGGAGAGTAAGTTATGAGTTCTTCAAAGATTGATTTCCTGTATCTTGATGAGCCATCTATGGTGAAGGCAGGAGTTACCGATATGCATGCCTGCGTTGACTGTATGGAGGAAGTATATCGGCTTATGGGACAAGGGGATTATGTCATGGGGGGAAAAAACAGTAATTCCCATGGCGTAAAGATTACATTCCCTGAAAATTCGCCGTTCCCCAATATGCCTCTTAACGGCCCCGATCGTCGTTTTATGGCCATGGTCGCTTACATAGGAGGTAAATTTAACATAGCGGGCGAGAAGTGGTATGGGTCTAACCGCGCCAACCTGGAAAAGGGACTGCCACGTTCTATTCTGATGGTTATGTTAAATGATCCCGATACCGGCGCGCCGATAGCTCTTATGTCGGGTAATCTGATCAGCTCTGTTCGTACAGGAGCTATTCCGGGTGTCGGGGCGCGCTATTTGGCCAACAAAGAGTCTAAAATTTGCGCTCTTATCGGAGCAGGGGTAATAAGCCGTACCTGTTTTATGAGTTTGGTTGATGTTTGTACTAAGCTGGAAACCGTGCGGATCTATGATATACTGCCTGCCGCTGCCGAAAAACTTGCAAAATTTATCAAAGAGACATATCCTCAAATCAAGACTGTTGAAATTGTCAACAGTATCCAAGAGGCTGTGAAAGATGCCGATATAGTCAATGCCGCCACATCAGGCAAAGTACCGCCTCGTATCGAAGGAGATTGGCTAAAACCGGGCGTCTACATCTCTCTTCCTGCTTCTGTTGATATGGACCAGGATTTTGTATTATCACATACACGTCGCGTCGTAGATAATTGGAAAATGTATGAGGCATGGGCAGAGGAGCTGTCTTACCCGTGGTTTAACTCTCTTGGCTTGATTGGGGGACTCTATCTGGACTGGATGCATCAGGGCAAGATGACCGTCGATCAAATAGAGAATCTTGGCGATATCATTAGTGGCAAAATTCCAGGGCGCGAAGATGACGAGAAGATCACATTGTTCTGCATGGGAGGACAGCCGGTCTATGATGTGGCATGGGGTAAAATGATATATGACAATGCAGTCAAAATGGGGTTAGGAATTTCTCTTAATTTGTGGGATACTCCTTATCTCTACTAAATTCTTATCAATATCTGACTTCTAATCTCAAGAGAGGCGGTAATTTTATATTACCGCTTCTCTTTCCAATCAAGAAAGGAACTTTATCAAAATGGAGAAAAATCTATATCGTGGAGTGTTATGTGTTATTGGCGCTTCCATTATTTTCGGATGCATGCCAACTGTCAATAAATATATAATGCTAAGCGGAATAACTCCATTGTGTTTGGCTCTTTACATTCAAATTATTATTGGAATCAGTGCTCTCCTGACTGCGAAATGCAGTAAGACCTCAATTCATGTCAGTACCCGAGAATTAATACAGTTAATTTTAATCGGTTCTATAGGTATGGGGGCTACAACATATCTGCTTAATCTTGCCGTTATATATATACCTGTTGGCTTGGCTACAGTATTGCATTTCTTATATCCGACTGTTGTATCTGTAACTATGGTTGTATTATTCAAACAAAAATTCTCTGTATTCAGACTATTGGCTATACTCTCTTCCATTATCGGGATGCTTATGATTACAAACCTGAATGGAGGTAAGGGGCAATTTAGTTTTACCGGTATTATCTTAGCAACACTGTCCAGTATGACGTATGCGTTCTACATGATTGCCAACGAAAAAGGACAATGCAAACACCTTCCCCTTATTGTAAGGTTGATTTATTCTGCTTTAGGCAGTAGCCTGTTATTGGGTATCTTGCTGCTTTGGAATGAGACACCGGTCTTCCCTGATTCCATATCAATAATACTATTGACAATATGTTACTGCGGAGTCGGAAGTCTGATATCTTATTATCTGATCACCGGTGGAATTAAATATATAGGAGCAACGTTCGCATCTTTTATTAATATGCTGGAACCTGTAACAAGTGTGGTAGTCAGTGCATTGATTTTTAAGGAGAGTATTATGGGGAAAACAATCATAGGTATGGGGCTAATCCTCTCAGCCGTTTTAAGCGTCAGCATAGACAGCGCTATACATCATGAGCAACACGGTCGGACTGATGATAGATCCATGCGCAAACGTCGGGCTACTCTCAAATGACAAACTGCAGGACGATCAGGGGCAACATGACCGCAGTCGCCATGCATCATTCATGCGGAAGCGATGCAGCATCACACGCATTCAACATGCACTCTGCGATCGGCGTATGCAATAAAGGTATTCCATACTATAACTCAAACTTCGCACATAAAAAACTGTTGCAACACTGTGAAAATTCAATAAATTCCGGCAATAAGATAGCATGAGACCGTCTGGTTTGAGATATAATGATTTAACTTCATCGTAAAAATAGAGACAAGAGCTCGTCACCTCGCACTTCGACGCGGGGAGTTGTCCGCGTAAGCGGACATTATAAAATTAACCCAACCCCCCGCTAGTGCCCAAAAGTGCGGGGCAGGCTCTATCGGCATCGCCTTTCCGATGCGGGATCCAGCGTAGTCAAAATTTCCTGCGGCAGCGAAAACCAAAGGCACTATAAAAT
>CAYLSZ010000032.1:0-9592 GCA_964386745.1 uncultured Staphylococcaceae bacterium | reverse complement strand
ATACTTTTCGCGAGTAATTATTGATATAATTTTGCTATGCGCGACAAGAAAACTATAAGACTAGTTAATATTATTCTAGCTTCTTTATATATAGTTATATGGTTACTCGTTAGTTTTACTTTTAATATGTACCATATCTATTCGCACATGGCGGATTATTCGTTTTTACTTATATTTACCGAATTACTCAAATTAACTTCGTTTTTAGTCATTCCGCTAGCCGTATTTTTAAATCATAAAACTTCGATAAATATCGCTAAATATTTATTACCTATAATCGCCGTTTTATCGATGTTTGTTTTAAAAGAATATACGTCGATTGTTAAAACGCTTGAAAACACACGAAACACGAACGGATTAGATTTAGTAACCATTGAAATATACGATTCGATCAATTTATTTATGCCTCAATGGCTCATTACCGGCTTATTTATACTCGAAAACTTGGTGATAATAACAATTGGAGTTAACTATTTGCTCACTGATGAAAATAAAGTTGAAGATTTAAAATCATTAAAATGGTTTCCTATTTATATATTAGTTTGTTTACCACTAAATATATTTACTGAACTAGTCGAATTATTCCCAGATAGCGTCATAACTGCCATGACTTTTGACAACTTTACGATTTGGCACTTTTTGATGTTTGCTATTTTAATTGGAGCGACGTTATTAACCTATTTTGTATTAAGAAAACTATCTTACGAGAAACAGGTTTTCTATCTTAGAGCGATGGCAATTATCTTGTTCATCCATTTCTTTAGCAAAAACTCAATGTTAATTGGCGATGGATATAACGTTTATAATACTGTTTTTGCTGCAATTCCTTTCTTTATTTGTGATATTGGTAAATTTATTGCCTTACTTGCAGTCTTTACTAAGAAAAAGAAATTTTATGATATAGCTTATTTTGTTCATGCTGTTGGAGCTTTAACCGTTTTCTTCTATTTTGGTAGAGAAGGAACTCATAACTATGGAACAATTTTAAATTATTCATTCTTATACTTTACGATTACTCACGCTATTTTATTTATACTTTGCGTCATGCCAGTTATGTTAAAACATACGACTTTCTCAATAAAAGATGCGCTTACTCCTTCGATTTATTATGGAATTGTAATATTAATCGCGACCTTTACAAGCGTTGCAATCACTAATTATTCGGGAACATTAACGACTGCAAGCGGAGAATATTTAACCGAGTTACTATATCCTAACTATGCATTTACCCAAATTAATCCACTTCCGATAACTTTACCTTCGATTATGGTAGTTACGATCGGCATTTGTGAAGTCGATTTCTTATATTTAATTTGTTTATATATAGTTTATTTGTGTCTATTCTTCTTATTCTTCGTAGCGCAACTTCTCGTCAAAAAATTAGTAAAAATCTATAACGAGAAAAAGGCGTTAAAAGAGACATAGTTTATATTTACTAAACCGATATTTTTCACTAAAATAATCACGCACGGGGATATGGTGAAATTGGTAGACACGCAAGACTTAGAATCTTGTGCTTAACGGCGTAGGGGTTCAAGTCCCCTTATCCCCACCATCTTATATCAATTACACGCTCAAGAAATTGAGCGTTTTTTATTTTTGACAAAATTGTCAACGTTTATAGATTAAACAATATTGCGCCAATCATCAAAACCGCTTATTTTACGCAAAAACCCTGCAGATCTAAGATATTTTTAAAGAAAAACTTAATTTTAATTTTATTTATAAAATTTTATCAATCAATTTAATAACGACTTTTTAATCGCTTTTTTAAGCGTTTACAAATAAATAAATACTGTGCTAGAGTAGAGTCAAGAAAAGAGATTAGCCTAAAAAATCAACCGATAAATTTTCATAATTGAAAGGAGGGTAATTATGAATAAACTAAAATTTCTGGTTGTTGGATTAATTCCGCTTTTTTCGCTTTGTAGTTGTGAGTATATAGATACTAATATTGATGAATCTGACACTGAGGAAAATATCGATTTTGTCGAAGGTGGGCCAGGAAGTTTAATCGCTTGTGAATACTACTTCAACTCCTTTTCAGAATATCTCGATTTTTATAACGTATTCAAACTTTATAACTCTGAGCGTTACTGGCTCCCAATAGATAGCAATGATTTTATAACGAAATATCGCTTTGAATCTTTAGGTGTTCCTTTGGAAGATGTTCACGCTACGCGATATGATTTAGAATTTCCACTTCAAACAATGGAAGTTAGTTTGTCTATCGATACATTATCTATAAATTTAGAAATAAATAACATTAACATCGAACAAATAGAAGGTATCACAAATTTAATTTTTGAAATCGATGATGATAATTTAGGATTAGATTATTACAACGCAATTAATTTAATGTGTGATGATATTTTAATCGCCTATGGGAACATTTCTTTTGATATAAGTTCAAACGATGAGTTAAATACTGAAATTTTAGATGAAATAATTCTCTTATTTAATGATGGCTTTAAATACGTTTTCTAATTATCTTAGCTGATAATTATTTCTATTGTTAAATCCAAAAAGTCCTTATTTCAAGAAAAAACCCTGCAGATCTAAGGTATTTTTATAAAAACTGATTATTACGTTTGCCTCTTTTTAGGATCGCTTGAAACTCTTTATCGTTCAAATCTACAACACTAACTTGATTAGCGCCTTCATAGTCACTATATAAATTTACGCCGGTACTTTTAAAATATTTAATTTGTTCAATAATCTCTTTTGTAAATCTTTCGCCTGGAATAATAATAGGAATACCAGGAGGATAGATGGTTATGATTTCTTTAGAAATCATTCCTTCAGCTTCATCTAAATCAACTATTTTCAAAGGACCATGAAAAGCGACACGAGGACGAATTTCTAAAGGTGCCATAGTCGTTAAAAATCTATGATCAGGATATTCCATATTAGGCTTATAATGTTTCAAACTTATATCTTTTAAAGCGTTTATTAATGCAGTAACATTCTTTTTCTTCGTGCCAACAGTAAATAAAAGCAACAAGACATATGTCTCGGCAAGTTCAATTTGGATATTATATTTATCCTTCAAAAGGTTATAAACTTCAAAGCCGGTTAAATCTAAATTATCGAGTTCAACTACTACTTTTGTTTGATCGTAATCATAGCATCCTTGGGCTAAAAAATACTCTTTACCGTGAGCTTTAAAACCAGAGATTTTATTGATTTCATCGATGCTTTCTTTGGCTAAACTAATTGCTTGAGATAACTTTTCTTCACCGTTAAAAACGAGATATTTTCTTGCTGCATCTAATGAAGCTAAAAGAATCGAAGATGGCGAAGTCGTTGTAACTAGATTATATGATTTATTAATTTCATAACTCGTCACTCTATCGGTATTGATAAGTAAAACACTAGATTGAGTTAAACTTCCTCCAGTTTTATGAACGCTTAAAGTCGAAATATCTGCACCACAACTTATAGCGCTCATTGGTAATTTTTCTGAAAAATATAAATGACAACCATGTGCTTCATCGCATAAAACGACCATATTTTTGCTATGAGCGTAATCGGCTATCTTTTTTAAGTCACAAACAGCCCCAAAATAAGTAGGATTTATAATAAAAATTGCGCGAGCATCAGGATTTTCATCAATTGCTTTCTTCCATTCTTCAAAACTAATTTGATTAACAATTTCAGTTTGAGTATCGAGTTCAGGCATAATAAAAACAGGCACTGCACCGCTTAAAATAAGACCATTTATAACCGATTTATGAACGTTTCTAGGCAAAATCACCTTTTGATGAGCTTTTAAAGTAGCCATCATCATGATTAATATGCCACTAGTCGATCCGTTAACTAAAAATCTCGCTTTTTTGGCTCCACAAGCTTTAGCAAATAACTCTTCTGCTTCTTTAATAACGCCGCTAGGATGAAGTAAATTATCTAATCCTCTAGGGCAATTTATATCGTGTTTATAAACTTCATGAGGAAAAATCTTATCAAAGTCAGTTTTTATATTTCCTAAATGATGTCCTGGCACATCAAAAACCGTCTTAACATCCTTCAAATATTTTTTATATGCGTCGATATAAGGCGTCCTTTTTTGTTCGTTTAAATCGAGATTTTTCATTTCTCTATAAGTATATAGTAAATTAAAATTTTTAAAATACTTTGATATAATTTTGAGCATGAAAATTGTTGTAATCAGCGATACTCATAGAGATTTATCGATGTTAAATAAAGTAGCAATCGAAAATTCAGATGCCGATTACTTTTGGCATTTAGGAGATTCAGAAGTTGCCTCGTATTTACTTCTTCCTTTTATGACAATTCGTGGAAATTGCGACTTTTTTTAGCGAGGCTCCTATATCTAAAGACATTGAATTAAACGGGATAAAATTTCATTTAGAGCATGGCGATAGATTTATGTATAGTATCAATCTTGAAGACTATATTAAATCAACTAATTACGATGTAATTTTATTTGGTCATACTCATAAACATCTAGCAAAAAAGATAGGTAACACCTTATTGCTCAATCCGGGAAGTTTAACTAAACCTCGCGACGAGACAAGGGGTTCCTATCTTATTATTAATATCGATGATAAGACTAACGAGTTAACTTATAAATTTATTACTTTGTAAGTAAATCATCTTTGATTTTCTTAGCTGAAGCAAAGGCCAGCATTAAGTTATACCCTCCACATAATCCATCAATATCGAGCATCTCTCCACCTAGATAAACTCTATTTTCAATAGTCGAAGCTAAGCTTTCATTTACGTTATTTACGCTAATTCCACCGATGGTAACTTGGCTATCATCAAAGCCATAATTATCGACATAAGTGAACTCCATATTCTTTAAATAATTAGCAATTTTTACTATGTCGTAGTTATCAAATTTATAGAGGTTTTTAGCGCCAGAATTCACTCTAATAAAGTCAGCTAACTTTTTAGAAAAAAGCCCGTTTAGGAAAGAAAAGTCTGCAAAATCCCCATATTTTTTGAAAATTTCTATAAGATCATCGACCGTTTTATCCTTAAATAAATCGATCGAAATACGAGTTTTTTTAGCAGCTTTATTTCTTTTAATAATGCTACTTGCATTCATTATTGCAATGCCACTAAGTCCATTGCGTTTAAATAAAATTTCACCTTCTTCTTCGTAGGCTAAATTCTTATCTAAATAGAGTTTAACGACACCTTTAACTTTCTCGTTTTCAATACCTTTTACATTTTCACTTACCTTAACAGGAGTAAGTCCAGCATATAAATTTCTAAGCTCATATTTATGTTTATTCAAAATCTTAAAAATCGATCCATCGCTTCCTAAAGTTGAGTGACTCTTTCCTCCGCAAGCTAAAACAAGGTAGTCAAATTTATAGATTTTTTGATTATCCATAACGACTTCAACGTTACTTTCGCTAGTAGTATAGCTAACCAATTTAACGTCATTAATGCATTTAACTTTATAGTGTTTCATTAAGCTATTTAGATAATCGACAACTTGTGGAGCACGAAGTGAAAATGGATAGACGAGTCCATTAATTTCGCGAGTCATAAGTCCAATCGAATCGAAGAATTTTCTTTGTTCTTCTATAGGAAAACTCTTATATAAATTTAAGGCAAATTCGTTATTATAAGCGTTATCAACAAGTTTCATATTGCCTAAATTACAGCGACCATTACCAGTTGCGGCTAATTTCTTATTTGCCTTATCTTCCTTATCAAAAATAGTTACGTCGATGCTAGGATCTTCCATTTTTAACATGATAGCTAAAGTGACTCCAGTAGCACCTTGACCAATTATTCCAACTTTCATTATTCACCCTCCTCAAATTTTGTTTATATTTATTTTAAATGAAAAAGTTATTAATTAACATAAAAAGCTAGCCAAATGGCTAGCTTTTGTGTCATCAATTACGATTCTATTATTTAATAATGTCAGCAACGGTTCCAGCACCGACAGTTCTACCACCTTCACGGATGGAGAATTTGGTACCTTTTTCGATTGCGACTGGGTGAATTAGTTCGACAGTAAAGGTAACATTATCACCTGGCATAACCATTGGGGTATCTGCAGGTAAAGTAATTGTACCGGTGATGTCGGTTGTGTGGAAATAGAATTGTGGACGATAGTTGTTGGTGAAAGCAGTATGTCTACCACCTTCTTCTTTGGTTAAGACGTAAACGTTACAGGTGAATTTGGTGTGTGGAGTAACGCTACCTGGTTTAGCAAGAACTTGACCACGGACGACTTCATCACGGGCAACACCTCTAAGTAAGACACCAACGTTATCACCAGCTTCTGCGAAATCTAATAATTTACGGAACATTTCGATACCGGTAACGACACTCTTCTTGGTTTGTCTAATACCAACGATTTCAACTTCATCGTTGAGTTTTAAAGTACCTCTTTCAACTCTACCAGTAACGACGGTTCCACGACCGGTAATAGTTAAAACGTCTTCGATTGGTAATAAGAATGGTTTATCAGTTTCACGAACTGGATCTGGGAAGTAGCTATCGACAGCATCCATTAATTCGAGAATTGATTTTTGAGCTTCTGGATCGCCATCTAAAGCTTTACGGGCACTACCTTTGACGACTGGAATTTCATCGCCTGGGAAGCCATATTTATTTAATAAGTCTCTGACGTCCATTTCGACTAAGTCGACGAGTTCTGGGTCATCAACTAAGTCAGTTTTGTTTAAGTAAACAACGATATATGGAACACCAACTTGTCTAGCAAGTAAGATGTGTTCACGAGTTTGTGGCATAACACCATCAGTAGCAGCGACGACTAAGATAGCACCATCCATTTGGGCAGCACCGGTGATCATGTTTTTAACATAGTCAGCGTGTCCTGGACAGTCAACGTGAGCATAGTGTCTCTTTTTGGTCGCGTATTCAATGTGAGCTGTATTAATTGTAATACCACGAGCCTTTTCTTCAGGTGCAGCATCAATTTGATCGTAATCTTTAATTTGAGCTAAGCCTTCTTTTGCTAAAACGTGAGTAATAGCAGCAGTTAAGGTTGTTTTACCATGGTCGACGTGGCCGATGGTACCAATGTTCATATGGACCTTACTTCTGTCAAACTTCTCTTTTGCCATATTATTTTTTCCTCCTAATAAATATGCATTCGCAATGCATTAATTTTATAGCAAATATTATTGTTTATCAATAATTATTGATAATTAGCGGTTGGCTGTACCAGCCTTTTTAATGATCTCTTCTTGAACGAATTTTGGACATTCACCGAAGTGATCAAATTCCATCGAATAGTTACCTCTACCTTGGGTAAAGCTACGTAAATCGGTAACGTAACCAAACATTTCGGCAAGTGGTACTTCAGCTTCGATGATCTTAGCGTTACCACGTTGAGATTCACCGGTCATTTGACCTCTACGACGTGAGAAATCACCGATAACATCACCATAATATTGTTCTGGAACAGTGACTTCAACTTTCATAATAGGTTCAAGAATGATTGGATCACATTTTTTAGCAGCTTCTTTAAGAGCCATACTAGCAGCAATCTTATAAGCAGCTTCACTCGAGTCGACGTCGTGGCTAGATCCATCAAATAAGGTAGCTTTGATATCGATTGCAGGATAGCCGGCAACGAGACCTTTTTCCATAGCATCTTCTAAACCATCTTGAGTTGGTTTGATATATTCTTTTGGAACGGTACCACCAACGATAGCGTTAACAAATTCGAAACCTTTTCCTGGGTTTGGTTCGAATTTGATCCAAACGTGACCATATTGACCTCTACCACCGGATTGACGGATATATTTACCTTCACATTCAGCAGTTTTACGAATAGTTTCACGATATCCAACTTGTGGTTTACCAACGTTTACTTGAACGTTGAATTCTCTTTTTAAACGGTCGACAATGATGTCAAGGTGAAGTTCACCAACACCAGCGATGATAGTTTGACCGCTTTCTTGGGAAGTTGAAACTCTAAATGTTGGGTCTTCTTCAGCAAGTTTGCTTAAAGCTAAAGTCATCTTTTCTTGGTCAGCTTTAGTTTTTGGCTCGATTGCTTCTTCAATAACTGGTTCTGGGAATTCCATCTTTTCTAAGATAATGGATGTTCCTTCAGCACATAAGGTTTCACCAGTTGTGGTGCTTTTTAAACCGATAATAGCGCCGATATCGCCAGCGTGAAGTTCATCGACTTCTTGTCTATGATTGGAGTGCATTAAGACAAGACGAGAAATTCTTTCTTTAATACCTTTATTTGAGTTAACAACATAGCTTCCTGATTTTAATGTACCGCTATAGACACGGACATAAGCAAGTCTACCAATAAATGGATCGGTAGCGATTTTGAAAGCTAAACCGACAAATGGAGCATTGTCATCAGGTACGCATTCGACTTGTGAGCCGTCTTTTTTATAACCGACAGCATGAGGAATTTCAAGTGGTGAAGGTAAGTAATCAATAATACCGTCTAAGAGTAATTGAACGCCTTTATTCTTATAAGCACTACCACAGAAAACTGGGTGGAATTCGCCAGTTAAAGTAGCTTTACGAATAACGGCTTTAATTTCTTCGACAGTTGGTTCTTCTCCTTCGAGAACTTTCATCATGAAGTCGTCATCAAAACCAGCTAAAGTTTCGATTAAATCAGCTCTTAAAGCTTTACATTTATCTAAATATTCACTAGGAACTTCGATTCTTTCTGGGTTATCGTGGTCTTTACATTTACTATAATCCCACGCTTCCATTTTAATAATATCGATAACACCACTAAGAGTGCTTGAAATACCGATTGGGTATTGGACAGCTTTAGCACAAGCGCCGAGTTTTTCTTTTAAACTAGCAACGCTCATGTCATAATCTGCACCGATTGCGTCGAGTTTATTAACGAAGACTATACGAGGAACTCCGTATTTACTTCCTTGTCTCCAAACAGTTTCGGTTTGTGGCTCGACACCGTTTTTACCATCTAAGACAGTGACAGCGCCATCTAAAACTCTAAGGGAACGTTCAACCTCAACAGTGAAGTCGACGTGTCCAGGAGTGTCGATGATATTGATACGGTTTTCTTTCCAAAAACAAGTGGTAGCAGCACTAGTAATAGTGATACCTCTTTCTTGTTCTTGAACCATCCAGTCCATAGTAGCAGCGCCTTCATGGACTTCACCGATTTTATAAATTTTACCTGTATAAAATAAAATTCTTTCAGTTGTAGTTGTTTTACCGGCATCGATGTGAGCCATGATACCGATATTACGAGTATGAGCTAAATCGTATTCGCGTTTAGTAGCCATATTTTATATAAACTCCAAAATTACCATTTATAATGAGCATAAGCTTTGTTAGCTTCAGCCATTTTGTGGGTATCTTCTCTTTTCTTAACTGCGGCACCAGTTCCATTAGCAGCATCGATGATTTCGTTAGCAAGTCTTTCTTCCATCGATTTTTCTTTTCTTAAACGGGCATAGTTAACGAGCCATCTAAGACCTAAAGTAATTCTTCTTTCTTGAGAAACTTCGGTTGGAACTTGATAGTTAGCAGCCCCAATTCTTTTAGCCTTAAGTTCGACTTGAGGCATAATGTTATCTAAAGCTGTAGCAAAAACTTTATCTGGAGCTTGTTCAGTTTTCTTTTC
>CAYLSZ010000031.1:0-9623 GCA_964386745.1 uncultured Staphylococcaceae bacterium | reverse complement strand
AAATTTTTATGTCAACTCCCAAACTTTAAGGTGTTAAAAGTCTAAAGACGGGATTTAAACGGAAAAGAATTTGTTGCTGCTTTACCTATAAAAAAGAAAGAAATTCTCGATATTTTTAGTATAAATTTAGGCGAATAAAATATATAATTTTCATTGCGAAAGTTTTTTACAAAAAACTTTACGCACAAACTTGTCCGCCCATATGACATTAAACGTGGGGTACTGAAAAGGAAGCATTTTAGAAAACCGAGTAAGGTAAATTGGACGAAAGGTAATGCTCTCCTTCGTTCTGTGACCGATGGTATTGAAGTTATTAAACTACATACATACTGAGCCCATCTCAAAAGGGAATGGTGGTGAAAGGAAACCTCTAAGAAATCCGAGTAGCATAATGATGGTATACAGGTAAGGTTATACCGTGTATCTGGGACCGAAAACGATAAAGTCGTTAAACTAGAATCGTCAATACCCATCTTGAAAGAGAATGGTGGTGAAAGGAAGCCTCTTCGAACTCCGAGTAACGTAAGATTGGTACACAGGTAAGGTTACACCGTGTATCTGGAAGATTTTTTCTTCCTATCACCCTATTATTTATAGGTTCCAAAGACAAAACCTTATTAAGAAGTCGAGTAGGTAAAATAGCGCTAGGGTTAAGGGTTATCCCTAAGAAGCTACGTTGACCCATACGACGAGTTATGTCATTAAAATTAGCCTCGGTTCAAAGGACAAAACCTCAATAAGAAAGTGCTTTGGTAGAATGTAGGTGGAAAAGGTTTTAGGCTTCCCTATCACCGAACTAATTAGGAAGAGGATCAAAATTAGCTTTTATGAACAAAAACGCGCTAAAAAATTATAAAAGATGGCTTAATAGTAAAGTCGTTTCAGATATAGATAAAGAAACTTTAAAAAATATGGGCGAGAAAGAAATCGATGACGCTTTCTTTCAAGATATAAAATTTGGTACCGCCGGCATGAGAGGAATTATCGGTCCGGGTACTAATAGAATGAATTATTTTACTGTCCGTAAAGCTTGTGTCGCTTTTGGTAAATATTTAATTTCGAATTATAGCGATGCCCCAACTCGTGGAGTCGCTATTTCTCACGACAATAGACATCAATCTCGTGAATTTACCTTACTTTGTGCAGATATATTGAATGATATGGGTATCAATACCTATATTTTCGATTCTCTTAGACCAACTCCTGAACTTTCATATACCGTTAGATATAAACATTGCGTTGGTGGAATCATGATTACCGCTAGCCATAATCCAAAAGAATATAATGGCTTTAAAGTATATGATGAAGAAGGCTGTCAATTAACGCCAAGTAAAATTGCACCTTTACTTGAAATAATTGCTAAACTTCCTGATGAACTTAACGTTCAAGCAACTAAAGTAACTGATAGAGGAGTTAATGAGGTTTTTGGTGAAGACGTCGATGATACTTACGTTAAACTTTGCGAAGATATTCAACTCAATCCTGATTTAGATAAGAGCGGATTTAAAATCGTCTATACTCCAAATCATGGTGCAAGTTATATAAATGCAATACGTGTATTTAAAGATTGTGGATATGAAGTCTATCCTGTTTTAAGTCAATGTACGCCTGATCCTGATTTTTCAGCTACTAAATCACCAAACCCTGAAGAACCAGTAAGTTATGAAGAATCTATAAAATTAGCTAAAGAAGTAGATGCTGATTTAATCTGTATGACCGATCCAGATGGCGATCGAGTTGGACTTGCTTGTAAAAATAAATATGGCGAATATGTCTTAATGACCGGAAATGAGTCGGCCGCAGTTTTACTTGACTATGTTTTAAGTGAACGCAAAAAGAAAGGGTTATTAAGTGATAACGGAGTAGTTTATAGCACTGTCGTTACAAGTAGTCTTGGGCAAGAAATTGCTAAAGATTATGGCGTTAAAACTGAACTTTTCTTAACTGGCTTTAAATATATTGGCGATAGAATCCATTATCATGAAGTAAATAACGGACCTGAATTTGAGTTTGGATATGAAGAAAGTTATGGCTGCTTAGTTAAACCATTCGTTCGTGATAAAGATGGAATTCAAGCGATTTTACTATATTGCGAAGCTGCTTTATTTTATAAAAAACAAGGCTTAACTTTAGAAGATGCTTATAACAAACTTGGCGAAAAACATTATCACCATAAAGCTAAATTATTTAATATTTACTTTAAAGGAAGCGATGGAAAAGCCAAGATGAATAAACTTATGGACCGCTTAAAAAACAAGGCTCCTAAGAAAATTTTAGGTTCACCAGTAGTTAGATTTGAGAATTATTTTGACTTAACTTATACCGATAAAAAGACCAAAAAGACTGGAAATATCTTTGGTTTACCTGTCGGCGATTTAGTTAAATTTACACTTAAAAATAAATGCACAATTGCAGTTAGACCAAGTGGAACTGAGCCTAAATGTAAGTTCTATATTGAAGCTGTTAGTGATGATTTAGCTAAAGCAAAAGAACTACCTGATTTAATCTATCAAGAGTTAATAAAAATCTTAAAATTAGATATCTAATTCAAGCGATTATTTATAAAATCATCGATGGAATTTGTAACTCCATCGTTATTATTATCATCTTTAGTAGTATAAGTGGCGATCTCCTTTAATTCGGGAGCGCCATTTTTCATAGCGAAGGAATTTTTGAAGTTTTTAATAATTTCATAGTCGTTATCTGAATCACCAAAAACCAGTGTTTTTTCAGGTAAAACCCTGCAGATCTCAAGTATTTTTTCTAAAGTATGCGATTTTGAAACACCTTCTTTATAGACTTCAGCATAGTGGGCTTTCCACCAAAAACGAACCCCATAGCCATAAAGTTTCTTAAAGAATTTAGCGATACGACGTTTGTTTTTCTTATAAGGTTCGGCAATTTCCATAATGAAAACGAAGGCGTCTTGATTTAACGTTTTATCTAATTCACCTTGTATTAAATTCATGCCTTCAGGTTTAAAAAACCGAAGCAAAAATTCGTTATGTTTATCGATATAGATTGTATCTAAGTTTTCGCTCATCGCACTTTTAATACATTTCTTTTTAAGCTTAGAGTAGATGTATTTTAAGACATCTTTCTCAAGGTAATTTTCAATAATTTTGGTTTCGCCATTGATGTTATATTTGGCATAACCACCATTATATGCAATGAACGATTCATCAAGATTTAAATCATGAAGATAGTTAACGATATTTCTAGGAGCGCGACCACTATTAAAAAGGACTATATTGCCCTTTTTAGCAAAGTCTATTAAATAAGCCTTACTTTTTTCGGATATCGTTTTATCGTCTTGAAGTAAGGTGCCATCTAAATCGATACTTACTAAATATTTCTTAGTTTCGGACATATAATCCAACGGTTTTCTTAACTTTTCTTAATGTTTTATTAGCAATATATTGGGCTTTTTTAGCGCCTTCTTCTAAAACGTTATCGATAACGCCACTAGTAAGAAATTCTTTATAGCGTTTTTGGAATGGTTCGATTTCAGCAACGACTGCATCGGCAACAGCTTTTTTAAATTCGCCATACATGTGGCAATCTTTAAATTCTTCTTCGACTTCAGCGATAGTTTTATTTTTTATAGCAGCATAAATAGTCATTAAATTAGAGATACCAGCTTTATTTTCTTTATCGTATTTTATTTCGTTTCCGGTATCGGTTACAGCTGACATTATTTTCTTACGAATAGTATTTGGTTCATCTTTTAAGAAGATGTCGCCTTTTGGATCGGATTTAGACATCTTTTTGGTTGGATCGCTAAGTGACATAATTCTAGCCCCAACTTTAGGAGTGATAGTTTTTGGCATTACAAAAACTTCTTTTTCGTATCTTGTATTAAATCTTTTGACTAAATCGCGACAAAGTTCGACGTGTTGAGTTTGATCTTCGCCAACCGGAACAGCATCAGCGTTATAAAGTAAAATATCAGCAGCCATTAAAACTGGATAAGCAAATAACCCTAAGCCGATCGAACTATCATTCATTTGACGAGATTTTTCTTTAAATTGAGTCATTCTCGAAAGTTCGCCCATATAGATATAATTTTGAACGATGGCGTTAAGTTCAGCATGAGCTGGAACATCGCTTTGAAGGAAGATAGTCGTTTTTTCAGGGTCAAGACCGGCTGCTAAATAAAAAGCAACGATATCTTTCGTATTGTTTTTAAGAACCGATGGTTCGATAGGTAAAGTTAAAGCGTGTAAATCCGCTACAAAGATATAATTTTCGTATTCGTCTTGGAAATTTTTGAAGTTTCTAAGAGCTCCTAGATAATTTCCTAAGGTTAAATTTCCAGTTGGTTTAATGCCACTAATTGCGCGTTTCATACCTAAAAATTATAGCAACTTAATGTCTATAAATCTATTCTATTAACACTATAAAATTGATAAAATTATGGCTATGGAAATACGCTTTTATAACTCACTTACCAATAAAATAGAAAAATTCACCTCAATTAAAGAAAATAAAGTCACAATCTACGTTTGTGGGCCTACAGTTTATAATCATCCACATATCGGAAATATGCGCCCAGCCGTATTTTTTGACACTTTGAGAAGGTTTTTTATTAAGTGTGGATATGAAGTTGAATACGCAAGTAACTATACTGATGTTGACGATAAAATTATCAATAAAGCTATTGAAGAAGGAGTAAGTGAAAAAGTTATAACCGAACGTTATATCAAAGCTTATGAAGAAGTTTCTAAAGAACTAAATATTCTCCCTGCTACATTTAATCCAAAAGCGACCGAATATATTGGTCAAATTGTCGATTATATCGATAATTTAGTAAAGACTGGAAACGCTTACGAAGTAGATGGGGAAGTCTTTTTTGATGTAAAAAAGATTGAAGATTACGGCGTTTTATCGAATGTTGATATAGATAATCTATATCAAAACGCCAGAATTGACTTAAATAGTAAAAAACGTGATCAACTCGACTTTTTATTATGGAAGAAGACTGATGTAGGAATTAAATGGGATTCACCATTTTCAAAAGGCCGTCCAGGATGGCACACCGAATGCTGTGTCATGATCGATTCTTTATATGGAGACAAAATCGATATTCATGGTGGCGGCAGCGATTTAAAATTCCCACATCATGAAAATGAAATTGCTCAAGCGATGGCAACTCATCAGAATCATCTTGCAAATTATTGGATTCATACTGGAATGATGGATATTAATGGCGATAAGATGTCGAAATCGCTTGGTAACGTAATTTTAGCTAAAGATATTATTAATGAATTTGGTGGCGATATAGTCCGTTTGTGTTTACTAAATTCTCAATATCGTCAAACCATAAATTTCACTGATAAATTTGTTTTAGATAACCGTTCAATATATGAAAAAATCGTGAATTGTTATAAACAATTGTCGCTTGAAATCCAAAAAAATAATGAAGATCTGCAGGGTTTTTCATCAAAAACAGGCGAATTTTTAGAAATTTTAGCTGATGATATGAACCTTACGAACGGCATAACTTATCTATTAGATGCAATCAAAATCGCAAACTCTTTACTTAGAAGTAAAGAGAAAAACTTGGATGAATTAAAAGATTATTTTTATTTATTAAACGACATCATTTACGTACTTGGTTTATCGATTAAACCTCACGTTTTAACTATAGAAGATATAAAACTTTTAAAAGATTACGATACCTATAAAGCCGCTAAAGATTATGAAAATAGCGACAAAATTCGTAAGGTATTACAAGAAAAAGGAATTTTGTAGCAGTAGCAATTTAAGGGTAAATGTACACTGCTAGAGGATATTGACGATGTATAGATTGTATGGCACAAACTCTGTAATAGAGGCGATTAACAACGGTAGAGCAACAAAAGCCTATCTAATAAACGGCTATAGTAACCAAAAGGTGCTTTCCGCTCTAAATGACTTTCACGTACCTATCGTTTATAAGTCTAGACAAGAGTTAGACAAAATGAGTTCAGGTGGAGTTCATCAAGGTGTCATAATCGAAGCTAAAGAAATAAGCCCTATTACATTAGAAGCTCTCGTAAAAAAATATAAAGAGCAAAAATATGGTTACTTAATAATCCTTGATGAATTAAAAGATCCCCACAATCTAGGTGCAATATTAAGAAGTTGTCATGCATTTGGAGCCGAAGGTATTATTTATAAATCTAACAATAACGTAAAAATAAACGTTACTGTTGAGAAGGTGTCTTCGGGGGCCGTAAATTATGTGCCAATTTGCGAAGTGACGAATTTGAGCCGATCAATTGAATATTTAAAGAAAAACGATTATCGGATTGTTTCCTTAGATGGAGGATCAAATATGAATATCGATGATTTACCTTTCGATAGAAAATTAGCTTACGTCTTAGGAAGTGAAGGAGAAGGAATTTCTCGCCTAATATTAAAAAATAGTGATTATATCGCGAAAATTCCAATGCAAACCTTAGGGCATATCGATTCGTTAAATGCGGCGACTACAGGAGGCATAGTAGCTTATGTGCACTCCAGGAAAATTAAAGACTTATATTGATTTTCTAGTCGAAAAAGCAAGAATTGATGATCAGCACGCTCAAAAAGAATTATATAAAAATTGCGAAAACGCATCCTTAAGCATAGCATTACAATATTTGCGTAAAGGTAGAGAAATCGGATTAACATTTGACGATTTAACCTACTTAGTGAGCACAGCGTTTTTAAAGGCACTCACAACATATAATGATGAATATGGTAATTTTTTAGATTATTTTAAATACATATATCTAATGGATGCAAAGTCTGAATTCCGAAGAAAATTTAGAGAAAATCAAAAAGTAGTAACAATGCCGGAAGAGACTTTTAGTACAACACTAGAATTCCATAGTGAGTCACACGTGTATGATCATAAGCCGTTTTTACTAGATCAAGAATTGGTAATAAATGCTATTTTCAATAATGAAATTCCTACCCTAACTAAAAGAGAACATATAGTCTTAACTAGGTTCTTAAAAAGCGAATCGGTAAAACAAATCGCTCGCGATTTAAATAAAAATTACACTGAAACTTATCGTGTTTTAAAAAGAGCTATTGAAAAGGTTCGTAATCACTTCATAAACGACTAATTTTCTATCAAAAAGCCTGCAGAACCCCATTATTTTTCTCAAAAATGGGGTTTTTGCTCTGAAAATTCATAATTTCAAAAACCCTGCAGATCTCAACTATTTTTTCAGAAAATGAGTAAATTTTATGTTGAAATTTGGTCGTGAATTTTAATTCATTGTTGACAGATACTTTTATTAAAAGTATATTTTTTTAAGCATTACGATAGAGGTGTTTTATGAGAAAAAAAGTCATACTAATTTGTTCCGAATGCTTAAGTCGTAATTATAACACTGCAAAGAAAGTCGAGGCTTCAACTGAACGCCTTGAACTTATGAAGTTTTGCCCTCATTGCGGCAAACATACACTTCATAAAGAAAGCAAATAAGCGAGGTAACAAACATGGGAACTCCAATTACATATTTCAAAGGCGTTAGTCGCGAAGCAAAAAGAGTCAGATGGCCTGATAGAAGTTCATTCTTAACCACAATCGGTGTCGTTTTATTAATCACTGTCATTGCTGGAATCTTTTTAGCTTTAGAAGATCTTGCCGCCGGTGTTATTATCGAACAAATGCAAAACGTTTTCGCAAACAACTTATAAGAGAGAGATTTTTAGTTTATGCCTGAAGAATTAGCTGAGAAAAAGTGGTATATCATCACGACTTATTCTGGACACGAAAAGAAAGTCGAAGAAAATATTAAAGCTCGTATCGAGTCGATGAATTTAAGCGACTATATTTTCCGTATTGTCGTTGCAGAAGAAGAAATCCCTGTTTTAAATAAAGACGGTTCACAAGCTTTTGTTGAAGACAAAAAGACTGGTGAAAAAACTCCAAAAGTAAAGATTAAAAATCTTTACCCAGGTTATATTTTCGTCGAAATGATTATGACTGACGATAGTTGGTACATGGTTAGAAATACTCCAGGAGTTACTGGTATTGCTGGATCGAGTGGCGGTGGTACAAAACCTACTCCAGTTCCTGCAAGTCAAATGGAAACTGTTCTTAAGAGAATGGGTATGGTCGATAACTCGATGTATGACAACTACAAAAAAGGCGATCGTGTCAAAATTATTCACGGCACATTTGCTGACGTTGAAGGCGTCATCGAATCGATCGATAAAGAAAACGGAACTGTTAACGTTCGTACCGTCTTCTTTGGTAGATCTATTCCAGTCGATGTTGAATTCAGCGAAATCATTCACGTTGAAGAATAGTTGAGTCACCTAAAATTATAATTTTATAGAAATATTAAATTGCCTATTGATATCAATAGGCTTTTTTTGTATAATAACGCCTGCACGTGTATTATACGCGCTGGAACGCAGGAGAAGAGCGATACTTCTAACTGCAACTTATTGAAAAGGAGATTAGACAATGGGTAAAAAAGTCGCAAAAGTCGTCAAGATGGAATTACCTGGTGGCGACGCAAAACCAGGCCCAAAACTCGCTAGTGCGGGTGTAGTCATGCCAAAATTCTGTACCGAATTTAACGCACGTACTGCTGACCGTCGTGGTGAGATAGTCCCTGTTATCATTACTGCTTATGAAGACAAAACATTCGATTTCGTTTGTAAGACTTCACCAGTAACCGGACTATTACTTAAGGCCGCAGGAATTCAAAAAGGAAGTGCCAACAGTAAGACAACAATTGTTGGAACAATTACAAAAGCTCAAGTCAAGGAAATTGCTGAATACAAATTACCTGACTTAAATGCTAACGATATTGAAGCAGCTATCAAAATTATCGAAGGTAGCGCACGCAATATGGGAATCAAAGTTGTTGATTAATTTGGAGAGAAAATATGAAAAAACACGGTAAGAAATATCAAGAAGTAGCCAAATTAGTCGATAATACTCGTACTTACACAGTTGAAGAAGCTTGTGAATTAATCAAAAAGACTAATCCAACTAAGTTCGATGCAACTGTTGGTATCAACATGAGTTTAAATATCAATACCAAGAAAGCTGACCAACAAATTAGGGGAACTGTTGTCCTCCCTAATGGAACTGGTAAAAACGTAAGAGTCTTAGTATTGACCAATACAAAACAAAAAGAGGCTACCGAAGCTGGTGCAGATTATGTTGGCGGTAAAGAATTACTCGACAAGATTGTAAGCGAAAAATGGTTCGACTACGATGTCATCTGCGCAACTCCAGATATGATGGGTGAAATCGGTAAAGCTGGACGTATTTTAGGTCCTAAAGGCTTAATGCCAAACCCAAAAACTGGCACTGTCGGTATGGAAGTTAGCAAAATGGTAACTGAACTCAAAGCTGGTAAAGTTGAATATCGTGCTGATAGAGAAGGCAACGTCAACTTAGGCGTCGGTAAAATTTCGTTCGATGCAGCTAAGCTTGCTGAAAACGTTAACACTATCATCTCAACGATTTTAAGAGTTCGTCCAAGTACTGTTAAAGGAACCTATGTAAAAACTGTTTACCTCAGTTCAACTATGGGTCCATCCATCAAAATTGCTATAAATTAATCAAGTTTATTTGGCTATATACCTAAGAAAGTAACGGAGAAATCTTAATAATGTTACCG
>CAYLSZ010000030.1:0-9852 GCA_964386745.1 uncultured Staphylococcaceae bacterium | reverse complement strand
ACTCTTTCTAAACTAATTTTTGAAATGACGCCATTTCTAAATTCGTTTAATAACATAGTTCTCGCTTTATCTAAATTAGGTACGCCGCTCTTTTCTATAAAACCACGAGATTTAGCGATAGATTCGAGTAGTTCAATATTGTTTGTATAATTTTCAATTTTATAGCGAACAAAAAATTCATCTTTATGATGTTCGAGTAGATAATCGATTAATATATCGACAAGTTCATCCATAGGAAGGACGTCGAATTTAATTGAGCCAAGCATCGCAAGCTTAACTGCTTTATCTTTATCGTCATATTGAGGCTCTAAAATTCCTGGAGTGTCCATAAGTTCAAAGTCATTTATTTTGACCCAGCGAATGTTTCTAGTTAAGCCTGGACGATTAGCAATTTGAGTAATTTTCTTATTTGCAACATAGTTAATAAGAGTCGATTTTCCGACATTAGGAATACCAATAATTATGCCTCTTGTAATAACTTTCTTGATACCTTTTTTCTCCACTTTTTGAAGTTTTTCCCTGCAGAACTCGGCTATTTTTTCTAAAACTTGTTTAAAATCATCCTTACGAGTAAGGTTACAAGCGATGCATTTATTGCCCTCAGAAATAAAATAATCAACCCATTTTTTGGTCTCAATTTCTTCACTTAAATCGGTCTTTGTAAGGATATATAACTTAGGTTTATTTTGAATTATTTTTTCGACATAACTATTAACGCAAGCCATTGGGGCACGACTATCTAATAACTCCACGACAAAATCGACATATTTAAGTTGCTCACTAATTCGATTGAGAGCTTTTCTCATATGTCCAGGAAACCAGTTAATATTCGTCTTTTTTTCGCTTGCCATAGTCATTAAATTATACACTTTATTTATAAACAAAATAAAAGCCGCAAGTTAATTGCGGCTTAGTCACTTCAATATTATTAATAATAAATAGATTACTTAAGAATTTGTTTAATTCTAGCAGCTTTTCCTCTTCTTTCACGAAGATAGAAAATTTTGTGTCTTCTAACTTTACCTTTTTTAAGAACTTCAATGTTTGTAACGTTTGGAGAATGAATTGGGAATACTCTTTCAACTCCAATGCTTCCACTCATCTTACGAACGATGAATGTTTCAGCAATTCCGCTACCTCTACGGGCTAAAACGACGCCTTCGAAGTTTTGGATTCTGGTTTTACCACCTTCGACGATTCTAACGGATACTTTAACAGTATCACCACTTCCGAAAGCTGGAACATCTTGTCTTAATTGGGTAGCAGTAACTTCTTTGACTAAATTATTGTTCATGCTTTACTTCCCCCTTTTTCTAATCGTTCTCTTAACGTTCATATAAAGTGACTATTTATAGCGGACCGTTCGTAGCATTCTCTTTCTTAAATGCGTAGTTAATTATATTTATTTGACTAATTTAAATCAAGGAGAAATTACAAGTCGTCAAGTAAATATACTTGACACCTATTTTTAAATGGTTATAATTATCGTTGCTTAAAGGAGAAAAGAAATTATGGCAGTAAAATTAAGACTTACCCGTACAGGTAGACATGAAAGACCATTCTATAGAATCGTAGCCGCTGATAGCCGCTATACTCGTGATGGTAGATTTATCGAACAAATTGGATATTACGATCCTCTAAAAGGAATTGAAAGTGCAGTTATTAATGAAGAAGCCGCTATTAAATGGATCAACAACGGTGCTCAATATAGCGATACTTTAAAAGCTATCTTAACTAAAAAAGGTTTACTCGCTAAAGCTAAAGCTTTAAAAGCAGCTAATAAACCAGCTAAAACTGAAGAAAAGAAGCCAGCTGCTAAAAAGACTACTACAAAAACAACTGCAGCCAAAAAGACTACAACCACAAAGAAAACTACCACCGCTAAGAAAACCACAACAACTAAGAAGGTTACTGAAGAAGAATCAAAAGGTGAATAATCATGGATTACAAACAACTTATTCATACAGTTATTGATCCATTTGTAAACGATCCATCAACAATCTTAATTCGTGAAATCCCTCAAGAAAACGAAAAAGACCTTTTATTTGTTATCGTCACTAAAAGTGAAGATACCGCTCACCTTATCGGCAAAAAAGGTTGCGTCGCTGAAGCTATTAGAAAAGTAATTTCTATCAGCGATAAACTTGAAGGAAAAAGAGTTCACATCAAATTCGAATCTTTCGATGAAAAAAATTAAGGAGCTTGCTCCTTTCTTTTTATATGGATTACTTAGTATCAGGAAAAATTACTAAAACGAATGGACTTAAGGGTCTAGTCAATGTCTTAGTGACTTCTAGTTTTTTTGATGCAAGATTTAAAAAAGGTAAAAAGTTATATGTTAAAGATGATGAAAGTGGCGAATATACCACTTTAACTATTGAAACAATTAACCATAAAGCAGGCGATTTATATCTCGTCAAATTTAAGGAAATTAACTCTATTGAGGAAGCTGAAACCTATAAAGGAAAACTTCTATTTTCAATAAAAGATCAATCGCTTTTAAAGAAAGATGAATACTACTTCGATGACCTCATCGGACTAAAAGTTTTTAAAGAAAATGGGGATTCTGCAGGGATAATTATCAAAATCGAGGAATTTAATAACGTTTATTCCTTTGTAATTAAACACGAGAATATCACCTATAACATCCCTTATAATGATGTCTTTGTTAAAGAAATCGACTTAGAAAATAAGAAGGTTATCATCCACTATATCGAAGGTTTATTTTAATGAAATTCATTATCTTAACGCTTTTTAAAGAAATGTACGATTCCTTTTTATCGACCTCAATAATTAAGCGAGCAATCGCTAAAGGATTAATTGAAGTAAAACTTGTCGATATTCGTGAATATACAAAAGATAAGTATCATAGAGTTGATACTCCTCCAATTGGTGGGGGTGCTGGATTAATCATGAAATGCCAACCAATATATGATGCATTGATGGCTAATTCCAATGAAAACACGTTTAAAATCGCACTTACTCCAAAAGGCGAGGTTTATAACCAAGGAATTGCTTTAGATTTATCGGAAAAAGAAGAAATCTTGATTCTATGCGGACATTATGAAGGCGTAGACGAAAGAATTTATAACTATTTCGACGAAAAAATCTCTCTTGGTGACTATATTTTGACCGGCGGAGAACTTCCAAGTATGGTTTTAATTGATAGTATCTCACGTCTTATTAAAGGTGTTATTAGCGAAGATAGTATTATTGATGAAAGCTTTTCGAATACGCTTCTTGAACATCCTCAATATACCGAACCATATGACTTTAATGGCTATAAAGTTCCAGATATTCTTTATTCAGGAAATCATAAAGCAATTAATAAATATAATCATTACTGCGCTTTAAAGGATACAAAGAATTATAGACCTGATCTTTTTTTAAAATATAAACTTACTAAACAAGATTTAAAATTGCTTAAAGAACACGCCGAAAACGATGTTCCTAAGTATATATCTGATGCCATAGAAAAAGGCAAAAAATTTAAAAAATAGTGGAGATCTGCAGGGATTTTTTCTGAAATCCTTAGAATTTTGGGAAATTTGGAGGAAGCATTCCCCCTTTTCTTGAGCCTTTTAACATCTTGCTGGCCTCTTTTGCTTGCTCGTATTTTTTAAGGACTCTATTAACATCAGCAACAGTCTTACCACTACCTGCTGCGATACGTTGTTTACGACTATATTTAATAATATCTGGATTTAATTTTTCTTCCATTGTCATGGAATCAATGATGATTTCGAAGTTACGCATTTCTTTTTCAGCAACAGCAAGTTGTTCTTTAGAAATACTAGGCATACCTGGAATTAACTTTAATAATCCACCTAAACTACCAAGTTTTTTAACTTGTTTCATTTGATCGAGCAAATCCAGTAAAGTGAATTTACCGCTCATAAATTTATTTACAGTCTTTTGAGCTTGTTTCTCATCGATATTTTCTTCAACTTTTTCAACAAAAGAAACGACGTCGCCCATTCCTAAAATACGGCTAGCCATTCTATCAGGGTAGAAAACATCTAAATCATCTATCTTTTCGCCAACACCAATAAATTTAATAGGTACGCCAGTCACTTCTTTAATAGATAAAGCGGCGCCACCTCTACTATCGCCATCAAGCTTAGACATAATTGTTCCGGTTAACCCTAGTTTTTCATTGAAGGCTCCAGCAACATTAACACTATCTTGACCAGCCATAGCATCGGTTAACAGTAATATTTCATCAGGTTGAACTTCGTTTTTGATGTTTAAAAGTTCATCCATGAGTTTTTCATCAATTTGTAATCGACCTGCAGTATCTAAAATTAATACATCTAAATGGTCGTTATATGCAGCAGTTTTTGCTTGTTTTGCTATTTCAACTGGATCAACTTTATCGCCTAAACTAAATAAAGGGACGTTGATTTGATCAGCAATTTGTTTAAGTTGGTCGATAGCGCCAGGTCTATAAATATCACACGCTGCAAGCATTACTTTCTTTCTTAATTTTTTCTTCATTAAGTTTGCAAGCTTACCAGCAGTCATAGTTTTACCACTACCTTGTAAACCAACAAGCATAATTATTGTAGGTTTATTCTTTTGGTATTTAATTTCGGTTTGGTCGCTGCCTAAAAGTTTAACGAGTTCGTCATTAACAATTTTAGTAACCATTTCGCTAGGATTTACTTCGGTATAAACTTTACGTCCAATTGCTTCTTCTTTAATTCGAGCAATAAAGTTTTTAACAACCTTAAAATTAACGTCTGCTTCAAGCAAAGCGACACGGATATCTTTTAAGATTGCGTCCATATTGGACTCAGTTAATCTAGCTTCACCACGTAAGGTTTTAAATATACGTTTAAATTTCTCAGTAAGATTTTCAAATGCCATAAATAGCTCCTAAAATTGCTTTCTTTTCTTCTTCAGTTAAATCTGAATTTTCTAAAAAATAGTTGAGATCTGCATACTTTTTTCTTAAATTAAGGCGTTTTTCGTAGTTATCGAGTTTCTTTTTTAATTGATTTATTGCATCGCCAACTGCAGTTTTTGTAATGCCTAGATCTTCAGATATTTCACTCATTGAAAGGTTATAAACAAAATATTTATCTCCGATTTCTTTTTGTTTTTCAGTGAGTAATGGTCTATATAAATCAAGGAGTTCGTTATAGTATTCAAGAGTATCAAGTTCAGTCTTCATCTTCGATTAACTCCTTGCATAAACCGTATAAATATTTATTTAAATCAAATTCTTCAAGGTCTTCCATTTTTTCGCCTAAGCCAACAAACTTAACAGGTAAATCGAGTTCTTGTTTGATAGCCAAAATAATGCCGCCTTTACTAGTACCGTCCATCTTTGTGATAACAATTCCATCAATATCAATAAGATTTTTAAACGCAGTGGCTTGCGATACGCCATTTTGACCTGTTGTAGCATCTAAAATAAGGAAACAATCTACCTTACCTGTAATTTCTTTATGAATGACACGATTAATTTTACTAAGTTCATCCATTAAGTTTTGTTTATTTTGAAGCCTTCCGGCTGTATCGATAATAATCAAATCATAATGGTTATCTTTACCATATTTAACGCCTTTATAGGCAACGCTAGCGGGATCTTCGTTGTCGTTTCCGGTAACAATCTCTATATTTAAGCGTTTGGCCCATATAGTAAGTTGTTCTTTTGCGCCGGCTCTAAATGTATCACCAGCAACAAGTAAAACTTTTTTGCCTTGATTAATATATCTATAAGCAAGTTTAGCGATTGAGGTAGTTTTTCCGACTCCATTTACACCAATGACGAGCAAAACTTTTGGAGTAGTCGAGAAATCTATATCCTTAAATTCGGAATCTTGGTCTTTATAGTAATTATTGAACATTTTAGTTATCAAAAGTTCATTGATGTCACGAGTTTTCGTCATCTTCTCTTTTTTAACTGTATCGACTAAATCTTCAATAATATTTAAGGTAAACTCAACGCCACAATCTGCTTCGATTAAAATTTCTTCTAATATTGAAAAATATTCATCATCAATCTTTTTAGATTTAAATTTCTTATTCAAAGCGGTGATTCTTTTAGCGAAAGATTCGCGAGATTTTTCCATGCCTTTATCGTATTTACTAGCATCTTCTTTTGGAGTTTCTCGCTTTGCTGGAGCAGTTTGAACTGCAATCTCACTCTCTATTTTTTCAACTTCAGTAGGGGTTACTAAAACCTCTGCTTCAGCAGGTTTTTCTTCTTCAACAGTTTCTATGTTTTGAGAATTTAATTCAGGTTCTGCAGGGTTTTCTTCATTTTCCTTGCGTTTTTTTGAAAATTTTTCTTTTAAAAATTTAAATAATCCCATAGTTGTTTTATGTCGCTTTCTTGCTTAATGCTTCCTTGGCTGCATTTTGTTCAGCCTCTTTTTTAGAACGTCCTGAACCTTTTCCTAAAACCACGTCGTTAAATAAAACTTCGCAGTGGAATACTCTATCGTGAGGTGGTCCATCAGTCCCAATTAATCTATAAGTAACGCTACTACGATACTCAGCTTGCATCGCTTCTTGTAGTGTCGACTTATAATCAATATGCTCTTGAGGTTTATAGTTAATTACTTCCTCTATAAAAATTTTTCTAATAACTTTAGTAGCAAATTCAATGCCTTGATCGATATAGATAGCACCCATAACAGCTTCAAAAATATCTTCTAAAATATTTGTGTTATGTTTAGCAGCCTCATCAGTCAAGCTATGGCCGGCTTTAATATAGCCATCTAGTCCACATTTAATACAAAGCTTAGCTAAGGTTTCACTTCTAACCAAAAAGGCTTTAGTTTTAGTCATTTCGCCTTCGCTCATATATGGATGATATTTAAAAATCAAACTAGCTACTACAAAACCAATTACGCTATCACCCATAAATTCGAGACGTTCATAGTCTTTATGGCGAGTATTTGCATCACTATTAAAAGAAGAGTGTGTGAAAGCTAATTCATACACTTCTTTATTTTTAGTGTTGATTTTAAAATCAGACAAAAATTGTTCGATTGGTTTAGGCATTATTTACTAAGTTCTTCCTTGAATTTATTAACTATGTCTTCTTTAGCAAGTGAATAGGCAGCTTCAAGTGCACTTAAGAAACTTCCAGTATCACTACTTCCATGAGCCTTAATTACGATTCCGTTTACTCCAACAAGCATCGCGCCACCGACTTTTTTATAGTCCATCATATCTTTCATTTCGTTGACGCCTTTTTTAGTGAGTAAATATCCGATTTTGGTTTTTAAGTTCTTCTTAAAGATGCCTTTAAGCATAGAACTCATGGCTTTAGCGGTTCCTTCCATAGTTTTTAAGAAAATATTTCCGCTATAACCATCAGTAACTAAAACGTCGCATTCGCCAAATAAAGGTTCGCGCCCTTCCATGTTACCCATAAAGTTTATGCTCTTATTATTTTTAAGAAGTTCATACGTTTCTTTATTGACGGCGCTTCCTTTTTCAGATTCTGTACCGATATTGAGTTGATATACTCTTGGTTGACCTTCGTATTTATAAAGGTATTTATAATATAAACTTCCCATGACTGCGAATTGGCAAAGTTCTTCGCTTGTATTTACAGTGTTAGCACCTAAATCGATAGCAACAAACTTTTTACCTTTAATAACTGTAGGCATAGAAGTAATTAATCCAGGACGAACAACTCCTGGAAGACGTTTTATTTTTAATGTAGCTGCACTTAATAAAGCGCCGGTACTTCCTGCACTAATTAAAGCGTCGCAACCATTTTCTAAATATGTTTTTATACCAACCATTAAAGAGCTATCGATATCTTTTAAGGCAGTTAAAGGATCGACATCCATTGCAACGGCATGAGTTGCGTTTACTATATGACAATTTTCGATGTTAGCAAATGAAGCAAGTTTTTCTTCATTACCGCATAAATAGAGTTCAATATCTTTGTGTTTTTTAAAAAATTCTTGAGTTCCAGGAATGGTAGCTTCTAAACCATTATCGCCACCAAGCATATCAATAACAATTTTCATAATTAAAACCTCGCGAATAATTATACATTATTTTCATCCTCAATCGGCTATATAAATGTGTTTATACACATTTAGTGATTAATATAGCACCTAAAAATGGCCTAACTATCGCCTATAATGTGATAAACTTATCACAGTTATGAAAATCGTTGTTGCAACTACTAATGAACATAAATTAAACGAATTAAAAGACATGGCTAAAAACTATGATCTCGAATTATTGTCGCTTAAAGATATAAACTTTGTTGATGAAATTATTGAAGATGGATTATCATACGAAGAAAATTCACTAATCAAAGTTAAAGCTATAATGAATAAAACCGATTTGCCTGTAATGGCTGATGATAGTGGTTTAGAAATAGATGCTTTAGGCGAACATTATCCCGGAATTCATACACATAGATACGCTATTGAAAATGGTGGTCAAGAAAAAGTAAACGATAAAATTTCTAGAACTTGCGCATCATCAAAAGCTAAATTTACATGTGTTATAACCTTAGGTAATGTGACTGAAAAACCACTTGTTTTTAAAGGTGAATTTAAAGGTCAAATCTCACCTTACGTCTCAAAAATTCCTGGCTTTGGATATGATCCAATATTCGTTCCTAATGGCTATAATGTTCCAGTAAGCGAACTTCCAATCGAAACAAAAAACGCGATTTCACATCGCGCTTTAGCTTTTAAAAATTTACTTGATTATTTATTAAAAAACGGCATAATTTTCGAAAAAACCCTGCAGAACTAAGGTATTTTTCAAAAAAACTTATTGTTTCTTCTTAGGTTGACTTTTTAATTTTAAGACCAATTTTATAATAAAGAATATAGCAAATGCAGCAATAATTAAGACAACGCCTGTAATTAAACACCAGAGTTTTAAAGTGCCTGCATAGACAAATACGAAGACCAATCCAGCAACGATACAAGCTATTGAACATCCAAGAGCAATCTTTTGATAAAGCATGCCTTTATAGATAGTTCTAATCATTGCATTATCATCTAATTGAGTTACTTCGTTATAAGGGACTTCAGTTGTATCAACGCCAACTTCTTGACCATCGACAACTTTTACTAAACCGATATTATTAACCATGTAGGATTTATTTAAACGCTCTTTAATCTTCTTTTGATATTTATTGAAACGAGCCATAAAATCCGGGTCATCTTTACAATAATTATCGTATTGTTCCTTTTCCATTAAAGTAAAAGCATCGGTTAGATACGTAAATAAACCATCAATATTTTTAAGAGCTTTTATATAAGCATCGAAATAAGCTTTACTAATATAAGCACCATCAGTAATTACTCTTCCATCACTTTCAGTGACATAATAATTAACTTGGTCCATTAAATCTCTAACAAAACTCAAAAAGAGCATCGTATTTTCAGTATTTAAATAGACTTCATATTCATTAATAGTCGATTCAACACAATCAAAATTGTCTTCTAACATAGTAGATTGGCTAATTTTAGCCAAACAAACGCCCATAATTGAGGTTAAATCGTTAGGTTTTATCTCTAATGAATATAAAAAGCAGTCGATTGCTTCGTCAAATTCGTTGGTACGATGTAAGCAGTTATAACCTCTAGTTTGGAGTTCTCTATATTTTTTAACGGTATAGTCTTTACCTTCATCGACTAAAAAACTACTACCGCATGCTCCACAAGAGCAGATTTCGGTTCCGTTTTTTACATCATTTATCTTTTCACAAAATGGACATACAATTTTCATTTTTTATTCCTCGTAAGTGAAATAATTATACTAGTTTTGTATCTTGAAAAACATATATAAAAAGATAGGTTACACATTCTCAAAGTAATTTCCGTTACTTCCATTTTTCCGGAATTTAGTTTG
>CAYLSZ010000029.1:0-10082 GCA_964386745.1 uncultured Staphylococcaceae bacterium | reverse complement strand
CAGTAAGAGGACAAAGAACTAAAACTAATGCTCGTACTCGTAAAGGTCCACGTAAAACAATTGCTAATAAAAAGCAAGCAGTTAAGTAATAGGGGGTAACATAAAGTATGGCTAAAAGACAAACAACTCGTAAAAAGAAAATCAAACGAGCTTATACTAAAGGTGTTGCTCATATTCACGCAACCTTCAACAACACAATCGTCACTATTACTGATGAAAATGGTAATGCTATAGCTTGGAGTTCAGCGGGTGTAATGGGCTTTAAAGGAGCCAAAAAATCGACTCCATTTGCTGCTCAAAGCGCTGCTGAAGCAGCTGGTAAAGCTGCTGTCGATCAAGGTATTAAAACTGTCGACGTCGAAGTTAAAGGCCCAGGCGCAGGTAGAGAAAGTGCAGTCCGTGCTTTAGCTACTGCTGGACTTACCATTACTTCAATTAAAGATACGACTCCAATTCCACATAATGGATGTCGTCCACCAAAACATCCACACGGTTAATATTGATAGGAGGCATTATTTATGGAAATATTTGACGGAAAAATTGCTCGTCCATTCGAAAGAAGCGTATTCAAATTAGAAGTCGTGGATGATAGTGAAAATTTTGCTCGTGTCGTATGCGAGCCACTTGAAAGAGGATTTGGTATCACTTTAGGAAATGCTCTTAGACGTGTGCTCCTATCGTCTTTACCAGGTACCAGCGTTTACGCAGTTCAAATTGAAGGTGCCGTCCATGAGTTTACAGCTTTAGAAGGAATCGAAGAAGATGTAACTCAAATTATTCTTAACTTAAAAAATTTAATCTTACAAAGCGATACAATTACGGATGCTCAATATGTCGCTACAGTCGATATTGTTGGTCCAGCTCAATTTAAAGCTAGTGATATTGAATTCCCTACCGGAGTTAGATGTATCAATGAAGACTTAGTCATTGCTAACGTCGCTGAAGGTGGAAGACTTCAAATGACTCTTTATATTAGAAACGGAAGAGGATACTCAACTAGTGAACAAAATAAAGCCTTAACCAAAGATATGCCAAGCGGCGTAATTGCTACCGATAGTAACTATTCAAGCGTTACTAGAGTTAACTATAAAACTGAAGCAACCCGTGTTGGTCACGATGCAAATTACGACAAACTTATCTTAGACGTTTGGACCAATGGCGCTATTAGTCCAAAAGATGCTATTAGTTTATCTAGTAAAATCTTGATCAATTTCTTCGAAAAATTCTTAGATTTAAGAAGTGTCTTCGATCAAATCGACCTCGAAAAGAACATCGAAAAGAAAGAAGCTGCCCGTTTTGAAGAAATGGCTATTGAAGAACTCGATCTTAGCGTCAGAAGTTATAACTGCTTAAAACGTGCAGGTATAGCTAGTGTCGGTGAACTCGTTCAAAAGAGCGAATCCGAAATGATGAAAGTAAGAAATTTGGGTAAGAAATCTCTTAAAGAAGTCAAAGATAAGCTTGAAGAAAAAGGTTTATCCTTTAAAGATGCTAAACCTGAATAATAGATAGGGGATTACTTATATGCAAATTGGTAGAAAAAATGTTCATGGTAAAGGTGGCGTCAGATTCAAAACGCCTTATACCAGCAGTAAAAAGAAAGCACAAGTTAGAAATCTTGTCACCGAACTCGTAATTTATGAAAAAGTCAAAGTCACGAGTGGTATGGCAAAAGACGTCATTAAACAATTTGATAGACTCGTAACCTACGCTAAAAAAGGCGATTTACACAATAGACGTTTAGCTGCTAGCGTTCTTAAAAAATATAACGTCGGCGATGTCGATGCATTAAGCAAATTATTTGGAGAACTTGCAGAGCGTTTTGCAAATCGTGATGGTGGTTACTTAAGAGTTTTAAAACTTGAAAACCGTAAAGGCGATAATGCCCCAATGCGTTTACTTGTTTTAGCAGATTAATTATTGATCTAACTAAGAATAGAGGTAGCTTATGGCTACCTCTTTTATATCTTTATGAAAAAGTTTGTAGTTTGTGATTTAGATGGAACGCTCATCGATACCTTAAAAGGCATTACTAAAGCTGCTAATTTAATGCTGAAGTATTATGACTATCCTTATCAATATACGGAGGAAGAAGTTCGCTTATTTATTGGTAATGGCGCTAAGGTATTATTTTTAAAATTGATAAAAAAAGTGGAGTTCTGCAGGGATTTTGATGAAAAATACACGAAATTTCAAGAATTCTATTTAAAGAATCAAGGTAGTAGCAAGCCTTATACTAACGTTATTCAAACGCTTAAAAGACTTAATAGAAAAGGTATCGATATTATTATTTATTCAAATAAACCTGACCACTTACTACAAGAATTAGTTAAAAAGAAGTTTAAAGGTATTAAATTCCTTGCAGTTATGGGAAAAGACCCTAATTATGCACCAAAACCAGACGTTACTTTGCTTAAAAAGGTCTTAAATGAGCACAATTTAAAGCCATCTGAAGGTTTATATATAGGCGATAGCTATGTCGATTTTCAAACTAGCATCAATGCTCAAATGGATATGTGCTATTGCACATATGGTTATGGAGACGAAGAAAATCTAAGAAAAATATATGCTCACTTCATTCATGACTTCAGTGAAGTGTTGACCTATATTCAATAAAAATAGTGGAGTTCTGCAGGGATTTTTTCTAAATAAGGCAGTTTTTATTAAAGAATATTAGAATAAAATGCAAATTCTATTTTAAAAAAATAAAGATTATATATAATAATAATTACCGAAAGGGAGGAAGCAGAGATGATTACAATTTATACGTCGCCAAGTTGTTCTAGTTGTCGTAAAGTTAAGAAATGGTTTGACGAACAAAAAATACCTTATGTTGAAAAGAATATTTTTACCTCTGTTTTAAATCCTCAAGAACTTAAAAATATGTTAGCTAAATCTGAAAATGGTACCGACGATATCATTTCTAAAAGAAGCAACATTATTAAAGAAGGCAAATACGATATCGATTCGATGACTATAAATGAACTTATCGATTTCATTAAAAAGAACCCATCTTGTTTAAAAAGACCTATTATGATCGATGATAGAAAGATGCAAGTTGGCTATAACGAAGAAGAAATTCGTTCATTTATCCCTCGAGCAAGAAGAATGATGAATAGCGAAGGATGTTGTAAAGGTTGCGATGAATGTCCTGACGCTAATAAAGACGTACCTTGGAAATTATAAAAAAACTGAACCTCGCGGTTCAGTTTTATTTTTACTTTTTAATTGTTTCCATCGCACGAACTTGTTTGGATTTTTCGTTTATTTTGTAGTCGATGCCAAGTTCTTTACATCTAGCTTCAAGACACTTTTGAGCTGAAGCAAGAGAAACGCCTTCCATTTCAAGTTCGTAATCGGTTATGCCGTTATAAGTATTTTTATCGATAGAGAAGATAGTATTTTCTTCTTCGTTTTTTATTTGAAATCTTTCGGTAACTAAACTTGTTTGAATATGTAATTCATCGATATTAATTCCGAGCATGAGTAAGAAATTTTGAATAGCTCCAGTAGGGAAAATATGATCATTTTTATAGGCTAAATATTGTTCATTTGTGATAGATTCTTTCTTTTCGAGTAAGCCTTCTGACATTGGAGCTTTTAAAGCTAAAGTAAAATAACCTTTATCTCTAATTCTTAAACCAATTCCATAATGTTTTAAGGTGAGATCATCAGTATCTATATAATAATTTGTTTGAGTACGATGTTTTCCTTCAAATTTACTATAGTAAGCAATAGCTCTTTTATAGTCGCTTTCAGAAATTAATACTTTCGCTTCAATTTCAATATTTGTTGCCATTTTTTCTTATTACCTCGTGTGATTATGATACAATATTTCAGGTATTTTTTAAAGGAACGAACAATGAAATTTAGTATTGTAAGTAATGAATCTGATATTAGTAATAAATGCACAAGTAGATTGATGCATGCTCTTATAACGAATGGCTTTGGAGTCGATGATGTTGAACCTGATATAGTCTTTTCTATTGGTGGAGATGGAACATTTTTAAAAGCTATTCAAAAATATAAAGAAATCGATGCTATTTATATTGGTATCAATACAGGCAACTTAGGATTTTTATGCGAATTTAAGTTTGAAGATGTTGATACTATTATTCAAAAGTTAAAGAAAGGTAATTATAAAGTAGAAGAGCGTCCATTACTTAAAGTTGATACAAAGGGCAAAGAATTTTTTGCGTATAACGAAGTTAGAATTCAATCTATAAATGGCACTTCGATTAAATTTGATGTTCACGTTAATGGTCGTTTCCTTGAATCGATTAAAGGAGATGGAGTTCTTGTTTCAACTCCAGCAGGAAGCACCGGCGTGAATAAAGGACATGGAGGCGCAATCATTGATCCATCCTTAAATGGAATCATTCAACTTACTGAAATGACTCTGATTCGTAATAGTTTTTATTCATCGATTGGAAGTTCGATTTTATTACCTGAAAATTCACTTATTAGACTTGATAATTTTAGTAGTAACGAATTCGATATCTACTATGATAATAAAAGTTATAAGGTCATCGATTTTGATAAAAAATCTGTTAAAATCACCTGCTTTAAGAACGTTGTCAAAGTGTTAAAAAATGATGATAAAACTTATATCGAACGCTTAAATGAAGGTTTTGTTGGATACAAAAATTAAGAAAAATTTACATTAGAAAAAAGCAAAAAAAGTGGCTGATTTTGGAGAAAAACCCTGCAGATCGCCACTTTTTTTGTAAAATTATATCGCTTTGAGCTGTTTTAAAATGCTTTCTAATTTTTCTAAAGGAAGTCCGACAACGTTCGAATAACTGCCTTTAATTTTCTTAATGATTTTGACGCTACTTTTAGTTTGAACAGCGTAAGCGCCAGCTTTATCTAAAACGTATTCATCTTTAAGAAATTGTTCGATATCAGTATCGCTAAGTTCATTAAAATAAACGTTAGATGTGACCTTGCTCATATAGGTGTTATTTTTATATAAAACACATAAGCCAGTCATGACTTGATGTCTTTTTCCTGATAGGAATCGAAGCATCTTTTTAGCTTCATCGAGGTTTTTAGGTTTACCTAAATAGTGACCTTCACAATAAACAATAGTATCAGCTCCAATAACGATATCACCATCTTTAGCGACTATAGATTTTGCTTTATTGTATCCTAAATTTATTGGATACCATTTTGGGCCAGGTTTAATTTTTGATTCATTAAAAGAAGGAGATACAACTTGGTAATCCTTAACTATTTTCGAGATTAATTCCTTTCTACGTGGGCTAACGGAAGCTAATATAATCATTATTCGTTTGAGTTCATGATTAAAGGAATAATCATTGGATTTCTTTGAGTTTTTCTAAAGTAGTATTTACTGACGACTGATCTAACAGTGTTTTTGATATCGCTAAATGTGACTTTGATGCCACTTTGTAATAAATCATTAATAGAATCTTTTACATAACCTGCAGCGTGACGGCTTAAATGATCTTCGGTTTGACCATAGCTAACAAATCCGACAGTAAAAACTTTAGGATCGGTATGAAGTTTTTTATCTTTGCTATTTAAGAAGACTAAAACTGTAACCATTCCATCGTCTTGGAGGATTTTTCTATCGCGGATGACGTAAGTTGAAACGCCGTTAATGTCGTTACCATCTAAATAGACATCTTCAGCAGGTAAACGTTCGCCATCACGTATTTTGTGGTTCGATAAAATTAATTGATCACCATTTCCAAGTAAGAATACGTTTTCTTTAGGCATACCAAGTTGAAGAGCTAAGTCGCCATGAAGTTTCAACATATGATATTCACCATGGACTGGCATGAAGTATTTAGGTTTAAAGAGTTTAAGATTGAGCTGAAGTTCTTTTCTAGAAGGGTGACCACTAGAGTGAATTTCACTAAAGACACTATTAGTAATAACGTCAGCCCCATATCTAGTTAAAAGGTTAACGACTCTATTAATGCTTCCGCCGTTTCCTGGAATAGGAGAACTAGAGAAGACGACTGTGTCGCCTGGAATAATCTTTAATCCTTTAAAAGTTCCATTAACAATACGGCTTAAAGCAGCCATTGGTTCGCCTTGGCTACCGGTACATAAAATAACGGTTTCGCTTTCGTTAACGTCTTTTATATTTTCGACTGGGATAATAAGTTTTTCAGGAATTTTGATATAACCGAATTTTTTAGCATAATCGATTGTATTAACCATACTTCGACCAACAACGATAAGTCTTCTGTGATGAGCAACAGTCGCTTCAACAATTTGTTGGATACGTGAAATGTTACTACTAAAGGTTGAGATAATTAATCTACCAGGAGCACGGTCAAATATTTCATTAATCGAATCGATAACGTTTCTTTCAGAAGGAGTCCAACCTTCTCTTTCGGCGTTAGTTGAGTCAGCCATAAGTAAATCAACACCTTCTAGACCAATATTAGCAATCTTAGCAAGCTCAATATCAGGACCGACAGGAGTAAGGTCTATTTTAAAGTCGCCAGTAGTTACGATTCTTCCTTCGCTTGTGTCTATACAAATACCAAATGAATCAGGAATTGAGTGAGTAACTCTAAAGAATGTAACGACGAATTGACCAGCAACTATACGAGAATTTTCATCGTATTCAATAATATTTACTTTTTCACGGCTTTTCTTTTCTTCTAACTTTTGTTTAATGAGGGCGGCAGCTAATTTTGGGGCATATATAACAGGGACTTTAATGGCTTGAACTAAAAATGGAATGCCTCCAATATGGTCTTCGTGACCATGCGTAATAAAAAGCGCACGAATCTTCGCTTGATTGTTCTTTAAATGTGAATAGTTAGGTATAACATAATCGACGCCAACGAGGTCATCTTCAGGAAACTTAACGCCTGCATCGACTATGATTAAATCGTTTTCACTTTCGAAGCAGTAGGTGTTTTTTCCAACTTCACCTAAACCTCCTAAAGCATAGATTGAAATAGGATTATTTGCTATTTTCGCCATTAAAATAAAGTCCTCCTTATTTTTATTTGGTTTTGTTAGTTAAAGTATATAGAAATTATATATATAATACAAGGGCATTAATTAGGTGCCCAAAAGAGTTCAAAAAACTGCCGTTTTTAAAGAAAAACCCTGCAGATCTCAACTATTTAGAAAGAAACAGCGTTATGACGTTTTTCAAATGGATTGATTTTATTAATGTGATCGTAGAATAAAATTCCGTTCAAATGATCGATTTCGTGTTGAGCGACAATAGCAAGGAAACCGCTAAAAACGATATTCTCAACTTTGTCGGTTAATAGGTTATATGCGTTAACTGTTATCTTATAATGACGATAAACATAGCCTTGATGTTCCTTGTCGACTGATAAACAACCTTCGCCGTTTTCTAAGTAAGCAAGTTTTGAACTTTCTGAGATGATTTTAGGGTTAACTAAACAATATTGATGAGCTTTTTTACCGTCTTGAACATAGATTGCAATCATACGTTTATTGATGCCAATTTGAGGAGCAGCAAGTCCAACGCCTGATCTAATGTTATATTTTTGGGCTAATTCGTCATCTTGAGAGATTTTTAGGTATTCAAGCATCTCAAGAAGAGTAGTTTTTAACTCTTCCTCGAGAGGAAGAGTGATTTCTTCGCATTTTTCACAGAGTTTTTTATTTGTATCTTTAACAATTTTGAATAATTTCATAACGCATAAAATTATAGTAAAACTTTGTTTAAAATGATAGTTCTATGCTATTATTTTTAGGTATGAATGAAGAGCTATTAATTAAGGTTTGCGAATTAAAACAACTCATCGAGAAGGAAGAAGTTTTTCAAAATGTGATTAAGTATGAAAAACTAATTGAAGAAAGCGATGAGGTAAAGATTTTGTCATATCGTAAAGACATAGCCTTAATGGAATACGAAGATGCTCTTGAATTATTTGATAAAAATTCAAAGGAAGTTTTAGCAAAACAAAAAGTTTTAAGCGACGCAATTGAGCAGTTAAACAAAAACGAAAAAGTCGCTTTTTATAACAAAAACCTTGCAGAACTCAATTATTTTTATAAAAAAATAGAAGATATCTTGTTTGAAGGACTCAAATAAATGCTTCGTGTAGTTAGTGGAAAATATAGAGGACGAAAGCTAGAACAACCTCCTAAAGAAATTACGAGAGCGACCAAAGATATGGCTAAAGAAGGGTTATTTAATAGTCTTGGTAATATTGTAAATAAATCCTTTTTAGATTGCTTTGGAGGAAGTGGAGCAATTGGAATAGAAGCCTATAGTCGAGGTGCAAAAGATGTCTATATTATCGAGCAAAATCGCGAAGCTTTAGATACGATTAAGTTGAATTTAAATGCATTAAATATTTCTGATATCAAACTCATTACAGGCGATTTCTTTAGCGCCTATAAAACGCTTAATAAAACATTCGATATTATCTTCTTAGATCCACCTTATAAATATGAGATTAATGCTGATTTAATTAACGATTTATATAAATATAAGGTTATAAACGAGAAATCTCTTATCGTTATCGAAAGAGAAAACGAGTTAGATGAAAGTTTATTTATTGAATTTAATATAAAAAGGCTAAAATATGGAAAGACATTAATGTTTATTTTGTCGAGGTAGTTTATGGAAAGAATTGCTATTTACCCAGGAAGTTTTGATCCAATTACAAATGGACACGAAGACATACTTTCTCGTGCATCAAAGTTATTTGATAAAGTCATTGTTTTAATCGCAAATAACAATCGTAAAAAATACCGTTTTTCAAAAGATGATAGACTTGTAATGATTCAAGAAGTAATAAAGAAATATCCAAATGTTAGCGCCGACGTTTATGAAGGATTAACTGTTGAATATGCTAAAAAAGTTGGAGCATGTGCCTTAATTAGAGGAATTCGTGTTGTTAGTGATTTTGAATATGAATGGCAACTTGCTGCCGCAAATGAATATGTCGATGCTGATATCGAAATGGTATTTTTAATGTCTCATAAAGAAACTACATTTATTTCAAGTTCAACGATTGATGAGATGTATGAAAACGGAGTCGATATCTCCTCTCTTGTCCCTGAAATTGTTATCAAATACTACGAAAAACGCAAGAAGTAGTCTACCTTATATTTAAATATAACAAACAAAAAAGCTATCCTCGAGGATAGCTTTTTGATTTCTAGTTAGTTACGGATTAGCCGTAAATTCTACCGTTATAGTTCCAAGCGTCGGTTAATTGAATAGCGCGAGTTCTACTTGTTTCACCATCAACACTGAAGAAGACTTGAGTGGTGATGTATCTAGAAGTGTTTTCTTCTGTTAAATCGATAACGGTAACGACAGGAACTTCAAGATCATCTGGATCCATTAAATTAGCGAGCGATTCTCTAAATGAAGCTGGATCGCTTAAGTTGTTATAGTAATTATTTCTTTGAGCAGCGATATAGATATCTTCGAAATAACCTGGCCATCTGTTATAAAGTTGAACGAAGGCTGAGATTTCTTCATAGTAATCTTCTTGCTCATCTTCATCCATTTCTTCATCGGTGATGATGCAATAGAATTCAAATTCACCATTTAAATCTAAATCGTCAGCGTAATCTTCTAAATATTCGAGAGCTTCACTGATATTTGAACAACCATCGCAATCAGAGCTAGCTAAGACGAAGAACATTTTTTCACCATATTTCTTTTTGAAAGAATCAATAGCAGTTGTAGATGTGCTTTCGCCGGTATAGATGTCGGTCCATTCATTAGCGACATCTAAGTATAATTCTAAGAATTCATCGGCTTCGCTTTCACCTTTATATGTGTCTTCCATCGAGAGCATATTGTCTTCTAAATATTCGAATGCATCGTCATCACTAATAAGAGATTGAATACCAGATACTATATATGGGATTGAGAATATAATTGCAAAAATACAACCAACAATTAACAAAGGTTGAACCCAAGCCGTTTCTTTTATCCAATTCCATAATGCTACAAATGGCTTAGCAATTGCTAGTAAGATTTTTTTCATTTAACATACCTCTATAAAACATGTAAAGAAAATATATCACTTTAGTGATATCTTCACAAGTGAATATTTTAGAGGGCTAAGGCCCTATTGTCAAAACAT
>CAYLSZ010000028.1:0-10133 GCA_964386745.1 uncultured Staphylococcaceae bacterium | reverse complement strand
GACTTGAACCATCGACCTCACCCTTATCAGGGGTGCGCTCTAACCAACTGAGCTAAAGACCCATTTATTTCAAGACGCTTGATTATTATACCAAAGACTAAGATAAAATCAATATGATTTTTGAACGATATGAGATAAAAGTTCGTTTACGAAAATAAATGTTTAAACATATCATTTAATAGTGTATATTAAAACTATAACAAATGGAGGGTGGTTTAGTGATATGAAAAGGAAATTTTTTATAGTTAGTTTGTTTTCATCTCTTTTATGCGTGTCTTTAGTAAGTTGTGGCGATGAAATAGAAATCGATCCTACCGTCCAGAAGATTATTCTTTGGATTATTGGATTTGCGAAGAAGTTGAATTGGATAATTTGCTTATAGAAAATATTTACGACCAAAGTGATGAATGTTTTTATTATTTAGATTCTAACTACACATTTATAGAAGATGATGAAGGAAATTTAGAATTAACTAGACCTCATACTTATTATAAAATTAGTTTAAAAGAAAATATTTGGGCTGTTTCTTCTATATTGATTAGAGATCCAAATGTCACCATTTATAATGTGGGCATAAGCTCTAATGGGTTTGTTGTTTATTCGACATTCATCGATATGGATTTCATGTATCTAGATCGCTATTCAGGAATGCCACCTGAATATTTAAAGGATGAGATTCGAATTCGAATAACTACTAGTTATATAAATATTTATACAAATCTTATATAAAAAAGTTTAATGTGTTTCTTACAATTTAATCGAATTAATCGAATATTTTTGGTTTTCATGATGCGACAATTTATCTAATTTTAGTCCTAGTAAAATCTATACAAATAATATTAAAAAGTTTAATATTATTGCATGAAAGAAAAGGAAAGAAACCAATATATATTTTCCAAAAAATGTTTGCTTATCCTTTTATATTTATATTTTCGTAACGACGTAAAATATACGAACATAATGCTCCGTTCATTCGGTTTTCATTTTGATCCTGATTGTAATTTTAAGGTGATAATTCAATCAAAAAATGATCATACTCATAAGTATACTGTAAGAATTTATGAATCATTAGGTGGATGCAATTTAGAAAGCGCCGACGTGATGGGTAATATCAATATCATCAAAGTCGATAATATCGATCGTTTTGATGATTTTTATAAACCAAAAGCGAGTTTAAATATCTATTTCGACGAAGTTAGATTTTTAGCTGAAGGTTATATTGAAGGTAAATTCTTTACTTATAAACTCAAAAAGATGAAAGGCGATACCTTCGTCGACGATCTTTTGTATATTTTGACCGTTGAAGATAAGACTAAGAACTTTGAAGGTGAAGATTTTTTACTTTGGCTTCTTAAATTTTATAATTATTGTTTACCAACCGATTTAGTTTTTGGGGCTGGAATAAATTGCGATTATGGCGCTAAAGATTGGAAAGGTCTAATTAAATCTTTGAATAAAGAATTTTATAAATCGAACGAAAAAGCCATAGATGATACAAAGCATTATGTTGGAAACGAACTTTTCGTCGCAAGTAAAGTTTTAAAAACGAATGGATTTGATATTTATAAATCATTAAATCACGAACTATATCAATTTGAAGAAGCCCGTTCCTTTAATGATCCTAATTCGACCTTATATAAATGCGTCGACTACATCGAAAAACATCCTGGAACGACGGTAATTACCTATAATTACGATACAAATTTAGAGTATTTACTTAGAAAACGCGATATTTTTTATACGACTGTCTATGACGAAAGTAGTTTTGCGATAAAAAATTCAGTTTGTACGATTTATCACGTTCATGGACTACTTCCATATGATAAATTTAACGAAGAAAAATTTACTTCCTCGCTCGTTTTTAGTGAATCCGAATACTTTAATTTATATAACAACCCATATTCGTGGAATATTTCTAAGCAACTCCACGATTTTAGTTTCAATGTTTGTTTATTTATAGGTATTTCATTAACTGATCCAAATATGAAACGTCTTTTAGAGCTTAGCTCTAACCCTCTCAAATTCAATTTTATATTTATAAAAAAGGAAAAAGAAATTTTAGGACCTGTTTTTAAAGATTTAACTAACTATTATTTCACATATGACTTAATCCCAATTTGGATTGATAATTATGATGAAATAGGCGCCTGGTTAAATCGTATTTAAGAGTAGAGGTGGTAATATGAAAATAAGAATTGAAAATTTAACAAAAGAATTTGTTTCAAACTTCAAAAACAAAAAAGAAGTAACAGTGGCTGTCGATAAGTTTAATGCCGAAATTCAAGACGGTGAACTTGTCGGTTTACTTGGACCTTCTGGATGTGGTAAATCCACGACTTTATATATGATTGCTGGTCTAAAAGATCCGACTAGTGGAAAAATCTATTTTGATGATATCGATATAACCGATTTGCCAGCTGAAAAAAGAGGTATTGGTTTAGTTTTCCAAAACTACGCTTTATATCCTCATATGTCGGTTTATAAAAATATTTCTTTCCCATTAACTAATTTAAAAATTGAAGATAATAAAAAGAGTTTCAAACTCGAAAAATATAACTGTGAGATTGAAGTTATCTCTAAAAAAGAAGCGGTTCGTGATTTGATTCTTAGTTGTAAAAATGAGAAGAACAAAATCGTTAAAGATGACGTTATTCAAAAGCTCATTTTAACTTACGACATTCCTTATAGTTATGCTTTAGAAATCTATAAACTTGTAGGAGTAGAACCAGTCGATAAATATGATGGAATTATTGCTTTGTTACAAGAAAAATGCCGTAAAGAAACCGAAAAATATACCAAGAAAGGTTTTGAAGTGAACGAGAAATTTGAAATCTTAAAAGATGGATATAACATCCCTGTTAAAAGACATCTTAATAAGAATGAAATCGACGTTTTAGTCCATCAATCAGCTCGACTTGTTCAAATTGAAAAATACTTAGAAAGAAAACCAAGTGAACTTAGCGGCGGTCAACAACAACGTGTTGCGATTGCTCGCGCAATTGTTAAAAAACCACGTTTACTTTTACTTGATGAACCACTATCAAATCTTGATGCTAGACTCCGTTTACAAACTCGTGAAGAAATTAGAAACATTGTTAAGCAAATTAATATTACAACCATCTTCGTTACTCATGACCAAGAAGAAGCTATGTCAATTTGCGATAGAATCTTTGTTATGAAAGATGGTTATATTGAAGAAAGCGATGCACCTCAAGAGATATATAAAAATCCTGAAACCTTATTTGTTGCTAAGTTTTTAGGTAACCCACCAATCAATGTTTTAAATGCAAAAATCGAAAAAAATAGTTTAGTTCTGCAAGGTTTTTCTTTAAAAACCTATAAAAATCCAGTACCTGACCAAGAAGTATTAGTAGGTATTAGACCCGAAGGATTTAACTACGGAAGATATAATGGAAACCTTAAATTTGAGATAAGCGGCATTCAAACTATGGGTCGCGATATTATGGTTATTTGTAAAGCGCCCGAAGCTGTTGAAGGTACTATTAAAATCATTATTAATCACGAATTACCTAAAGGAACTAAAGAATTTACCTGTACTTTGAACCTTGATAAAGTTTTTGTTTTTGATAAAGAAACGGGTAATAGATTACATTTAGAATAAAGCCATGAGTGAACTAAAATATTCGACATCTAGATTGTCGAAAAACTTATTTTCATCGTTTTTAGATAAAGGAATTTGTCTCGTTGTATTCTTCCTTTTTTACGCTGTAATCGGACAAAATATCAATTATGCCCTACCTTATACAAGCGGTTTAGAAGAGCAGTTGACCACATTAACAGCAGATATTTATGATGAATATTATGCGACTCATTTAATCGAATATGATGATAGTTTAAACGAGATTTCTAGTGCCGATTATGTTGATGATTTATTGGCAAGTTTAACTAAAACCTCACTTATATATTTTGATAGTAATGAGTTCAGTGATAACAATGTTTATAATGCGACATCGACAATTGATTATACGAGCGAAGAGGTCGAAGATTTCATCTATTATTACTATTCAGTTTATAAGGTAAATAATGCTGAGTACTATGCTGATCAAGACGAAACTTACGAAGATTTAAATACATATTTTTACGCTGAAATTGTAAAAATCACTGCAGATCTCAACTATTTTTCTCAAATTTCATTAGATGGAGAAACCTTTTATTACCTTAATTTAGAGACTGCAACGACCCTTGGTAACTATTATTTTTATGCCGAAGAGACAACTGAAATTACCGAAACTTATGAAGCAATAAGCGAGATTTATATAGAAGCTTTAACGACCGCTAGAGAAGATTTCTTTGAAAATAATTCGTTCTACTTAGATAATCTGGCAACCTATCAAGACTTATATGAAGATTATGCATATACAATTTTGCTAACTCTATTAATCTCTTATTTGATATGCGCGCCTCTTGTCTATTTAGGGCTATTCTTCGTAATGAAAAAATATAGATCGATGGGTAATAAAGTCATGCAAATTGGTCTTAGACACGTCGTTGAAGATCAAGATGTCAAATGGTATCAAGGCATTATTTATGCAGTGATTGAAACCATTATGAATTTTTATTTTATAGCCCTTGCAATTCTTATGTTCTATGGAAGTATTTCGATCGTATTTGCAACGATTAATGGTCTAAATATTGGAGTCTTATCAATTATCGGAATTGTCCTAAGTCTCGGCTCGTTTGTTATTTATTTTGTAAACAAAAAACACGTCGGATTAGCTCATTTTAGTAGTTTAATGTATAAAATTGATTTCAAAGAGATGGAAGAAGTCAGCGAAGAAACCCCTATAGAAGACGAAATTGACGCTATAAATAACCAAGAAACTATTCAAATAGAAGAAAGAGATGAAGAAATAGAAAGTATAGACGCCAAAAAGGATGAGTGAAAAAGTAAAACTCGACATACGCTATCATTCGCCAACTACTAAAAGCAAAATCTTTTCGTTTTTAACGGATATTATTATTTTTGCGCTAATTTTTCTATCGGTCGCGATGGTTGGTATATCCATTTTTCAAGGAATGGATAGCTATACTGAAAATCAAAATATAATTGCGACAAGTGAAGTAGCGAGTGGGTTATATGTCGAAGTTGATGATGAAAATGTCTTATATAGTGACTATTTAGACGATGATGATAGCCTCACAAATAACGAAAAAATTACGCTTTTAATGGATGTAATTGAAACTTACGTCCAAGAAAACGACATTCAAGATTATTTTTATGAATTAATGGAGGATGAAAACCTCACCGGGGGCTTATTTACCAATGATTCAGCTAGCGAAACCTATATTTTTGATACCTCAAGCGGAGCCCTTCCTATAGATGCTTACGAAGTTTTAGTCGATATTTTTACTACCTATATTATTAGTTATTATCGAAGCAATAGCGATTATTATTACTCGACTTTAGATCTATTTTATGGATATCTTGTAGTCTTTATTATCGCTATCGTTATATCTCATTTTGTAACTTATGGGCTATTTTCTTTTATATTTAGAAGATCTCGCTCAACTTTAGGCAACAAAATTTTCCGTTTTGGATACATAAATCACGATGGATTAGCTATAAAACGGCGGAAATTTACCCTTATTTATATATTTAAACTGTTCATAATGTGCTTTTTATCGCTCGTATCGTTTATGATTCCGCATATCATTTCCTGGATTATGATCGCAGTTAGAAAAGACAATCGAAATTTAACTGAATATATCTTCAATATCCATAAAGTCGACATCGAAAAAAGCAAGATTTATACGACTATTAGCGAATATATTGGTGACTATAATGTCGATAGAAGTGAGCACCTTTTAGATAGTTTCAAGGAGATGAATATTGATGACACCATCAAAAACTAGGAGTATAATTTAACTAGTTAAATTAAATTAGAGTCATGGAAAAGAAAAACAACTACAAAGCTTGGATTTATTTAGCTCCTGTCCTAATTTTGATGGCAGTCTTTACGTTTTACCCTATAATCAATACTTTTGTTGTCTCTTTTATGGACAATTATAGGTATAGTACAGGCACTTTTGATGGCTTTACGCTCGATAACTATAAAATTATTTTAGGCATCATGGATTATCCTAGCGATATGACTGGGGCTGGTCAAACGAATGCTTTTTTGCAATACGCTTTACCTAATACCTTAATAATTGCTTTTATCTGTGTTCCTATTTCGATAATTGTATCTTTACTTATAGCTGTTGGATTAAATAACATCAAATTCTTTAGAAGTTTATTCCAAACTTTGTTCTTCCTTCCATACGTTACAAACATCATCGCAGTCGGTATGGTTTTTGGTGTTATTTTTTCAAATAATGGCCTATTTAACTCGGTTTTTAATACGTTAGGCACAAGTTGGGTCCAGACGGGTAGTAATTTACACTATATCAACGCGATGTTTGTCCTCTGTTTGGAGATTATATGGTACGAATGTCCTTATAAAATTTTGATTTTTTCGAGTGGTTTAGCCTCTATAGATAGGCAATATTATGAATCTGCAAGGATGGATTCGACTCCAAAATGGAAGGTTTTGACTAAGATTACAATACCTTTATTATCTCCACAGATTTTATATATTTCGATCACATCATTAATCGACGCTTTTAAAGAATATCAATCGGTCGTTAGCTTATTTGGTCAACCAGGTACGACTGGTAATTCTTATAACTTATATACAGCGGTTTATTATATTTATGATATGGTGCAGAGCGGAAATTCGAGTATGATTTCTTACGCTAGTGCGGCGGCGGTAGTGCTATTCTGTATCATTTTAGTATTTACGCTCATTCAACTATTAGTATCGAAGAAGAGGGTTCATTATTAATGGAAAAACTTAGTAGTAATCACATATATGAACTCAATCTCGTAATGGAAGATTTAGAGCACGTCGATAGCGAAACCATCAAAAAACGCGTCACTTTTTATAAAGTTTTAAAGGTTTTAGGTGTAGTTATAACTTACGCTTTACTCGTTTTTGCTTTATTTATAGCTTTACTTCCTTTCTATTGGATGATTATTACTAGTTTAAAGAGCTATGAAGAAGCTGTTTCGACTCCACCTACATTTTTCCCAACTGAAGGTATATATTTCTCGAATTTTAGTGAAGTTTTTACCTATTTTGACTTTACTCGATATGTTGGAAATACTCTTATTGTTATCGTGATTTCGACAATTGGCACGGTTTTAACGACGATTTTAGCGGCTTTTGCCTTTGCTCGACTCGAATTTAAAGGAAGAGACACTTTATTTGTCGTATTTTTAGCGACGATGATGATTCCTAGCGAACTATTTGTTATTACGAACTATATTACGGTTTATAGATACGGACTCCTTGATAGCGATCGAACGGCAATTCAATCTTATCTTGCAATCATGCTCCCATTTATCGTGAATGTTTTCTATATTTATTTACTTAGACAAAACTTTAAACAAATTCCAAATGAATTATACCTAGCGGCAAAAGTTGATGGAAAAACCGACTTAGAATATTTATTCAAAGTCATGGTTCCAATTGCTTCTCCGACAATCGTCACTATTACTATTTTAAAGATCATTTCGACGTGGAATGCTTACGCTTGGCCAAATGCTGTAGCTTCGTCCACAACTGATCCTTATACTATTATTTCGGTTGCCTTAGAAAATACCCAGTTCGTCGATAGCGCGGGTATGAGGGAACTTGTAAATATAGAAATGGCAGCGGCAGTACTTGTTACGCTACCATTAATTTTGCTTTTTATAATTTTTAGAAAGTACATTATGAAAGGCGCCAGTAAAGCTGGCATCAAAGGGTAAAATAGTCAGGAGGTTTTTATGAAATTTAAGAAAAAAGCATTTTTACCTTTAGCGGCGGGATGTGTACTTGCGTTAACATCCTGTGATGGCTCTTCAACAGAGACAATTTTTTGGTCGAATCTTTATACGACTAGCGAAACAACATTTTTTGATGCTTTAGTCGATGAATTTAACGAAACTAGTTCAAAAACATTTGTTTATGAACAAAGTGGTACGTATGATGCGATTTATTCAGCATTAACTAATGCTATTGCTACTCCAGCAAACTTACCAACTATGGCAGTTGTCTATCCTGACTACGTCTATAATTGGATCGATGAAGGAGTAGTTTTAGATATCACAACCTTAGTTGAAGATGATGAAGTCGGTTTAACAGATGCTGAACTTGCTGATTATGTCACAGATTATTACGACGAAGGTCATTTCTATAGTGACGATACACTTTATACTCTTCCATTCTCAAAGACTGCTGAAGCCTTATATTATAATGAGACCTATTTAGTCGAAAATGGATATTTAGAAAGTGGACATACTCCATCAACTTGGACTGAAATCGTTCAAGATGCTTATGCGATTTTAGCAGCTGATGCCGCTAGTGAAAATCCAATCTATACAGATGATAATTTAGGTATAACTGCTCCAATTGGTGTCTATTCGACTAGTAACTTATTTATCACGATGAGCGAAATGCTCGATATTCCTTACGCAAGTAATGAAGATACTAATGGTGATGATACTTTATCAAAATCTGAAGCTGTCTTATTTAATAACGACCAAGCTAAAGAAATGGTCAAGATGCTTAAAACTTGGTATGACGATCACGTCTTTACAACTTATGAAGTAATGTATGCAATCCAAAGTAGTGGTTATATCGAAGATCCATTCTATAATGGTGAAATGTATTATTGTATCGATAGTACCAAAGGTTATAGTTATTTCAATGGTTCATATACTGATGATGAAGGAAATACCACAAATTACTTTAACGATACAAAAGTCACTTTAGTTCCAAGTATCGATAGCACAATATTAAATAGTGCTGATTATTCTAACCCAACTGGAGGAACCTCTGCTGATAAGACCATTGTTATGTCTCAAGGTGGAAGTATTGTCTTCTTCGATAAAGGTGATGAAGATACCAAGAACGCCTTCGAATTCTATAAATTATTATCCGATCCAGAAAATAATGGCGAATTCGCAGTCGCAGTTGGTTGTGCTCCATTTGTAGAAAGTGCTTATGAAAGTGATGCTATTACTTCAATTACTGCTAATGATACGATCGACTTCACAACCGACCCAACATTAGAAGAAAGAAATAATTACTTACTTGCTAATATCTATAACGTTTTCGAAGAATATGCAGAACAAGAATGCTACTATACTGCACCAGTCAATCAATTTAGTAGTGCTCAAAGAGACGCAGTCGAATCTTTACTCGTTAACGTTTTAACTACCGATTTAGATAGTAGTAATTTAACGCTCGATGAATTAATCGAACAAGAATTCACTCGCGCTTACGAAGTTATTTAATATTGACAATTTATAAGGATAAAGCCGTTTATGTTTAAGCTTAATGGTAAAACTTTACGCGAAAGAAAAGATTATATGTTAACCTTTTTGGTTATCTCCATTATCTTTTTCATAACGGCTTTATGCTTTATTCCACTAATGATTTATCGCAATATCCGTAATGAAATTAACTTTAATTTCGCATCAATTGAAGGAGTTATTGAGATAGTTTTATTAGTTGGATTTTTAGTGTTTTTAGGCTTATTTATAGTAGAGTTAGTGCTATACTTAAAAGAGAAAAAACAGAAAAAATAGTGGAGATCTGCAGGGTTTTCACTTAAAAACAGCCGAATTTTGTACTTATTGAGTCGCGCTAATTACCCTAAAAAGCGCGACTTTTTATTTATTAAAAAAATCTCGCCGAAGCGAGATTTTAAGGTATGAGGTGGTGGCCCAACCCAGACTTGAACTGGGGACACAGGGATTTTCAGTCCCTTGCTCTACCTACTGAGCTATCGGGCCTTTTAACTAAAAAAAATGGCGGACCAGACGAGAATCGAACTCGCGATCTTCACTGTGACAGAGTGACATGTTAACCGCTACACCACTGGTCCAACGCTTAATAATAATAACAAACAACCCGCCGTGTGTAAAGAAAATTTTTACTTTAAGGGGTTAGTTTTGTTAATTATAGAGGATTTTCATTGAATATACTATGTCCGAATTTAAGAAAAGCGATAAAATATAAGTGCAAATAATGGGAATTTTACAGAATCTAGATACTAAATAACTTGTTTCGATTATATAAAGG
>CAYLSZ010000027.1:0-11420 GCA_964386745.1 uncultured Staphylococcaceae bacterium | reverse complement strand
CGGGCAACTTCGTGTGCGAGGTATCCGTCAAGAAAATACAGCGTGCGCTTCAGGAGGGAATAGACCCGTTCTTCTTCTTTACTGAAGAACCATGTGCTATCCATGGGTTCCAGGTCTGCCCAGCTGTGAAAAAGAAATCGTAACATCTCACGTAGACGTTTGGGGTGGACTTCACTCGTCTTCATGTCCTCCATGAGTATGTTTTCTTCAAACTTGAGCAGGATTCTTCCATGTCTTCCTGTGGCATCTACGGTGGCTGGAGCAGCTAAAATACCCAAGGCTCGTTCGAGTACGGTTGAGATATGTACATAATTACCTACATCTCCTGCGGCTGCTATAAGGCGATCTTGTAAGCTTCGGCATGCCGCAGGGGTAGCGGCGAATATCTCGATATCTTCAGCAGGCGTGCCTTCTTCGAGCAAGTGTGCCACTGCGGCAACGAGTTGCTTGGTTTTTCCCGTTCCCGCACATCCGCTTGCAATGGTGACCGATGCTGAAACAGCATAGGGCGAAGCGTTCATGCCTCGTTCCTTTCGCTATTTGGTATCTGGGATCTCAAGGGAGTCGTCTTCTTCTATGAGGCTTTCCAAAAGCAGTTGATCTTCAGCCAGGAATCCCTCCGTTACATCAGCAATCCCGCGGTAGAAGAGGGTATCTGAAAATCGCCGAACATCTTCAGTGAACACGGGCACCCAGACGGCTATGTGATCGTTCATAAAATTGCGTTGGGTATTAATGCAGGAGAATGCCTTGTCAAGATTATTTTTCTCAAGGGCTTGGGCGGCTCGCCTGTTCAGGATACGCATAAATTCGAGTTCTACGGCGATATGATCTTCTCCTACCTTCCAAGATTCCGCCTTATCCAAGCCATTTGCCCGGTAAATTGCGAGCACCTCATCGCGGGCATCCTGCATGAGTAGACGTTTTTCCGAGGTGTACACCGACTCATAGGGATATGCGGCAGAATGCGCATCTATGCCCGATCCCAGAAAGGTCTTGGAATAGTCTATGGAAAGCTCGAGCAGCGGATCTACCCAAGCGTTGGAGAGATACTTTGCGATTTCATAGTATCCCTTGTCCATGAGTTCGTTACCGGTTTCTACGGGGTAGTGCATCTCTTTGAGTTCTTCAAGCATTGATTCATTGATTTCGGTGCGGAATAGTCGCGCTAAAAGACCATAGGAAGTAGCACGGGAATAGCATAGCTCTGCAAGTTCCTCTTCGCTCATCTGGTCTTCAATTTCATTGGTTTGAGTGGTTTCGGCGGGGACATATGCTTCGTGTTCATTCATGGTATATTTCCTCCAAAGTGGCGTTTTGTGACAAAGAGTGCTCAGTGTACGGCTTCTCTATTCTTCATTCTTACGCAGTAAATCGAGATACTGCCTGCCGTATTCGCTTGTTGTCCAATATCCCACCCAGTCCAAGGCTCCGGCGCGTTCGAGCTTATCGATGAAGTACATAGCGTAACGACGAGGATTTTGGAGCACAGGCTCGTCTTCCACGGCATCGCCGACATCTTTGACCGAGGCACCACCTTCTTGAGCGCAAAGCGTAAGTGTCGTGGTGAATATTTCGGCGTATTGGGGCTCTGCGTCATAGCATGCCTGAATAGCATTGAGAGGCTGGTATGTTTCGAATTGCGTGCGCCCTGGATCAGTAATTTGCCAAAACACTTGGGGAGCCTGAGCTACAACCCAGTATTCCACACCGTCTATCTCTATACGATCGGGTTCTTGTTCCAACTCTTCAATCGGGCACCCCTCTTCGTTCACCTTTTCCAAGGCGCTTGCTCTTTCTAGGAGTGAGCAGAATGTGGAAGGAGCATATACGCTGTGATGATGCTTCTTCAGTTCGTTGATTGCTTCCTCCAGCTCTTCAGTGGCAATGGGAGAAAGGCATCGTTCGAGAATCCCGAAAAGCACCTTGTGGAGTGTGGGCATCTGATTAAATAGAGCCTCGATACGCTCCTGGGGCGTATCCTTGTCTGCAAATGATTCTGATTTGCCCTGCGCATTCGGTGTCGCATTAGGGTTGGGCATGCCGAAGGGGCCCTCGCTTAGTACCGAATCATCATCATCGATGTCTTCGTCAAATGAAAAGTCTTCTAATGGGTCGAAGTCGTTGAGCAACTCTTCCTCATAGGAATAATCTCCGGTTTTTTCATTTGCAACCATAGAACCCCCTACTATTTGATTTGTGTTGCATGGCATTGTGGATCCCCCTTCGAAAACGATACTCCTGTGAGAAAAAACTCGTCAAGCCAGATGGGGTAGCCTGTAATGACGATTTGGATTGCCTCATTCTTCACCTGCAATCACCTGATTCCGATTTGTTATACAGGCGGGGAATCATTGATAAACCCTGCGTTTCAGATTTACACTGAACGCGCCGGTGCGCTTTTTGGCCGGCTTTGTGCGTTTCAGCAGAAAGAGGTAAGCGATGCTGGTTAGGCCTTCGTTGGTACTGCAGGTGAAATTGCAGCCCGAATCGTATTCCGATGTCGTTGCAGAAGAAATTAAACGCAGCTTTATCTATCTCGCTCAACCTTTAGTGAAGCAGGCTTTACCCGAGGAAGCGGCTGAGGGTAATGTAATGAGGCTGAGCATCAGGCTTATAAAACCTTATTGGGACATCCATGACCCCGAGGCGTGCGAGCTTTGGGATAGCGTCATGCCTCGCTGGCTGCGCAACGTGGTGCGCAACATGTCAGTGGCCATGCATAACTTCAATAATGTCAACCATCCTGAAGGATGTGGCCGTATCTATTACGACTGGGTGGATTTTGATTTCGGACGCAACGTGCTGATTAGGGTAAAAACTGACGGAGAGAACCGAATCGTTGAAGATATGCCCCGTATGATTGAACAGGTTCGTTATCTCATGAACAATGGGGCCTTTGCCGATAAGAGTGTGAGTATGATTCGGATGCCTTCTCGCAAAAGCTATGAGACGCAGCTTAAAGCAGCTTTGGCGGCCGAACAAGAACGCAATATGCAGGAGGGCGAATCTCTTTCTGGCGAGGAGAGCCAAGCTGCTGAACAACACCTTGCTACGGATAAAATGCCGCAGACCGCGCTTGCTTCTGATTCTGAAGTCCTTATTCCAGAATATGATATGTCCGAAGACGATGAAACGTTGACGGCGTGCACCTCTGACTCCGAGGATTTGGTTGGCAATGCATCTGCTAAGAATTCAGATGGTGATGCCATTCAGGATGAAGCGACAGATGCTGTTCAGCAGTCATCTCGCCCATCATTTTCTATCGATTTTCGTATGTGGGGTGTCGAGTACGCAGATGGAACCGTTGAGGAGTTTGATTCCTTAAACGCTTGAGCTTCTCGATATTCTTTCAAAGCCCTCCTATGAAGACTCTCGTGTCAACAAAGGAGGGCTTTTTGTTATTGCGTCATTCCACGCAGGAATAAAGAATTCCTACTCGGAATTGCTCGCATATTTCATGGCTTTCTTTAGAAATTCCTTATGCTGCTCTGCCTACCTACACTTGATATGGGGTGTTTCGCCCGCATGCGTGCGGTGCATTGATTCCGAGCCCGCGCCAGAAGGGGGAGGCATTCAGGCGAAACTGAAAAGGAAGGAAAAGGAGGAGGAGATGGGCAAGCTGAACATGACGCGGCGCACCTTTGTTAAGACCGCGTCCGTGTCCGCTGCAGCCGCTGGAATTCTTGGTGCCGCCGCATCCACAAGTGCGCTCGCCGAGGACGAAGATGCCGCCACTACGGAATCTACCGTTACTCGCGTCCGCTCTTGTTGCCGCGGGTGTGGCAAGGTAGAGTGCGGCGTCTGGGTGTATGTCCAAGATGGCAAGGTTATCCGCACCGAAGGCGACGAAGATTGCTATCTGAGCATGGGCAATCACTGTGCTAAGGGGCAGGCTTCCATTCAGGCTGCGTATCATCCCGATCGCATCAAGTACCCCATGAAGCGTACTAACCCCAAGGGCGAAGACGATCCTGGCTGGGTGCGTATTACTTGGGAAGAGGCGTATCAAACCATTGCAGATAACATTCTCGAGATTACCGAGAAATACGGTCGTGAGTCCACGTTTGCATGGTGCGGTACTGGTCGTCAGTGGTCCATGCAGTCCGATGCCGGTATGGCGCTGCTTTTGTTTGGTACTCCAAACATTGTGGCGGCGTATCAGGTATGCAAGGGTCCTCGACATTTCTCATCGCGTATCGATAACGTGCAGGCGTATTCATGGTCTGAGGTAATCAACCATTCGACAAAATTTGTCCAGTGGGCTACCGATCAGTCCATGTCCAACTATGACGATGCCTGTCGTACCGTGGTAGACGTGGCGCGCTGCGCTGATGCTTTCATTAGCGTAGATCCGCGTCAGACCAACTTGGGTCGCACCGCCAAGTACTGGCTGCCCATTCGCCCCGGCACTGACAGCGCCTTGGCTTTGGGTTGGTGCCATATCATCCTGGAGAACGATTTGTGCGACTGGCAGTTTTTGAAGCGCTGGTCCAATGCGCCCTTTATCGTGGTGCCTGATATGGATCCAACGGGCTATACGGAATCTGTGCAAAACGGTGGTTATCCCTATACCTATCAGACACGTCTTCTGACCGAAGCTGACATCGATCCCAGTATGGTTGATTGGGAAATCGAAGGCGACGGCGACCCGCAGCGCTATCTGGTGTATGACCAGCTAAACGAGCGTTGGACCTACTGGCAGGCGCATCCTGAGGTGGGCGGGGCTCACTGGGAGGGTGAAGACTGGCAGAAGTCCACATCGTATTTTGACCAAGATCTTTCCCGTTTACGTGATGATGAGTCCAAGAAGGACGGCAAGGTATATGACCTATCCGAATTCGACCCGCTGATTGACCCTGCCATGTACGGCGAGTTTGAAGTCACGCTCAAAGACGGCAGTGTTCATACGGGACGTCCGGTGTGGGATATCTGGGCCTCCTATCTTGAGGCTTTCACACCCGATGCTGTGTCCGAGATAACCGGCGTGGATGCCGATCTGATTGAAGAGGCCTGCATCGAATTCGCCACGCGTGACGATCCGCGCATTCCCAACGGTGGTATCTGTTACGGTCTAGCCATTGAGCACTACGGCACTTCCACCCAGAATTGCCGCTCTATCATGGCCTGCAGTGCGATGATAGGCGCCATAGATACCCCCGGCGGGCAGCGTGGAGCTACTAATGGGTGGACTACTCAGTCAGGCCCCACATCAATGTACCCCGGTACCTCAGCGCTTACCTTCTGTCGTTTCCCGTCTGACATCTACGATCGTATTGCCGGGTATGAGAAATTCCCCATGCTGTACTGGTACGCCGTATGGGCCGACTGCAATTCCGTGATGGAGTATGCTCATCGTGACGAGAATGCTCCTTATGAAATTCACGGCGGCATGATAGGTTCGGGCGACCATATGAACATGGCCAACGCCACCTACAACTGGGAAGCCCTGCTCATGCTCGACTTCCTCTTTGAGGCCAACCTTTGGCATTCACCAACATCTGGCGCTGCGGATATTTTGCTCCCTGTCTGCCATTGGACGGAAGTAAATGGTCAGCGTATCGCTCAAGGTGCGGGTGGATCGTTCAGCCTTAGCGTACAGGCTGTCGAGCCTCCAGGAGAGTGCAAGTCTGACCCACTGTACTTCTGCGAACTCGGTGAATACTTTGGTGTTTCAGTATCTGGCGATGAGGATGATCCGTACTGGGAAAAGAAGATGGCAGAAACGGGCAAATCCATCGATATTCTCGCCCTTGAATATGAATGCTTCGATTATGACAACGGTGGCGGATGTGCTCCCTACAGCTCGTGGGATGAATTCGTTGAGGCATATCAGGAACACGGCACATGGAACATGAAAGAAGTATTCCCGGATGACTGGGGTTCGTATCGCCGCTTTGAGATCGGTCAGGCGTATCGCAAGGCACCGCATCAGCAGCCAGTCGTGCTTGACATTAACATTCCCGGCTTCCCCACGCCTACGATGAAGCAGGAGCTGTGGGCTACGACTATCGAATCGCATTTCCCCAACGGCAGCGATGGCCCGGAGGTTATCGAGGGATTCCACACCGAGGCGCTTCCGTATTACGTGGAGGGTATCCATACCCCCGTGCGTGATCCAGAGCTCTACGAGGAATATCCGATTACTTGCATTACAGGCCGCCGTATTCCCGTGTATTTCCATTCCGAGCATCGTCAGCTTCCGTGGTGTCGTGAGCTGTGGCCCGCTCCGCGCATGGAGATCAACCCGGTTACTGCAGCAGAACTTGGTTTGGAGCAGGGAGACTGGGCGTGGATTGAAAGTCCCTGGGGTAAAGTGCGTCAGACCGTGGATTTGTACTACGGCATCGCACCCGGTGTTATCAATGCCGAGCACCAATGGTGGTATCCCGAACTTGCCCAAGCGGATAAAGGATTCCGTCTTTCCTGTATCAACTGTATTACGGACCGTACGGCACAAGACAAGTACAACGGTTCTTCGGTCGTACGTGGTTATCCCGTAAAGGTATACAAGGCTACGGCTGATAACAGCCCATTTGGTAATCCGGTTCCGTGCGGTAACGATGGCACTGAGATCATCCACGACTCCAGTGATTCTCGTCTGAAGCTGTGGGCTATAGACGGTGAAGGCATCCATCCTGATAACTTCGACTAAGAGAGGGGGGTTTGTAATGACACAGCTTTCCATTTGCACAGACCTTGATCGTTGTGTGGGATGTCTCGCATGCAGCGTGTCTTGTAAGATTGTCAACGAAGTCCCCATTGGAAACTTCTGGAACAAGACCTTGCGTGTGGGTCCCACACCCAAAGACGAAGGGTCTGGCCAGTATCCCGATGTGGAGACCTATTTCCTAAATATACAGTGTCAGCATTGTGAAGATCCCGAGTGCGTGCATGTGTGTCCCACCGGTGCGTCTCATAAGCTCGATGACGGCACAGTGCAGGTTGACAAATCCAAGTGTATCGGTTGCCAGTTTTGCGCTATGAGCTGTCCCTACGGCGTCCGTTATCTCAATGAGGAGGAAGGCGTCGTGGAAAAATGTACTCTGTGTCAGCAGCGTACGGCTCAAGGCGAGCTGCCTCAATGCGTAAGCCAGTGCTGTGGTATGGCACGCTGGTACGGTGACGCCGAAGAGGGAATCGAGACGTTTGTCGGTCCGCGCGGCGAGGTTTTGGGAGATTTCCTGAATGAGTTCACCGATGCACAGGTGCACAAGCTTACCGATACTGGCAATGGTCCAAGTATGTTCTACATAATGCGTGACATTAAATGGCAGGGGGTTGAGTAGTCATGGAGATTCAAATCCCTCTCGTTCTATTCACGAGTTTCCTTTCGTGGTCAGTTGGCATTTTTGGAACTCAGTGCATCCTGGCCTTAAAGAAACGAGGCAGCGAGATACAGATGGTGTCTCTCGTGGTGTCGCTTGTCGTACTCGTGATTGGTGGCATCGCCGTTTTGTTCCATTTGACCCATCCTTTCAGTATTTTCAATGGGTTTGGTAATTTGACCTCTGGAATTACTCAAGAGCTCATCGCGATTGCAGTTCTTGTGGTAGTTGCGGTGGTGTATTTCCTCATGCTGCGTCGCAGTGATGACAAAACCGTGTCTGCATGGCTTGCTATCATAGGTTTGGTGGTATGTCTCGTTCTTGTAGTGGCAATGGGACACAGTTATATGCTGGATTCCCGTCCCACTTGGAATTCTATTTTCCAGCTGCTTTCCCTGCTCGGTGCCGCATGCGTACTTGGCCCTGCGACCGTCGCGATCATTGCAGCGGTGAAAAAGACCCAAATCGAAGGCATTGGCCTGTTCACCGTGATCGGCTCGATAGTCAATGCGGTACTTACGGGCGCCTTTCTTTTCTCCATGCAGGCCACTAGCTCTACGCTTCAGTCCTTCGATTACTATTTCGATCCCACTCACCCCAACTACGCCCTAGTAAGCAGTTCCGATGTGTCGCTATTCTCAGGAGACTGCTTAGCTGCAACTGTCGTGATAATCCTTGGCGCCGTGCTTGCCATTGTTGCTGCCATCATCGGTAAGAAAAAGCAGGACGCTTGGAGTACTTGGGGCACGGTGGTCCTAATAGCTGGATTGGCGTGCGTGATTGCGCTGCGTGTCTCTATGTACATCATGGGAGAGACTTTGTTCCTGTTGTACTAGTCGAGGCACTACGACAGGATTATCGTAGGAATGGAGGATAATCAATGAGAGCAGCATCTATAAAACTCTGCTCGGCGCTGGCGGCCTGTGTACTCCTCGTAGGTATGGCTGGGTGTGCTTCCGGTGACAGCGCGAGCAGTGGATCGAGTTCAAGTGATAACACCCTGCTCAACTATTTAAGCCACGAGCAGTCCGAAGAACAGACGTTTGAAGTAGTCACGTTCGGCTCCTATGAACAAGACGGCGATACTTCTAGTACTGAGGCCATCGAATGGTACGTTTTGGACGAACAAGATGGAAAAACCCTACTCATCAGCAAATATGTGCTGGATGCAGTTGCCTTCAGTGATGTGGATGAAGGCGTGACCTGGGGAGGAACATCTCCGCGTGCTACGACCGATGTGGAATGGGCCGATAGTTCTTTGCGGGAATGGCTCAACAGTGAGTTTTTGGAGTCGGCGTTTTCCGATGAGGAACGTTCGGCTATTGTAAGTACAACGAATACGGATACTAAGAGCAATGTCGCCCGTTCAGGTGCCGAAGGTAGCGATTCATCAATTCAGGTAGCGACGGAGAGTACGGACAGCGTGTTTTTGCTGAGCATCACCGAGGCAAGGACCTACTTTAACAACTCGGCAGCGCGCGTTGCCTATCCCACGCAGTATGCCATCGATCAGGGTGTCTACACGGGTGTCACCTCAGGTTCCGACGGCGAGATCGACGAAGATCTTTCCGGCGCGGCGATATGGTGGTTGCGCACGACAGGCTACTATGCGGGTTATACCTCGGTCGTCACTGACGATGGATATATACATGGCGATGGCTATCGCATAAATGGCGAGCTTCATGACGGCTATGAAGACCATGGAGAAAACGCTAGCGAGCTGGGAGGTAATATAGGAGTGCGTCCCTGCATATGGGTAGAAACTTCCGCTTTGTCCTAAAACACTGAAGCCCATGTTTTTTGCCTAGACGGATAAACTGTGTGGCGCTTGGTGATATCGCCAAGCGCCACTTCATTGCGATGTGTCGCGACACTAAAAAGGGGACAACAATTAAAGGAGGGTTAGATGGGTGATACATCCCACAAACCCGTAGAGACTCAAATCGATAAGACGGGTGCTTCAAGGCGCGATAGGCAAGGTTTGCCCTTTTCTCGGAGAGCATTCACCATTGGTGTAGGCTCGACTGTTGCTCTGATTGGTTTGGGTTCATTGCGTTATCTGGGCACGACTCCATTGGTGCGTCCGCCTGGAGGGCAGGACCAAGATGAACTTATAAGTAAATGTGTGCATTGTTATCGTTGTGTCGGATCGTGCCCGTATGAGCTTATCAGGCCGGCGACGATCGAATATGGCCTTATTGGTATGCGCACACCGCGTATGGAGTTCTCCGACAACTATCCCGGTGTTGTGGGCTCATTGAAGTATTGCGACTTTTGCGCGCGCGAAAATGGGGGTGTTCCCCTGTGCGTCGAGATGTGTCCGTCGCAGGCACTTTCGCTGCCCGATGATTTTGATCCCCAGACTGCACGGATTGGTATAGCCGAGCTTGATTCGAGCTTGTGCTTGGCTTATCGAAGCGGTTATTGCTCCTTTTGTTATGACGCCTGCGTGCAAGCGCGTGGTGAAGAAAGTGCAGCCATTGCTTTTCGTGAGCAGGAGAGCACCGATGGTTCCACAATCAGGTTTCCTATTGTGAACTCTGATTTATGCAACGGATGCGGTGCTTGCGAATCTGTATGTGTTTCCACTCAGGCAGGATCGATTCTGGATGCAACGGTACGAGCCATCGTTGTCAAGCCACTATCCGAGGAGGGAGAGGCATCATGAAATTTTCCTTTCTGAGAATAGCTGTGGCGGCAGCGGTATTCATCATTTTGGCAATAGGGATCATTCTGGGATTATCCACGGGAACCTTGTGTGGTCTAGGGTGGAATGAAATTTCAATTCTGTGCCCTCTAGGCGCACTTCTCTTGATGATTTCTTCTAGGACCATTATTCCGCAAGCAGTTTTGTGTATCGCGATTGCGGCAGTGCTGATTTTCCTTTTGGGTCGCGCGTTTTGTGGCTGGGTGTGTCCTGTCACGCTATGGAGGCATATTGTCAACTTCTTTCGCCCGGCAAAAGAGCGGAAGAGCAAAAGCGACGAGCGATCGAGGATTAATCAAGATATTGCTAGCGAAGCGATTGAAGCAGCTAAACAGGCAAAGACTGGCGGGTGTGCCTCGTGTGGTAAGTGCGGCGACTTACGCCGCGGATTCGATTCACGCCACGCGGTTCTTGGTGCTTCAGTGTTTGCCTCGGCCATATTCGGATTTCCGGTTTTTTGCGTAATCTGTCCCATAGGGCTTTCATTCGCCGTTATTTCGCTTCTTGTAGGCTTGTTCGCTTTCGGAGACCTCAATTGGACGCTTCTTTTCGCTCCGGCGTTTCTTATTATTGAGGTTGTCGTATTGAGGAAATGGTGTTCGAGATTTTGTCCTCTCTCAGCTCTGATGAGCTTGGTGGGCCGTTTCAGCAAGACAACTCGTCCGCAGATTGACAACGCGAAATGTCTTGAAACCTCGAAAGGTGTCGTATGCAGTCAGTGTGCAACGGTATGCAAATACGACATCAACTTGCGCCATCCTGAGCATGGTGAGCTTCCTGTGCATGATTGCGTACGATGCATGGAGTGTGTGGATGCATGTCCTGCGCAGGCCATATCTATCAAGTTGCTCAACGGTAGAGAGGAAGGATTCGTCCTGAGCGAGGAAGCGTGTAGGGTCGAAACCGAAAAAGGTGAGGACGCATAGCGGATTTTTGTGTCTGAACAGTTTTCTTAAGTCAATATTTACTCGAGATCATCAACTCGTTGCTCGGCGTGTGTCACCCAACACCTTATTCCGCCGCACAGCGACTTCTCCCTTGCGTACTCAAAAAACGCCGTGCTTCAATGCAGGCAGCTTCACATGCTTGTAACGATCATTTGAGCAAGGTTGGTGTTACAAGCAGCACCAAGGGGTGATGATTGATGCCTAAATCGACCCAGTATGATCAATTTGGAGTTTACCCTTACACAATCGTTCAGTTCCTCTTGAGAGGAAAATGGACCATCTTGGTTCTCTACCACCTTCAAGGTCAGCCCGTGCGTTTTAATGAGCTGCAGCGTCGCATGTCAAAGCTTGATCCGGCTACGCTTTCGAGCCTGCTCAAAAGAATGCAGATGGAGGGATTGATCGTTCGTACCGACTACAAAAGCACGGTGCCACATG
>CAYLSZ010000026.1:0-12046 GCA_964386745.1 uncultured Staphylococcaceae bacterium | reverse complement strand
TTTAAATTTTTATGTCAACTCCCAAACTTTAAGGTGTTAAAAGTCTAAAGACGGGGCTCCTTATATTATATATATGAGGTAAAGAAGTTCTGGTCCTCATGCGGAAACTATAGAATTAATAGAGTTATTCTCTATTACAAAGTATAAAAATTAGAATTTTATATATTTGGAAATATGGAAAAACCTAGATTTAATCGCACTTTTTCAAATTGTATTAAGACTTCTTTTTGAAAAATGTCATAGAAAATTGCTAAATCTATAATTTTTTACAATACGAAAAAGGAGGTTTATACATGAAGAAAAAACTCTTATTTGCTGTTACCCTCTTGTCAGCTACGACGCTAACATTGGGTACATTGACAGCTTGTGATGAAACGGTTGAAGTTACTACTATTCCTGCCGAAAGTATAACTATCGCCGATACCATTACCTCATTAACAGTTGGCGACACAAGAACTTTAACTGCAATTGTTACACCTACAGATACGACTGATACTGTTACGTGGACAAGCAGTGATCCTACAGTTGCCAGTGTTGATGCTAATGGTACTGTTACTGCTCTTACTGTTGGGGATGTTACAATTACTGCGACTGCTGGAGAATATTCGGATAGTATTAGTTTAACTATCGAACATAATTTAGAAACCATTCTTGAAAGTTTGCAAGGAAGCCTAGCATTAGAAGGTGAATTGTGGATGACTAACAGTAGTGGTACTAGTTATATATATAATGATGTTTATGTATATGTCGCAGAAGATAGATACTATTTACGTCTTGATTACTATGGCGAAACGGAATATGAATACCGCTATGTAGCTAGTGAAGAAGGCTATGTGATGACTGAAGATCTTAATTACGACAATACTGTATCAAATTATACATATAGCGCATTGTTCAGTGATTATTATTGGAACCCATTTACTACTTTAGGCGTAACAACCGATGATTTAACTGAAAATGAAGATGGAACCTTCACTTTAGCTCTACCATTAGACGATGGTGCTACAGTTGATGATGGCGAATTATTTGGTACATTATCCGGATATTATGGTTACGCATCAAGTGTCGAATTAACTGTAAATAATGATAGTACTATTGCTGCAATTCATATGGATGCTTATGCAAATACAGCACAAACTTCAACTTGGACTCTCGACCTTGAAGTTACCGATCCATATTCAATTGAAGCTATTGTCACACCATTTGAAACAACTGAAGAATCAGAAACCTTACAAGCTTTCTTTGATAAAACCTTAGATATGAACTATACTGCTCAAATTACTGCTGAAGATAGCGAAGGCGAGACAGATAGTATTTATTTAGAAGCTTTAACTGATAAATTCTATTACGATACTGGCTCATCTGAGTATGTTTATTTAGATACAGAAGATGGTTTAGATATCACATCGGTTACATGGAATGATGATAAAACGGCAGCCACTGCTTTAACTGGTGTCTCTACATTAAATCCAAATAATACTGTCGCAGATTATATTCGTACACTTAGAGTTGCTGCTGAATTATTTGAAGTACAAGATGATGGTTCGTATGTTTTAAGAAGTGAATATGATATTTATGATTATGCGTATCTCACATTAATCGATACATTATTCCTCGATAACTATAGTTATATTGATGAAGGCAGTTTAACCATCACTTTAGATGAAGAAGGTGGTGCAACCATTTATTACACTTACACAAAATATGTACAAAGTGGTTGGTCATATACAGTAGTTACTGGTTGGGTAAAAACTGTACTTAGTGATGTTGGTACAACCGAAGATAGATTTACAGGTGCTACATATACTCCATCTGCTGAAGCTAGCGCCCCAACTAAATGGAGCGATTTAAGTACAAGTGTGTGGAATAGTGCTTCTACATGGCTTGGTGTTGATATTGATGACGAGGTTCCATTCATTGACTGGACTCAATATTCTACATATTCTGGTTTAGCTACAAATAGTCAATATTCGAGTTATTACATTATATTTGTATTGTTTACTTATGATACTGCAGGTGCTGCTGACACAACAAGTGCAGCTAATGCATATATGAGCGAATTAGTTGCAGAAGGTTTTGAATATAATGAATACTCCGGATATTATGAAAGCATAGGAACAGTAAACATTGGTGTTGATACTGGTTCAGTATCTATTGGTAGCACATATTATTGCGGAGTCGCATTATATCTAGCCCCTGCTACGGCTGGTTAATAAGTAGTATTTCCGAGAATAATTAAAAAGCTTTAGGCCTCGTGTCTAAAGCTTTTATTATTAGAGAAGTTTTTATAAAAATAGTTGAGATCTGCAAAGATTTTTTTGAAAATCGCAAGTTTATTGATTTAAAACTCGTAAAATAAAAGTCCTTATATCATCGATATAAGGACTAAATCGTTTAAATTATCTTTACTTTATAACCCTCTATCTTCAGGGATAGAGATAATACGCATAAAGTTAGTTTTACCGCTAGCTGCAGGAGTGCCACCGCTAACAACAATAATATCTCCTGGCTTTAAACCGGCTAACTTTTTAGCATAGAAGATAGCAATTGTTTCCATGTCTTCAATAAAATCTGGAATCTTAGTTGGAATATAAACGCTATATATTCCCCAATAAAGTCCGTTTTGTAAAACAGCTTTTTTATTATTCGAAATTGATAAAATTGGACAACATGGACGTGATTTAGATATACGACGTGAACTACGTCCAGTTACTGTGTAGCTAACAATTAATTTAGCTCCAATAAGTTTAGCAGTATTAGCAATTGAGTTAGCAATTGCGTCGTTATTATCTTTATTAGATGTATCGTAAGCTTCTAAAGCTAAGGCTTCATAATTTAATTCTTTTTCCATAGCTTGAGAGATTTTAGCTTGAGCTAAAACCGCTTCAGCAGGATATTCTCCACTAGCGCTTTCAGCGCTAAGCATGACGCAGTCTGTCGACTCATTTACTGCAGTAGCGACATCACTTACTTCAGCTCTAGTAGGAATTGGTGAATGAGTCATACTATCTAACATTTGAGTAGCAGTAATGACTGGTTTACCTTTATTACGACATTTTGAAATTAATTTACGTTGAACAAGTGGAACCTCTTCAAAAGGAACCTCGACTCCTAAGTCGCCTCTGGCGACCATGATGGCGTCGCTTGCTTCAATGATTTCGTCTAAGCAATCCATTGCTTCATAGTTTTCAATCTTGGAGATAATTTTAATTTCAGGATGACCATTTTCTACTAGGATTTTACGAATATCTTCGATATCGTTTTTATTTCTAACAAAACTTGCAGCGATAAAATCGATATCATGTTCGCATCCCCATTTTAAGTCAGCGATATCTTTATCGGTTAAAAATTTCATCGATAAACGACTCCCGACACAGTTAACGCCTTTTTTAGAAGATAGTTCAAAATCGTTTAATACTTTAGTTACGAGTTCTTTCTTTTTAGCGTCTTTTTCAATAACGAGTAAATCAAGTTTTCCATCATCAATTTTGATGTGATCGTTAACTTTTAAGTCGTCATATAATTTAGGGAAAGTGACGCTAATTTTTTCGCTATTTCCTAAAACCTCTTTCATGGAAATACGTAAAGTTTGGCCTTTTTTTAGCTCAACTTTATTGTTTTCCATATCGTGAGTACGAATTTCAGGACCCTTAGTATCGAGCATGACCGGAATATAAATTCCTTCTTTTTGAAAAGAACGGACAGCTTCTAGTTTGGCTAAATGTTCCTTATAATCGCCATGCGAAAAATTTAAACGAGCGACATTCATCCCGTTATTAATTAATTTAGTTAAAATCTCTACGTTATCGCTTGCTGGGCCAATCGTACAAACTATTTTGGTTTTCTTAGAGATATTAAGTTGCATATATTCATCACCTACTTATTACTTAATTAAATCGTGAACGTGATATAAATCTAAATGTTTATCGTTTTCAATTTTTGAAAGGTCATTTATATCTGTGTAAATTAATTTTTCTCCGTCTAGACCAATACAAACGCCACCAATACCTTGTTCTAATAATTCAATAGCATATGTTCCCATACGGATTGAGTTTACTCTTTCTAAAGCGGTTGGTTTTCCACCACGTTGAATATGACCTAAAACGGTAAGTTTAGCATCTAAACCAGTTTCTTTAACAATCTTTTCAGTTAATTCTTTTGTGTTGATAAATTTTTCAGCGACACAAATTAAGATGTGATCAGGATCTTTCTTTTTAAGTTCTTTTAAACTTTGAATAAGTTCATCGACTGGAGGCATATTATCTTGCGTTAAGATATAGTCAGCTCCTGTAGCTATACCGGCATAAAGCGTTAAATCGGCGCAGTGATTGCCCATAATTTCGACGATTGCACATCTAGCGTGAGATGAACAAGTATCGACAATGTTATCGATTGCATTAACAACGGTATTTAAAGCGGTATCAAAACCGATTGTCATATCGCTATTAGCGATATCGTTATCGATAGTGCCTGGTAAAGTTACGCAATTTATACCTTTTTCAGTAAGTCTTTTAGCGCCTTGATAAGAGCCATCTCCTCCGATAACCATTAAAGCGTCGATACCGTGTTTTTTAAGGTTTTCAACCGCTTTAAGTTGAACACTTTCTTCTTTAAATTCAGGAAGACGAGCGGATTTAATAACAGTTCCGCCGCGATTTATATATTCATTAGCAAAGTTTTTATCTACTTTTTTAATGTTATCTTCAACTAAACCTTTATAGCCTCCGATAACGACATACATTTCTTTATTTAAATTATATCCAGCGCGAATCGCTCCAAATAAGGCATCGTTCATGCCAGGGGCATCGCCACCGCTAGTTAGAATACCAATCTTTTTAATCATAAGTTTCTCCCGTAAATCGATAACATTATATTCTTTTTGTGTATATTTTACTAATTAAAATATACAAAATCGTCTTTCTAATTGATTTAAAAAAATAACCCCATTAAAATAAAGTCATGTTTTCATTAGACGCTAAATTTAAAATTGAAACCGATACCATATTGACCCTCGAATATAACGAATTTTTATATACTTTATATCTACCTTTAATCGAGGCAGAATCGGTGTTTTTATATAATTTTTTAGCGAATTTAGTAAGAACTAATGATAACGAAACGAATTACGAAGAACTTCTTAAAAAGTCGACTCTTAATCGAATTGATTTTGAGAAATCTTTATCGATACTCGAGTCGGTTGGTCTTATTAGAAAGTTTGAAGATAAAGAAAATGGGAACTATTTACTTTTAGTTCAAGGAATCTATACTCCAAAGCATTTCTTTAATAACGATGTTTTTAAGGGTTTACTTGTAGATCGAATCGGTGAAGAAGAAGTTAATAAGATTATCGATAGATATAAAATTTACGAGATTGATGGAAGTTACGTTGAAACTTCCGATTCGATAGATAAAAATTTTAAGATTGATTTTAGTATTGATAATTTAGCTGTCGGAAAAGGTAAGAGACTTGTTTCGGTCAATAAAGGTTCAATTAAATCAAACTTTGATGAAATCAAATTTTTAAAAGCTTTAAAGAAAATTATTCCTGGCATAAAAGACGACGCCTTAAGTGAAGGTGAATTAAAGTTAATTGGCCAATGGGGAACAGTTTTTGGTGTAAAAGAAGACGTTTTAGCCGATTTTGTAAGCCGTAACATCGATATGTTGGCAAAAAAAGGCTCTAAACTTAAACAAACGCAACTCAAAAATAGTCTTTTGATCCACCTTAATAGCATGCAAGATTATTCAAAAATCAAAGCCGGAGTAAAAACAAAATTGTCAAAATTATCGAGCAACTCAGATCTTGCTAAACGCATAAATTATTATGAATCTGTGACGCCTTATGATTTCCTTAAAAAGCGCCAAAACGATCGTCCAGTCGCTTCAGCTGATGCAAATATTATCGACTTATTAGCCACTCGCTATATGTTTTCTAATCCGATAATCAATGCTATTTTAGACTATACTTTAACTCAAAATAACGAGAAATTAAGTAAAGATTACGTTACTAAAATCGCTAGTAGTTTAGCTCGCAAAAATGTCGAAACAGCCGTCGAAGCAGTCGACGCTTTATACGAAAGAAAAGATTATGAAGATACTCCTAGTGTCACTATAGAAAAACAAAATACTTCTAAAAGAAGTATAATTAGTGAAGATATAGACGATGAGGAAAACGAAAATCCATGGATAAGTTAAGTAATTACGCAACTAACTTTATTGAAGATGACGATTTAGAGGCTTATCGCCGCGAACTTTATAATGAGTTTTTAGCAGATAAGGAACTATTAAAAGAAGTTTTAGATAGTGGATTTACAACCGAAGAAATATACGAAAATATAAGTGTTTTTAATGAGCTTAGAATCGATAGAAATGTTGAAAGATCTATTACCAGTTTAGAAGACTGTATGGAGAAAAATCATTTCTATTATCTAACTTTAGTTAAGACTTCTAGTGGCATTGAAAAGGTTTATAAAGCCAATAAATATCAACTAGGTAACCTTAAATATTTAGCTCATTTTTACTATAAAGATTTTGACCATGAGTTTAATAACGTAAATCATAAAGACGTCGATAATAAAGGCGCTTGGAAGAAAATTGTCGCTCAGGTTCGTGCTAAAAATTGGGTCTATATTAAAGGCGCAATTGGAAGCGGAAGAAGTTTTTTAGCAATCGCGTTAGTAAATGATTTAATAGTCTCTAAAGGTGAAGACCAAAGTAAGATCGCTTTTATAGATTGTAAGAAAACACTTAAGAAAATTTGTGATGGCGTTTTTAATGATAAAGAGAATTTCAACGAAACGATTACAACGTTACAAAATTGTGATGTCTTGGTTTTAGATAATTTTGGAAGTGAGCCAAAAGACAAAGTTAAAAGAGATTATTTCTATTTGCCAATTTTATTAAGTCGTTTTGAAAATAATAAGACAACTGTATTTGTTTCAAGCTATTCAGTTGAAAGTATTTTAAGACAATATACACTTCCTGGAAAGGACTCGACAGGAAGCGAAAGTATCCTTCCTTTAAAAGAAGTTTTTGCTAATAAAGTTATAGAAGAAATTGACGCAGGAAGCGTAAAAAAATATTAATAGATTTTATAAGTTTTCCTCGATTTTGGAGTAAAAACCCTGCAGATCTCCATTATTTTTTATGATTTTTATCTTTTTATTGGTCATATCATAAGTCCAATCTTGATTTAATTTTAAATACGTTTCGACATTTTTGCCTTGTCCTTCAAGATTACGAATTACGTTTTCTTTATCGGTTTCAATAACCAAAATAGTCTTAAACATATACTCAAAATGAGCTTTAAAAAGTAGAGGAACCTCAATAACTATTAACTCGTTTTCTTTAATATATTGAATGAGTTGAGCTTCCAAAATTGGATAAACATAAGCTTCTAATTCTTTCTTTTTGTCAGGATTATTTATCAAAATTGAAGTAATTATTTTCTTCTTTTTTGGGTCATTAACATCGAAATCGGTTTGTAAAATTTTGCCTAATTTATATTTAACTTTAGGGTCGCGATATATTTTATGAATTTCATCATCACAGGAAATAGTCGTATAACCTAAAGTGGCAAGATGCTTTAAAGCAGTCGATTTGCCAGCACTTACTGGTCCAGTAATTCCAATAGCTTTTTCTAACTCTTTATTAATTTGACAATTTGGACAATAAGTTGTACCTCTTTGTCCTATAAAATCTTTATGGATAGTAGTGCCGCATCTAGGACAAGGAGTGCCTTCCTTTCCGTAACACTTTAAAGTAATTTGAAACTTGCCATCAACTCCTTCGCTAGGATGGAATGAATGGATAGTTGAGCCACCCATAGTAATGGCTTTATCTAAAATAATTTTGGCGTTTTTAACGATGTCATCAATATTTTCTTTGGTTAAATCTTTGCCTTTTGTATATGGCGAAATGTAGCTTTCATATAAGATTTCATTAGCATAAATATTACCGATTCCACATAGAATAGTTTGGTCTAAAAGAAGTTCTTTAGCGTTCTTGTTTCTATTAAATTTTTTATATAAAACTTCCATGTCATTAGGCGTAACTTTATTGGCTTCAACGCCAAGTTTACAAATCATTGGGTCGTTATATAATTCGCTAGTTTTGACTAGTTTCATAATCCCAAATTTACGGGTATCATCATAAGATAAAGCAGTTGAATCGTTAAAGAAGAACGTTGCAGAAGTATGTTTAATACGAGCATCCTTTACATTCTCAACATAACGATATTTACCTTCCATTCTTAAATGAGAGATGATTGATAAATCATTTGTGAGCTTGATGAATAAGAATTTCCCGTATCGCGATATATCTAATATAGTTTGTCCTTTTAAGGTTGATTTAAATTCATTGAGATTGCTTAAAATGAGTCTATCAAAATAGATTTCAACGCGATGTATAGTCTTACCTTTAACTAAAGGTAAAAGAATATTTTTAACTGTTTCAACTTCTGGTAGTTCAGGCATTATTTTACATCGTGCCAATTATCGGCATAGCCTCCATCAACTTCGAGTTTAATGTTTAATTTAACGCAGTTTTCCATAATATTTTTGACTAGTTTTAAGACGTCATCTTTTTCATTATCAGGAACTTTAATTAGGATTTCGTCGTGAATTTGATTTATGATTTTAGCTTCATAGTTTCCGCTTTCTAAAGCTTCTTTAACCTTAATCATAGCGATTTTTATTAAGTCAGCTGCGCTACCTTGAATAGGTGCGTTCATCGCAGCTCGCTTAGCAAAATTACGCTTAGGGAAAATCGTGCTATTTATATCAGGAAGATATCTTCTACGATTAAAAATAGTAGAAGTATAGCCAAGTTTTTCAGTGTTTTTAACAATGCTTTCTAAGTAAGACTTAATTTCAGGAAAAGCTTCATAGAAAGATTCGATGATAGCTTTAGCTTCTTTAACTGGTATTTCAAGTTGTTCGGCTAGTCCCCAGTCACTAATGCCATATATAATTCCAAAGTTAACCGTTTTAGCTTGTCGACGTAAATGTGGATCGACTGGTAAATCTTTATCGATATGGAATATTTTTCTAGCGGTAGCTTCATGAATATCTTCTTCGCTATTGAAAGCATCGATAAGAGTTTTTGAACCCGATAAATGAGCTAAAATTCTAAGTTCAATTTGAGAGTAATCTAAAGATAAAATCTTTAGATTCTTATCATTATAAGTAAAGGCTTTTCTAATAAGTTTACTTTCATCATCGCGAACGGTTATATTTTGTAAATTTGGTTCGCTACTTGAAAGTCGACCAGTAGAAGTGAGCGCTTGGTTAAATGTTGCGTGAAGCTTATTGTCCTCATGAATATAAGGAATAATTCCATCGATATATGTTGAGATGAGTTTAGCATATTTTCTATATTCTAAAATTTTACTAACGACTGGATGATCATCTAAAAGTTCGCTTAAATATTCGCTACTTGTAGAGCGATCGCGATTCGATTTTAGACCAAGTTTATCATATAATATAACAGCAACTTGTTTTGGACTAGCAATATTAAATTCTTCACCAACAAGGTTATAAATATCTTGTTCGATAGCGTTTAATTTAGTGCTAAAATCTGCTTTTAAATTGAGAAGAACTGACTTATCGACAGGGAAACCTTCGTATTCAATTTCTTCTAAAACGGTTGATAGAGGAAGTTCAATATCGGTAAATAGTTGCCATTGGTTTAATGACAATAATCGATCTTTAATTTGGTCATACAAAGCAAGGCTATAGTGCGAAGTGGCGGCTCTAAGAAGGATGCCGTTTTCTGATTCATTAAAAAGACTATCGACCTTATCAGCATATGAAATATCGATATTAAAATAGGATAAAATTGAACCAATATCATTAGATAATCCGCTATCGATAAGGTAGCTTGCCAAAAGTAAATCGAAGACAACGCCATCAAGTTTTATGCCGTGTTTTTCTAGGATATATTTAGTCTTTTTGTGATCGAAAACATATTTTTTATATGCGGTTTTTGATAAAAAACCCTGCAGATCTCCACTATTTTTTAAAAAATCGTAGGAGATGTAGTAGTTTTCTCCATTAGGCAAGCTGATAGTAATTCCATATAGTTTTGCGTCATGATAATTAACGTTTTCTTCATAAACTGCTAGACCAAAATCGCTATCGATTTTAATGTTATCTAGTGACGTAATTTCTTTATAAGTAATCTTATTTTCTTCAGATGCGAGTCTTAAATTTTTAGGTAATTTGTTAAGCAAAGTATTCAAATCGTAGTTTGAAGCGAAATTACTTATTTTTTTGAAGTCATAACCACTATAAATTGTGTCATTTACATCAATTGAAAGGGTTTCGTGTGTGCGAATAATGGCTAAATCCTTACACATTTTGCCTTGATCTTGGTACGTAATGATATTTTGACCGATTTTTGAGTTAAAAGTAGGCGCCGCTTTAATAATTTCTTCTAGACTTCCATATTCTTGGATGAGTTTTTTAGCGGTTTTATCGCCAACTAAAGGAATACCCTTTAAGTTATCGCTAGCATCGCCCATTAAGCCTTTATAATCGACAATTTGAATAGGTCTAATGCCCCATTCATCATAGAAACTTTGAGGGGTCATTTCCTTAATATCTTTAAGTCCACGTTTAATTAATTTAATAGTAATTCTATCGTTAATTAATTGAAGATAATCTTTATCAGAAGTGTAGATTTCAACTAAAAACCCTGCAGAATCGGCTTCTTTTGCAAGAATTCCGGCAATATCATCGGCCTCATATCGTTCATCTTCATAGTGAGTTATATTAAGAGAATCGAGTAAATCTCTAGCTAAAGGTAATTGAATTTTTAGTGATTCATCTAAAGGTTTTCTTTGGGCTTTATAGCCTTCATATTGTTGATGACGGAACGTATGTTTTCCAGCATCAAAAGCAACGAAAATGCCGTCTCCTTTTTTAATAGTTTTGAGTAAGCCAACTATCATATTACTAAAAGCATAGATGGCATTAGTTGGAGTACCATCATGGCTATGCATGAGTTTTTCTTTATCTTCGTTATAGGTAGCATAGAAAGCTCTAAATAAGAGCGAGTTTCCATCGATTATAATAATTTTATTAGGCATGAGGTTTCTCCGTTATAAATTGAATTTCATTAGCGACAAAAGATGGTCTATCTCCGGTCTTTCTAATATCTAGATGTCCATTGATAAGTACGAATTTATCGACATCAAGTTGAGTACTATATTGAGCATAGACATCGTTAAATAAAGTTATAGATAAGGTGTTCATGGTGTCATCGACAAGTGTTAAAAACGCCATTGGTTCACCTTTTTTAGTTGTGATGGTTTTGATATTACTAATCATTCCAAAGATAGTAGATTTTTTCTTATCGACGAGGTTATGGAAGTCGGTAATTTTTACGTTTTCAGGTAATTCAACATAGTTAAATAGTGAATCACTTATACAAATTCCAAGAACATTGAACTCGTTTTTGATAGCTTCCTTTTTATCATCTTCGACATCAGGATATTGGAACGTTAATCCAAAATTTCCGAATAGATTAGTCTCATTAAATATCATCGTATTTGCATATTGAAGTGCAGCATGAGTTGATTCTTTAAGTTGCTTACGGTTTGGATTCATATTATCGAAGCAGCCCGCATCAATAAGTTTATTAAGCTGCAAATCGGTTACTTTATCTTGTGGACGAGTCATTCTAATAACAAAGTCGATAAACGATTCATATTCTCCATGAGTATTTCTATCTTGGATGATAGAAAATGAGAATTTTGAAGGTAACCCACCGATATTAGTAAGTGGCATAAGCAATTTATCTTCATAAATCTTGAAATACATTTCAGATTTATTGATGTCAGGATTCAAAATTTGAGTATTATTTCGTTTTATTTCTGAAACATAGTTAGAAAATTTTGTGCTACTCGAACCATATTGAGACTCTAATATAGAGCAATAGAATTCGAGTGGATAATAAGCTTTTAGATAAGCCATACGACAACTAACAACGCTATAAGCAACGCTATGTGATTTATTAAAGCCATAGCTAGCAAACTTTAAAATGA
>CAYLSZ010000025.1:0-12291 GCA_964386745.1 uncultured Staphylococcaceae bacterium | reverse complement strand
CATCAACCAGCATGAGAAAGGTTCCGCCCAGCATACATGCAGCCGGAAGCAGCATCCTATGATCGGGTCCCACCAAAAAACGCGCGAGATGAGGAACGATAAGCCCAACCCAACCAACCATGCCTGCCACCGCAACCGATGAGGCAGTAAGCAAGGTGGCGCACACGATAACCATCAAGCGCGTTTTGCGCACATCCACGCCCAGCGACGCGGCCTCCTCGTCCCCCAAGGACATCACGTTGAGGCGCCAGCGCAACACCATGAGCCCGCCGACACCTACAACAAACGCTATGCCTAGCCACACAAGATCGCTTTCACGAACGTTGGCAAGGCCGCCCATCAGCCAAAAGGTGATTTCGGGAAGCTGCGAATTAGGATCGGCTAAAAACTTAACCGCCGATACGCCTGCCTGAAAAACGTTACCGACAACCAAGCCCGAAAGGACAAGCACCAAAACGCCACTCATACGACGCCCCACGGCAACCGAAATCAGATAACTTATCACCACAGCTATCGCACCTGTGACAAAGGCGGCAATTTCAACGCCTAAGCTACCGAACGACAAAAGGATACCCACGGCAGCTCCAAAACATGCACCTGCGGATGCGCCCAGAATATCCGGCGACACCATAGGATTTTTGAAGATGCCCTGATATGCGCAGCCCGCACTCGAAAGCGCCGCACCTATGATAAGAGCCGCAGCAACGCGTGGCAGCCGTATGGTGAAAAAGACGTTGACATCGGTGCTGTTCGGTACCTCGCCTGTAAACGACGAGGTAAACAAGGCAAAAATCTCGCCAAAGTCAAGATCGTAACGCCCAAGCGCAAGAGAGGCGGCAAAAGAGAGCACCATGAGCATGGCAAGACACGCAAGTGCCACGTATGACGCAATTTTTGGTCGTTTGCCAGAAGCAGCCGCAGCATTTGCGCCGCATACACCCCTGCCTTCATTGGCGCATTTCTGTATAGCGTGCCCCACACACTCAAAACGCTCAAAACGCTTAAACATGCTCACCCCGCAGACTCACTCCGTAGACTCACCCCGTAGACCCGTCATAATTGCCACCAGTTACACCAAAGCCTTCGACGACAAGCACTTCGATAATCTGCCCATCCACAGCATCGACCGCCCGAACATCAACAACTGAACCGCGGGCGATGGCTAGATAGTCACTGCTCTCGTTGATCACCTCCACGATGCGCTCGGCGCAGGCCGATTCGTCATCAAGGGAAAAGTTGTGATTATGGATAAGCAGCTTGGTTTGTCCCCCATCAAGAGACAACCAGGTAATAGCTCGCACTTTGGCGGAAGATGTCACCGTGAAAGTCGTTTTTGCGACGGTTTTATCCTCTGTCGAACCCTCAACCTGTTCATCAATCTCAATCGTCATACCGCTGGGAAGCGTTCCTTCCACAGCGCCAGAAAGCACGGCGGTATCTCCTGATTCCGAAGTTAAATGCGGAAGCGCCCCGTCGTCTCGCGCTGCGGAGATGCTGATAGCCCCCTGATAAACGGCAAAATACTCGCCTGCCCCTGAACCCCCTAAACCGCTCCCCGCAGCCTCTCCCGGTGTGAGTGAAAAAGTTACGGTATTGCCCTCGCAGGTCACATCAAGCTGAATAACATCGCCATCAATCGCCTCGCCATTAAGCAGCACTTCGAAGTCGTCTTCAAAACCATCAGCCGCCACCAGTGTCTCAGATGCGCTAAGAACCACGTCGATCCTTTGCGTGGCCTCGGCATCATCATCGTCCGAGGTCGCCGTCATCGAAAGCCCTTCAAGCTGAGGCGAACTCTCCGTCACGTTTATCTCTATCGAGGAGCAGCCACAAACAGGCACCGTTGCCAGCACAAGCGCACACATGAGCCCAAACATAAAAAGCAAGCGCTGTACTTGCCCCTGCGCGAAGTGCATCCTATTCATCACACATCCCATTCATCACGCACCTCTTTACTCGCCTTTTTCTTCCTTATCGCCCTTATCGCAGCAACAACAAGTGCCCCTACAAGAACCACGGCAAGCGCCGCAGCACTGAAAACACCTATATCGAGCGAGGTCATTCCCCCAACACTCACCTGCACCTCACATGAGGTTTCCCCGTAGTTTTCGAGCTGCGCCGTCACAGTAATCGTAGCCTCACCTTGACCATGCGGTATCAGCCACACACGACCAAATGCCTCTTGCACCGTAACCACCGAGGCATCAGAGGTGGTATACGAAATCTCCGCCCCTATCTCCTGAGCTCCATTGCAGGCGCAGGCACCCCACGCATCCGCCGCGCCACAAAGGCAAGGATCAAGGCCGCACATATCAGGCATACCGCAGTCGATGCCCACCTCAACGCTTGCAGGCGAGGTAACAACCTCAATGCTTGTAGGCACCAACGCGGGCGAGGTATAGGTCAGAGCAGCAGCGTCGTCGCCATCGTTTGATACAGCAAGTTCTTCACCTGCCACCTGCACCGACACAACAACAAATTCGCTTGCCTCTTCACTTTCTACCTGTAGGCTATCATCCGAAAATGCCATCGATGCTCTCCATCCGATTGCCGCCTTCTGCTAGGAAAATCTCTTCAAGCGAGGAGTCGGGGTAAGTCTCGTGAACCTCTGCCACGCTGCCATTGAAGGACAGTGTGGCGCCTTTAATCATGCCCAGATCATCTGCCACATCTTCAAGCTCACGCAGGTTATGAGACGAAAGCATCACCGCCGCATTCTTCTCACGTGCATACTGTCTCAAAAGCCGCTTGAGAAGGTTGCGTTTTCCTAAATCAAGACCGTCAAAGCTCTCGTCAAGCAGGATGGTTTTAGCCCCTGTTGCAAAACCCAGCAGAATACCCAACTGACGCTGCATACCCTTTGAAAATCCTGCAATACGAGCGTTTGCATCAAGCCCAAATAATCCGAGCATTTGCTCGTAGACATCATCTGACCAGGTGGAGTAATAGCCCCGGTAGAACGAGCGCATCGTCTGAGGCGTAGCCTGCGGAAGAAAATACGGCTCATCAGCCACAATAAACAGCGAATTGCGCCCCCTGCGACCGCCGCGCTGCTCCACGCCATCTAAAAACACCTTGCCCGAATCGCAGCGATACACTCCCGCGATAATTTTGAGCAGCGTGGTTTTTCCCGCGCCGTTGTAGCCCACAAGCCCGTATACGCGCCCGTTCTCGGCACGCAGCGATATTTTGTCAAGAGCGGTATGGCGACCAAATCTTTTCACGATGTCTACGACTTCAATCATGCAAACCCCCTAAAGATAGTCGGGTGCCAAATCGGCAGGAAGATAGAAGTACACATAGGCGTCTATCCCGTACAACTTGGCCTGCACCAAGTAACCGCCCGTCATATAGCAGCCCGCACGCAGGTACGAAGCTATATCGGCAATTTGTGTCCTATCGGTAATGACTATGGGTGCACCGTAATCCTGTGTTGTCCAGAACTTGCCCGCAACGCTTGTCCGGTACGCCATGAAATACCTACTCAAAGGAGATGTAAGCTCATTTATCGAGGAATACGGATCGTCATATTGAATCGTAAGCTCCTCTATGACCGTGCTATCTATAGCTTCCTGCTCCGCATCAACCAGGTCATGCTCTTCGAGCCATGCAAGCGTGCGTGGATAGGCCTCGCTCACATAGGTAACGGCATTGCTAAACGAATATCCAAAGGAGGAAACATCCAGCTCAGGCGACATGGTGAACATCAGAATGGCCTTGGCCTGCGAACTGGGACTATAGAGTTCCTCAGCGCTTATATCTTCAAGGTCGGCAGCAAGCGCCTCCAAAAGCTCTTGGCGATCTTCATCACTCACATCCACTTCGGAGATAACATTGAGCGCGCCGTCGGCAACATATATCGAGCCTATCTGATAGGCGTTGTAGGCAGGAGATCCCAGCAGCGCTTCGCGATCCTCATCGCTCAAATCGTCGGTATCACCGGTAATGAGGGCGCTTTCCAACAGGTGGCTCCGCTCGGAATCATCGAGCGAGAGCATGGAATACAGCTCCTCTATGCTCGTCTGGCTGAAATAGCGAACACACTCAGAGCCATCCTTGAGCGTGTAGCGAATTACTACATCGTAGGGAATTACCGTTTGTGAGAAGTCGTTGTAATCGGTTGCGCGCGAAAGGCGAGCCGTTTCCACGAGCGAAGCATGAACCTCGCGTACTATCTCGATAGACTCGGAATCGTCATAGCTCCGCTCCGAGGTATAGTAGTATGATGCCCCCGACGATACCGCCGCAAAACTTTGAGTCAAATAGCTCGGCGATCCGTTGTAGGAAATCTCAACGCTTTCTATCTCATCCGCATCGGGAATATATGATGAATATCCGAACGCTCCCGTCCACACAACAGCAACGATGCTTCCCATTACTGCAAGTTCATACCCAAGACAAAGCAGTGTTTTCCAGCGCGGTGTTTTGCCGCGCAAAGGACCCAAAAGAAAGGCAAGCGATACCAGAGTGAACAGAGCTGCTGCAAGCGCGATGGCAACAGCAATGTCAATCGAGCCCAAGACATACACTACGACAGCAAAGCAGCCCAGTCCAACAATAGCTACACAAGCCAGAGTGAGCGCAACGCATTCGCCTGCCATTTCCGCCTGCTCAGCGCGGCGACAAACAAACACCGTAAGCGCTATCACACCCAAGATAAGGCAGACGCCAAACCATGCTGCAAGATATCCCCATGAGCCATGTTCGGGATAATACACCGGATGTAGCACACTGAAGGTCTGATAGCTTTCACCCTCCTGAGCAAAAAACAGCAAGGGATTGAAGGCAGCGGCAGCTTCCACATACGACGGCTCAACCTGGACCGATTGGTCATAGAGCGTCATCCCCGCCGCATTGCCAACAAGCAAATACTCTGAAAGTACACCTACGCTCCACAGCACAGCACTCACGCCGCACAGAAGCGCAGCAGAAAATACCACGGCCTCAAAAAGCATTCCCGAGCGCATACTTGCGATACTCGCCAAGCAAAATGCAGCAAGAGCCACCAGCGCATACCCGCATGCCGTATATGCGCAGGCTTCCAGCTCGCCCTGATACAAACCCAAGGCAGCAACATTAACAAGCAGCGACATGGCAAAGGGCAGGACCGCCGCAAGAAAGACGCAGACAAAACCCGCGATAAAACGTGTGACAAACAACTTTGTGCGAGAAATTCCCACACTGAAATACGCTGTGGTAGAACGCTTTGCAAATAAGAAGCGGAACAATACGATGCCAAGAACCGCCCCGAATATCGCATAGGCAAAATTCACCACATACGAAAGGCTGGGCGCATAGAACTGAAATTTTATTTGCTCGTGCGTGTAGTCCACGTTGAAAACCGACACATCGTCTACCATCGAGGTTGATAGCGGTATCAGCGCGCACAGAAGCACCAGCCCACATCCCAAAACCGGAAGCGCCTGGCGCATAGCCTGGCCAAAATCGTGGATGACACGCTTTTTGCCAGAATGCCAATTCCTCTTGCTTCTTTTGTTTTCTTTTCCTTTGAGCTTTGCCTTCCAGGTAATCGGGTATTTCGCCTTAAGCTCAAGGGCGCGACCCCGGTAGAGCGCGCGTCTTTTTCGCAATCGCACGATAGCCCGACCTATAAGCAGGCCAAGACCAAACAGACCCAAACCCACAAGAACAAGTAAGCCAAGAGCGGCAGCAATCAAGAGCACATCCATTGCGCCAAAGGGCTCAACCGTCAACTCAAACGAATATGTTGCCGATTGAAAATGCGGCAGCGAAGCCGTAATTTCAATCGTAGCGGTTCCTTGACTGTGCGGAATCACCCACAAAACCCCAAACAGCTCTTTGACCGTAACAACCGAGGTATCCGACGAGGTGATTTCTATCTCAGGTGTAGTTTCCTGAAATCCCCCGCAGGCGCAATGACCCCAGGCGTCAGGCTTGCCGCAGGTACAGGGGTCTATGCCGCAAAACTCATCCATCGTGCATTCGATGCCTGTGCTTATGACATCAGGAGATACCCCGGTATTGAGCACGCTGGGAAAAACGTATCCTACGCTTTCGGAAATCGTGCCGTCGTCTTGCGTAGTGCTGCTTCCCGCCAGGCGCATGATGCTAGGCGAGAGCGTCACCGCATCCTCCGCGTCAGCCTCGGATGTAGATTCATCAGATTCCTCCGACGATTCTGCGTCCTCTGCGTCAGTCTCAGAACTCATTTCTTCTTCCGAGGAAGCAGAAGAGGATGCCTCTTCCATTCCTGAAGCCAGCGCTGCTGTGGGTAACCCCAGTAAAACAAGGAACAGAATGGTCGCAAAGAGAGCATGTATGCGATTATGTATGGCTGATGCGCTATGCATCCTCTGAAGCCTTGGGCTCGTCATTGCGCAATGCGCCATCTTCTTTTTTCGCATTTGCCTTCGCAGCATTGCGGCGTCTATGCAAAATGAAAGCCGCAAGCACAACAACTGCAAGTATCACAATGATGACTGCAACAATAGCAACAATGGGAAAATTGCCTATGATGCTGGCAACACTCGTACCGCTCGTGCAGCATGAGGCACCGGAGGATGATGTTCCCGAGACAACGTCCACGCTCGTTAAGGCTTCTGTTGAGAGAACATAGGTCTTTCCGATAGAGGTAGAAAACACCGCATATCCATCTTCAACCGATACGCTTATATCTTCGGAAACAAACTCCTTACTGCTTGAGTCATAGGAGAACAAAGCCACAGAAGTACCGTCCTCATAGACGTCTCCCAGATATACATACACGGTCACTTCGCAGGGAAACTCACCTTGCTGAGCAAAATCCAGTACCGCAAAATCCCCTACATTCGCCAGAGGCTGCGTTAACTCGTCACTGGCCTCAAATGAAATTTCGATTGAGGGATCGACATAATCAAGATCGTCGGCGCTATAGTCGCTTCCGGCAAATGTCACTGAATAATCAGGATGGAACATGGTGTCGCCCTCATAGAAAGAAACTTCACCATCTACGCCCGCCATCTCTTCAAGATATTCCATGGGGTCGACAGTGTCAGTAAGGCGCACGGACCATATGGGACGCCCCATAACCGTCTGCTTAACCACGTCTTCCTCGGCGCTGTCTGTGGTGGCCGATTCAGGAATATCCACCTCTCCAAAATCATCAGGCACCGACGCGTCCGCCTCGCCGGTCACCGTCACCTCAATGGTGGTTTCCCCATTGGTAAACTGGCGAAGCGAAGCGGTGAGTGTGATGGTTGCCGTACCGGCCGAACGTCCATAGATGGTCAGCGTTCCGCTTTCCACAACCGCAGTTGCAACACTTGCATTACTCGATGACACTTTAAGTGTGGGATAGTAGGTAGATGTCTCGTCCCCTACGCAGGTGCACTGTCCATTTGCATTCGTACACGAATCAGAGCAGTTCTGGGGGCACATGGCCATTCCGCAGCCCACCGTCTGTTCGTCGGAGGCAGGGTCGGTCGTCACGCTTACCATGACGGTTTCGCCGGCCTCAACGCTCACTGAGGCAACGCCCGTCTGCACACTTACCGCACCGCGGTCATAATAGGCCCAGGCCGTTGTTGGTACTACCAAGCTTAGCGTTAGCACGATGCAAAGCGCTGCAGCCCAAAGACCACGAACACCGTCCTTCTTAGCAAGTCTACCCATCACTTCCCCCTTCTTTCCAGTATCAATATCTCTTTGTCTTTTTTTGCCTCTATACATCCGCACCTTCAATCAGGCCTCGTGGAGCACCTTGCACATGCGTCATGTCGCCACCTTTATTCCTGCAAGAAATCCGGCACAAGCTCGGTCGGCAGATACAGATACACATAGGCATCTATTCCTCTCAGCTTCGCCTGAACCAGATAGCCTCCCGTCATGTAGCAGCCGGTGCGCAAATTGGGCAAAAGCTCCTCAATTTCTTCTTGACTATCTATTACCATCACAGAACCGTAGTCCTGGGTTATCCAAAAATTGCCGGACTCCTCGGTTCGGTAGGCCATGAAATACCTGCTCACAGGAGAGGTAACCTCGTTTATGGAGGCGTAGGGGTCATCAACCTGCAACGTGAGCGACTCAATAACCTCAGCCCCCGCCGAATCTTCGAGCTCATCAAGGGTTCCATGATCGTCAATCCACTCCAGAGTATTCGTCCACGCATCGGTCACATAGGTCACCGAGTTACTGAAGGAAAAGCCAAACGAGGACACATCAACCGCCGGCGAAATCGTGAACATGAGCGTCACCCTCGTGGCTGAGCTGGGCAAAGAGCGCTCACTTGCCGTGAGCTCAGAGAGGTCTTGCGCGATTGCTTCAAGCAGCTCTGCCCGCTCCTCATCGCTGCACTCCACCGCTACAATGCGATTAAGCAGTCCATCCGCCGCATAAATCGAGCCCTGACGAAATGCCGTATACGACGGCGATTGAAGAAGGCTCTCGTATTCCTCATCCGTGAGAGCCTCGGTATCACCCGTGATGACAGCGCTTTCCAGCTCATGGCTGGATTCGTCGTTATCCAAGGTCGTCATCGCAGACAGCTCACCTATAGTTGCCTGGCTGTAGTAACGCTCGCACACACTTCCGTCTTTGAGCGTGTAGCGAATTACCACGTCATAGGGCACAACGGTGCTCTGAAAGTCCTCAAAATTTGTCTCGCGAGCCTCATTTGCTGACTCGATAAGTTGCTCATGGATAGAGCGCACGATTTCAATAGAGGACTCCTGCGAATAGCTGCGATATGAGGTGTAGTAATACGAAGACGTGCTCGAAACGCCGGAGAAGCCTTCGGTGAGATAGCTCGGCGAGCCGTTGTAGGAAACCTCAACGCTTTCTACCTCATCCGCATCGGGGATATATGAGGAAAATCCGAGCCCTCCTGTGGACAGCACGAGCACGCAGATGAGCATGACGCAGAGTTCACCGGCGATACACAAAGCAGACTTCTTCCGAGGCGTTCGCCCGCGCAAAGGACCCATAAGAAGCAGCAGCGACACAAGCAAAAAGGCCACAAAGGCCACAGCAAGCGCAAGGAGCACATCCACACTCTCAAGCAGGCTCATTGCGCCGCAAAATCCCGCAAAACCCATAACGGCAACGCATACAAGCGAAAGTACGGGCGATTCCCCTGCCATGTCAGCCTGCTCACCACGACGACGGCAAAAAAGCGCTGCTGCACATACCGCAAGTGCCACAACAGCCACAAGCCATCCAAGCAAAAGCGTCCATGAGCCAAGGTCAGGAACAAAATTGGTGGTTTCGAGCATAAAGTATTGGTGCTCGCCGCCCACTTCCGCAAAAAACGCCAGAGGGTTTGCCCATGAAAACTGGCTCAAAAATGACGGGGCAACCTCGATTGACTGGTCGTACAACTGGGCGCCTGCGGCATTGCCCACCAAAAGCCTTACCGCAAGCACGCCTATACCCCACAGCGCAACACTCACGCTGCACAGCAGCGCAAGGGTAAAGAGAATCCCTTCGAAAAGGCTGCCTGCAAAAGTCATCGCGATTGTACTCACGCAAAACGACACAAGCGCAACAAGCAGATAGCCCGCCAAAACGTAGAGCGTCTCGTATATAAAGCCGTCATAGATTCCCAGCGCCATCCCATTGAGCACAAACGACGCAGCAAAGGGAAGCCCTATGCCCACAGCTAAACATGCAACAGCCACCCCAAAGCGCACACCAAAGAGCTTAACGCGCGAAACTCCCACCGAGAAAAAAGCTGTGGCAGCAGGTTTATCCAAAAGAAAACGGAACAGCACCACGGCAAGTGCGGCGCCAAAAAGCACGCATAAGAGATTCACTGCATTTTCTAGCCCCTGTGCATAGAGCTGATATTTAAGCTGGTTGTGGGTGTAATTGACGTTAAATACCGACACGCTACTTACCACCGAAGTGGAGGCGGGCACCGCTGCACAAAGCGCGGCAAAACCAATCACAAATACCGCTCGAGCAGACCTGAAAGCAATTACAGCGTCATGGAGCAGGGGATGAAAACGCCGCGCGCTCACACCCCCTGATTTCAAAGCGACATTCATTCGCCACAATCCTTCTTGGCGCCGTCTGCTGCGCGATGTTGCCGGGGTGCTTCCTCCGTCTCAGATGTCTGCTCCTCGTTTTCAAGAGCCTGTTGCTCAGATGAAGCTGCGACAGCGCCCTTACGCTTGCGCCACAGCAGCACAGTTATCACAATCGCCACAAGTGCAAGCACCACGAGAGCGGCGGCCACATAAGGAACTATGCTTGTTGAATCATCTTCACTCGCGCTCTCCTCGCGGCTCTCACTCGCAGCAAGCGGAGTGTTGGTTTCCTGCACCTCATAGGAGGAAAGATCATCGGTAGAAAGCGCATAGGTAGCGCCCGAAGAAACTTTGAAAATTACGTAGTCATCAGAGACGGTGAGGCTTCCCTTGTCTTCGGCAGATGCCTCTTCACCAGAGCTCTCATCGTCCGAATCATCATCCGTTACAACGCCTTCGACTTCAACCTTCTCAAATGATCGCGTATCTTCGTTGAATACGAACATGCTCAATTCGGTTCCGTCCGCATACGCACTGTCTACCCTAACGGACACGGTAGCCTCTGAGGGAAAATCGCCCTGATAGGCAAAATCAAGCACAAGACCATCTTTTGCCTGTTCCAAAATGTTGGCAACATCCCCCGTGCCCAACTCGGACACCGTAATGCTCGGGTCAAAGTCAAAGTTGCTATCGTCATCCGCAGACAGTTCATCTCCGTAGAACGTCAGCGAATACTCAGGGTTCTCATACGACGAGCCATACCAAAAAATCACAGCCCCATCTTCGCCCGCAATCTCTAAAAGCGCCTCCCTGCTGTCGGTTTCTGAATTGATAGGAACCTGCACAAAAGTACCGGCAATGGTTTCGGTGACGGTCACATCTTCCACGTCGGAAGAACCCGTAACCGATTCAGCCGCCTCAGGAATTGTCACCGTACTCGATGAGGAAGACGACGAAGAGCTGGAGCTTGCAGAATTGGACGAACTTAATGAACCCGACGAACTGGACGAGCCAGATGAACTGGAAGAACCAGAAGAGCTAGAGTCTGAAGAAGCCGCTATAACCGTAACATTAATTGTGACAGAGTTGTCTGTCCACTGACGCAGCGAGGCGTTCACCGTGATAGTTGCCGTACCTGCCGACACCCCTGTTACCACTAAAGTCCCACCGCTGATATAGGCGGTTGCAACACCCGAGTTGCTGGAACTTGCTGAAAGCGTGGTGTAATAGGTGGAGTACGACTTGCCGGAACAGGTGCACTGACCATTGGCGTCAAGGCAGGAATAGCCTGCTGCGATAGTTTCCTCAGAATCGCACACCTGCGGGCACTTTGCCATTCCGCAGCCTAGGGTCTGACTATCAGAAGATGGACTGGCTGAAACACTTGTAGAAACGGACTGCCCCGCTTTGACGGTCAAGCTCGATGATCCGACTGAAATTCCTACCGTGCCAAAGTTGTAATACGCAAACGCAGAAGAAACGGGGGCCAAGCCCGCCACCAACAAGACAGCACACATCAGCGCCACAGCCTTTGTGAGCAAATGTGCTCCTTGGCACCTGCGACTGCGCTGCTCTGTTTTCTTGTTGAGCCGCATCATCGAACTACCCCCTGATGTCAAACACTACAATCGAACTTCCTTGCTTCTTCTGCGGGTGATTTACGGGTGATCATGCGTCCGAACCCTCCTTTTCGCACGCATAATCGCCTTATTGTCCATACGCTTCAGGGGCGATGCTCAAAAATCGAGCATCGCCCCAGATAGATAGCTAAACTCTTGTTGTAGCGCAGACGCTACTTCATAGAGCGCCCTAATCTCACAAGACTCTTGCGGCGTGCCATGAATGCAATAAAAGCAAGTATGGCTGCGCCCACAGCCACGCAAACAATCAGAAGCACAGGAGTGGAATCGCCTGTCTTTGCAAGCGTGCTCGACGCAGTGTCAGAGTCGTCATCCGCAGCATCGCTCACATCATCTGACACGGCGGAAGTTGTGCTGCTTCCAGAAGAACTACCGCTTGTCCCGCTCGTGCTCTCGCTATCATCTGCGAGCACCCACTTGGCATAGAGGGTGGTATTCGCGTCAACGGTTCCGTCATTGGCGGTAAAGTCGAACTCCTCGCCCCACTCGCCAGTCTCAGTTCCGTCCTGGGTATACCAACCATCAAAGACGTAGCCCTCACGGGTTGGATCCTCGGGCACAGTCAATGTATCAGCTGCGGTAGATTCGGTGATTGGATCGCCTTGGCCCCTATAGATAATCAGTGAGTTTACCCAGTAGCTTGTACTCCAGGTGGTATTTGCCGT
>CAYLSZ010000024.1:0-12746 GCA_964386745.1 uncultured Staphylococcaceae bacterium | reverse complement strand
TAAAGTCTATCGACAGGTCGAAGCCCTTGTAAGAGAAGGATGTCCCGAAACCGCCATATACACTGGGCAGCGCCGTGCCGCACAGGTAGTAATCGGCACTGTCGTAATCTGTGGTTGTCTCAAGCGTGGTGTTGCCGTCGTCATCGGTCACATTCACGTACCACATGGACAGTCCGTCTTCAGACACACCGGCATAACGCTTCATGCGGTAGGTGTACAGGGATATGCCTTCGCCGTAGTAGAAGTTGCCGCTGCTGTAACCTTCCACACCGTCTACCTCCATCGTCTTGCGCTCGTCGGGCAGGTAGGTAATCTTGTTCTTGTACTGCGTCATGTTCAGGTTGATATTCCACGTGAAGTCTTTGGTCTTGATGGGAGTCGCATCGAGTTCAATCTCCACGCCCCGGTTGCGCATGTCGCCCACATTGGCATAATACGACGTGTAGCCGAACGAAGGCGGCAGCGGGAATGAGAAGAGCATGTCGGTGGTCTTGCGGTAGAAATATTCCACCGTACCGTTCAGGCGTCCGCGGAAAAGCTCAAAGTCCACACCGGCATTGAAGTTCCCGTTGGTTTCCCACGTAATCTCCTCGTTACCCATCGTGTTGGGGAGCGCAGCCAGATTGCCGCCGGAGTTGGCGATGGTGTAGGTATTTACGTAGCGGTAGTTACCGATGTTGTCGTTACCCTGCGAACCGTATGAAGCCTTGAGCTTCAGGAGGTCTACCCAATCGGCATTGAAGAAGTTTTCTTTGGAGATAATCCAGCCCACACCGGCCGACCAGAAGTTACCCCAACGATGGTCGGGATGGAAGCGGCTGGAAGCGTCGCGGCGGTAAGAACCCGAGAGGAAGTATTTCTCGTCATAGTCGAACTGCACGCGGCCGAAGTAACCTTCCGTATTGTAGTCGGTGGTATAAGAGTCGCTGGATATATTTGTAATGGCACCGGCCAGTTCGATGTTCGACGGGTCGAACGAGTTGGACTTGCTGGCAGCCAGGTAGTAGTACTTGTAGCGGTAAGACTCGTGTCCCACCATCACGTCCAGGTTGTGCAGGCCGAAGCTGCGTTTCCAGTTCAGCAACTGCTGGTGGTTGTAAGAAAGGGCGCGCGAGTGTGTCTTGTAAGCAATACCGTTGGAAGAGGCATACTGCCCGTAGTAGGGGTTGGTATATGAGCTGTAACGTGTCTCGTCGACGTTCACGCCGCTGGTCCACGTAAACTTGAAGTCCTTCAGGAAACGGATTTCGGCAAAACCGGTTGCCGACATGGCGTTGCCCTCGCTGTTGTTGGTATCGAGCTGGTTGGACGCATACGGGTTGTTTCCGCTCAGGTAGGGACGCGACAGTCCGGCGTTGCCCCCGTCACCAAAGTCATACACGGTGATGCCGTTGCTGTCAACCATGATATTTCCGTCCCCGTCGCGCACATACAGCGGATAAATCGGGGCTATCTGCGTGGCATAGGCAAAGATGTTGCCGGAAGAGCCCGAATCTCCGTCTACATCTGAATCCAATGAGTTTATGTTGTAATGCGAGTACGCCATATTTGCGCCCACCTTCAGCCAGTCCTTTATCTGGTAGTCGGCCTTCAGGCGTCCGGTCAGGCGTTCGTAATCGGAATTATACGTGATACCCTCATTGTTCAGGTAGCCGACGGAAGCGTAGAACGAGGACTTGTCAGAGCCGCCCGAGAAGCTGACGTTGTATTCCTGGCGCAAGCCGGTCTTGTAGGCCTCGTCCAGCCAGTTGTCGGGGGTAAGCAGGTAGGTCTGTCCGTTGTAGGTCACCAGGTTGCCCAAAGTGGCATTGGGGTTGAGCTTGCCGTCGGTACCAATCAGGTATTGCCCGGTGGGCACTGTATAGACGTTGTAGCCCAGGCCGTAGTCGCCACTGCCAGTCATGTTGTTGTTGGCATTGATATGTGCGGTGGCCTCGCTTTGTCCCTGGCCGATGAAATAGCTCTTCAGGGCGCTGTAATACATTTCATAATATTGTGCGGGGTCTTTGATGTAGTTATAGTCACGTGCCGCACGCGTGTTCGAGCCCCATTTGGCATCGACGGTCACCGAAGTCTTGCCTGCCGCGCCTTTCTTGGTAGTGATGATGATGACACCGTTGGCACCGCGCGCACCGTACAGGGCGTTGGCAGCCGCATCCTTCAACACCGTCATTGACTCGATGTCCTGCGAATTGAAGTTGTTCAGGTCTCCATCGTAAGGAGCGCCGTCCAGGATAATCAGCGGAGAGTTGCCTGCATTGATGGAACTGAAACCACGGATGTAGATGGTAGGAGACGTCGCGCCCGGCTGTCCGGAAGCATTGTTCAGCTGCACGCCGGCCACCTTACCGTTCAATGCATTGACCACATTGGATGTCTGGATCTTGCCGATTTCCTCCGAGTTGACCACCGATGCCGAACCTGTAAATGCCGACTTCTTGGCCGTACCGTATGCCACGACCATCACCTCGTCCAGCATTTCCGTGGTCGGCCTCAACACCACCCGCATATTCGGGCGTATTTCCGCCTCCTGTGCGTCATACCCGATAAAAGATATTATCAAAGTCTTCGCGGAACTCGGTACGCTGGGAAGATTGAACTTACCGTCCATGTCTGTAATAGTACCCAGCTGGGTGTCTTTCACCCGCACTGATGCTCCAATAATCGGCTGCCCGTCTTCTTCAGAAATCACAACACCTGTGATTGTTCTTGTCTGGGCAGTTGCCAGGCCTATCCCTACAACAAGACAGGCCAATAACAGCATTAATTTTCTTTTCATAAATTCTCCCTTAAAGTTAAACTTATCATTAATTAGCTCTTCGCTATAACAAACTACAAAGGTATTAATAAAACTGAAACATTCAACTTGTTGTATCAAAAAAACAACTATTATTATCAAAATGCCAGATAAACTGCCCGATTTTCTCTATAAACCGGCATCCATATCACCTAAAAATATATGATACGGTGGGCTGCGCAATCAAAAAGTAAGCGTCAATACCCCCTTTTTCTCTTAAAAACGGGCATGTTTTTAACAAACAAAACTAAAAATATGCAGATTTCAGCCGGGCTACATTGCCCTAAAGTCAAAATCTGTTATCTTACATTCTGTAATTACACCCTGCAAGCCATGAGGAATCAGGGTTTTGCCGTCTGACCCATTATACATTTTTTATTTCTGCCGCCACAATACCCGTGGCAACGGAAAGACATATTAACATGGCATAAATAATGGATAAAATTATTTACAAATTAGTATATAACAGAAAGAAAACGCTAAACGGTGACGGGACGGGACTGGTGCAGGTGGAAGCATATCTGCGCGGAAAGAAGAAATACTTTTCTACGAGGGTCTACCTGAAGCCGGAGCAGTGGGACGCCCGCAAGCGGCAGGTAGTGAACCACCCGAATGCCGGAGCACTGAACCACAGGCTTTACGACTTCATGGTCCGGATAGAGGGGCAGGAGCTGGACTTGTGGCAGCAGTTCCGCCGGATTTCACTGGATTTGCTGAAGGAGAGGTTGCTGTCGCCCGGCAAGGTGCTGTCGTTCACGCGCTTTTATGAACGCGAAGTGACAAAATCGTCCGCAAGGGAAAGCACGAAACGCAACCAGCTGTCGACGCTGGCGCAGATATGCCTGTTCAGGGGCGACGTGCAGTTCGGCGACCTGTCTTTCGAGTTCCTGACCTCCTTCGAGCATTTCCTCAGGCAGAAGGGGTTGCATACCAACACCATAGCCAAGCACATGAAGCACCTGAAGCGCATGGTCAACATCGCCATCGACAGCGGGTATATGGACGTGCGGCATTACCCCTTCCGCAAGTACAGGATAAAGACCGTGGAGCACAGACATACGCACCTTGCCCCCGAAGAGCTGGAGAGGCTGGAATGCCTGCCGCTGGAGGACGGGGCGGGCAGCCTGCGCATGGTGCTCGACGCCTTCCTGTTCTGCTGCTATGCGGGGTTGCGCTATTCCGACTTCACGAACCTGTCGCCCGCCGACAATATAGTCGACATCCGCCACGAGAGGTGGCTGGTGTACCGCTCGTTGAAGACCGGCAACGAGGTGCGGCTGCCGCTGTACCTGCTTTTCGAGGGTAAGGGACTCGCCATACTGGACAGGTACAAGGACCGCCTGCAAGAGTTTTTCCGCCTGCAAGACAATTCCAACGTGAACAAGAAGCTGCGTATCCTGGGGCGTATGGCGGGGGTGAACAAGCGCATCTCATTCCACACGGCACGCCATACCAACGCGACACTGCTGATATACAAGGGTGTGAACATCACCACCGTGCAGCATCTGCTGGGACACCGCAGCGTGCGCACCACACAGGGCTATGCCGGCGTGATGGACCGCACCATAGTGCGCGACCTTGAGAAACATGTATGACGCGCGCTTAGCACGCACTCCCCGCGCGTGCAGCACACATGTACGGGAAGAGCCGGAAACACCTGAGCTGCCGCGGTACCGGCACGGTAGACCGCATGTGCGCATATTCCCGGCCGAACTGCCTGACAACAAGGCTCTTGCACTGTAAAAAAGTAGAAATAAGGTAGCACGGCCTCCCGCCGGAACCGCCTACGGAGGCTTACAGACAGGCTGCCGTGTGTGCGGGCCGAGTTCCCTCATTTGCCTTTCCGGTTGGTTATCAAGGTGTTGGCGCCGACCATAGTTCCGCGAAGACTTTGATAATATCTTTTATAGGGTACGATTCGCAGGAGGTGGACATACGCCCGAGCATGCGGGTGGTATTGAAGCCGAGCGCGGAAATGCTGGACGAGGTGATGGTTGTGGCATTCGGTACTGCCAAGAAGTCGGCATTTACAGGTTCGGCAACTGTAGTGAACAGCGAGGAATTAGAGAAGAAAATCACTACCAATGTCAGCGAAGCGTTGGTGGGCAGCACACCGGGGTTGCAGATGCGCGGAACAACCGGTGCACCGGGAACGGGGACCGGAAGCATCAACATCCGCGGCATAGCGTCCCTTTCTGCCAGCACAAGTCCGCTTATCATTGTGGACGGTGCGCCTTATGATGCCTCGCTGAGCAACATTTCTCAAAATGACGTGGAGAGCATCACGGTGTTGAAAGATGCTGCCTCGGCAGCCTTGTATGGTGCACGCGGTGCAGCAGGTGTCATTCTGATCACCACCAAGAAAGGAAAGTCGCAGAAGGCACAGGTAACCGTAGACATGAAATGGGGTTCAAACAGCCGTGCTGTACAGGACTATGAAACTATACAAGACCCGGCTCAATTCTACGAGGCCGTGTATAGCCAGTATTACAACTATTACTACTACGGCCAGGGGCAGAGCATTGCATCTGCCAACGCCAATGCCAACGACGCCATGCTGAGCGACTTGGTCTACAATATCTATACCGTGCCCGACGGTGAATACCTCATCGGTACCGACGGACGCATCAACCCAAATGCCACGCTGGGGCGCACTTATACCGCTAACGGGGAAACTTACTACCTCATCAACGACAACATGCGCGATGCTGCCTACCACAACGCCCTGAGGCAGGAGTACAATGTCAGCGTGAACGGTGCACTCGACACGCGTGGATCATACTACGCCAGCCTCAGTTACCTTGACGAAGACGGCATCATCGACTACTCAAGCTACGAGCGCTTTACCGCACGTTTCAAGGCCGACTACCAGGCAAAGTCTTGGTTGAAGCTGGCTGGAAACGTAAGCTTTGTGAACTCCACCACCAAATCCAATCCGAATTTGGATACCAGTTTGGGAGCAAACAACCTTATGTATTTCGCTTCGTATATAGGTCCGATATATCCCATTTACGTGCGTGTGCTGGATGAAAACGGTAATCCCGTCATCCGTACCGACTCTTACGGTAACCCGCAGTACGACTACGGAGTGGCTAGCACAAGCTATCCTGGACTGAGCAGGCCTTTCGGTTCCAACGGCAACCCTTATGGCGACAACCGTTACAACGATGAAACCACCGAAGGCCGCCAGTTGAACGGCACTTTCTCGGCCGATGTCAGCTTTACAGACTGGCTTAAGTTCAATGCCACAAGTACCATCAACTGGGGACATAGCAATTATTCGAAATATGCCAACATGCTTTACGGCAGCAGCTCGAGTGTCAACGGACGGATAGACAAGTACCAGAATGACACTTTCCGTCAGAACCATGTGCAGACGCTGACGTACCTCGACCAGTTCGGGAAGCACAACGTAAATGTAATGGTGGGGCATGAATACTACGATACCAAGACGACCTACCTTTATGCGTATGCACAAGGGCTGTTTTCGAGCGACATACAGGAAATCAATGCTGCTGCAGACCCGGTAAGTTCCAACTCATACACCACCGAATACAATGTAGAAGGATACTTTGCCACCGGGCAGTACAATTATGATGAAAAATATTTCGCATCGCTCTCTTACCGCCGCGACGCCTCTTCACGATTCGCCGTGGAAAACCGCTGGGGTAACTTCTGGTCGTTCGGTACCGGATGGCTCATCAATAAAGAAGATTTCTTCAATGTCGACTGGGTGGACATGCTGAAAGTCAAGTTTTCTGTGGGACAACAGGGAAACGACAATATCGGCAACTGGGCTTATGTGGACCTCTATACGCTTACAGCCTCTTCGAGCACACAAATGTCCGCTTCGTTTTACCGCATCGGTAATCCGGATATCACGTGGGAAACCACCACGAACTACAACGTCGGTGTAGAGTTCTCTCTCTTCGACAACCGCCTGAGCGGAGAAATAGACTACTATAACAAGAAGATTTCCGACATGCTGTTCTGGCTGTCTGTACCCGAATCGGCCGGGTCGCGCGGCTATTACGGAAATATCGGCGATATCCGTAACTCGGGTGTGGAAATCAGCCTGCAAGGAACGCCTATCCGCACCAGCAACTTCGAGTGGACGCTTAACTTCAACATCGCCCATAACAAAGACAGGATCCTATCGCTGCCGGAATCAAAGATTGCAGGACTTGGCGGATACCAAGACAGCAACAAGTGGTATCGTGTGGGCGGCTCACTCTACAATTACATGCTGGCCGATTATGCCGGAGTAAACGAATATGGTGAAGCTCTCTACTGGGTGGATGCCAGCCAGGTGAGCGAAGACGGCACGGTAGACACCAGTACCCCGGGCAAGAGTCGTGACTATACTACCACCAACATGAACAATGCTTCGCTGTACGAACAAGGCAGCAGCCTGCCAAAGGTATTCGGTGGATTCGGGACAACATTCTCGGCTTATGGCGTAGATCTGTCGCTGACCTTCGACTATCAGATAGGCGGACATATCTATGATTACAACTACCAGAGCCTGATGGGCAACATAACAAGTTCCGGCAGCGGGTTCAAAGCCCTGCACGTGGATGTACTCAAGTCGTGGACACCCAACAATACGTCGAGCAACATCCCGCGCTCCACTTATTCAGACCCTTATACCACGGCACGCTCAAACCGTTGGCTGACTAATGCCGGATATCTCAATTTCCAGTCATTCACGCTGGGCTATACGCTGCCTCACCGTTGGAGCGACTCTTTGGGCATCGAAAAGCTACGCATATACGCATCAGGGCAGAACCTCTGCTTCTGGTCGGCACGCAAGGGACTCGATCCGCGCTACAGCTATGGTGAAACCACGACTGTCAGTGTATATTCGCCTACACGCACTGTCATGGGAGGAATACAGTTGACATTCTGATATATGCATTTATATACAAAAAAATAAGGAAAGAAACTATGAATACTATATTTAAGAAAGGTTATATATACGTTGCAGCCTTTGTGCTTGCCTTAAGCACGAATGGGTGCATCAAAGAGATTGACCCACAGACGTCGACGGTGACCGTCGACCAAGCCGGCAATGCACCTGGTGCATTCGACAACTTCGTGTCGGCCATCATCACCAACATGACTAGTTCATACAGCTTCGGTCCCAGCAGCTATCCGTGGGACTACGGTTATCCTACATTCTTCATCATGCGCGACGTCATGGGGCAGGACATCGCCACCGAAAATGATGGACATGAGTGGTACAGTTCGTGGTATAACTGCAGCCAGGCTCTCGGCCCGCAATATTTGTACTGCCAAATTCCGTGGACTTATTTCTACAGCTATATAAAGAGTTGCAACGAAGTACTATCGATGGCCGGAGATACACCTGACGAAGACCAACGTTCGGGAGTAGGTATCGCCTATGCCATGCGTGCTTTCTACTACATGGACTTAGCACGCATGTTTGCCCAGAAGTCTTATGCCATCGACCGTACATCAGAGACCGTGCCCATCGTATTGGAGACCAGCTCGGTAAACGACTTGACAAACAACCCACGCGCCACCAACGAAGTCATGTGGGCACAGATACTTTCTGACCTCGACCAAGCCGAAATCTATCTGGCAGACTACGACCGCGGCTCTGATATCACCACCCCTGACCTGTCTGTGGTGTACGGGCTGAAAGCGCGTGCTTACCTCACCATGGAAGATTGGGCTAACGCCGAGTATTACGCAAAGCTGGCGCAAGAAGGATATTCCGTACTGTCCGAAGATCAATATCTAAATCGCACGACTGGTTTTAACTCGGTAACGGCGAACAGCAACTCATGGATGTTCGCCCTTACTTACAAGGAGACCGACCAGTGCCTTCAGGTGAATGATGCCGACAGCAGCTGGGGTTCACATATGATAGTGGAAGTGAGTGAATCTTATTGCGGATATGCAGCCAACTACGGCGCACCCAAACGCATCGACTACCATCTCTACCAAACAATCCCCGACACGGATTTTCGCAAGAAATGTTTCATCGACTTTGCCATCGACGACATGGATGAGGAGTCGGCTATTGAGGCTCTGAGTGAGTATTCCGATTCTCCCGAAGGCCTCCTGCTTACCGCCGCGTCCACCACTTCCACGAATATAGGCGGTATTGAGCTGAAATTCAGGCCAAACAACGGCGTACACGACAACCAATATACTGCCTTCCTGGTATCTGTACCCCTCATGAGGGTTGAAGAAATGATGCTGATAGAAGCCGAAGCTGCCGGCATGCAGAGCGAATCTCGCGGCATACAACTGCTGACCGCCTTTGCACAGACCCGCGACCCGGAATATACCTATGGTACTCACCTCGAAACCTACGGCAGCACATACGCCAATACGTTCCAGAACGAGGTATGGTGGCAACGCCGCGTGGAACTCTGGGGAGAAGGCTTCGCCACATTCGACATCAAGCGGCTCAACAAAGGCGTGATACGCAGCTATGCCGGCACCAACCATCCCGAAGGGTACCGCTGGAACGTGGGCGACTACACCACCACCGACGGGCAGACATTCCCCGACTGGATGAACCTCTGCATCGTGCAGACAGAAACCAACTACAACACGGCCTGCACCCAGAACCCCACGCCGCAAAAGCCTTCTTCGGATTCTTCCGAATACAACTGGTAAGCTTCGTTTAACATAAAAGGAAACAACAATGAAAAAGAATCTATTTGCATACATCATTGCCCTGCTGGGCATAACGGGATTCGCCGCCTGCACAGAAGATGTCGGCACCGAACCGGGCAACGACTCGCAACCGGTGGTGACCCTCTATCAGTACACGGCAAGCAGCGACTATGACGCAGACGTGACCACGCAACTCCGCGTGGCTGTCAACAGCCGGGTGAGCGCGGTCTACTACCTGGCCGAATCTACTTCCGTCAAAGAGGCATACGTGGAAGCCAACGGCGAGGACGCATACAACCAATACGTAGTGGACAACGGCACGCAAGCCACCGTGTCTGACGGTGTGGCCGACATCACCATCACCGACTTGTCGGGCGACACCACCATCACCGTGGTGGGAGTAGGGAACGACGGTACACTCTGTTCCAGTTCCGCAACCTTCTTCGGATACACTTGGAGCACCCTTGCGACGGGCAACGTCTATGCCCCCATCATGGACGGTACCACGGGATTCTCGTGGGCTTCGGGCTTCGAGCTGCAGAAACGTGACGACAGCGATGACACATTCCGTATCAAAGATCTGTATGGCAGCGGCTATCACCTGATTATTAATGCGAGCGGAGACTCAGTCACCGACAGTGAAGACCTCTTCGGCCTGCAAGGAGTCAGCTACCGCAACATCACGTTCGAAACGCTGGCTACTCCGTATTCGTATGGCAGCTATGGCACCATCTCGCTACAGGATTATTACTCATACACCGCAAGCAGCAATTATCTGACATATAACCGCATTTACGAAAACAACTACGTAACTGCTTACAGCATAATCACGGTTTCGGCGGGCTACATAAATTACGACTTCTTCTATTTCCAGCCGGACTGACGCGATGAGGATAGACTGACGTGAAACAAAAAAGCCGGGCGTTTTCGTATGAAAGCGTCCGGTTCTTTCTTACCCGCGCGTCACTGTACCGACCTGTGTATGATGCCCTCGAGTATGGGGGAGGCTCCGCCGACGAAGCACTCCACGCCTATCACCATCAGTATGAGCCCCATGAGGCGCATCATGACGTTGTTGCCCGTATCGCCAAGCAGGTTCACCAGCCTGGTGGATGCCCGCAGGATGAAGAATGCCAGCAGGTAAATCAACGCTATCGAGGCTACCAGCGTGGCCTTCATCTCGACGGTGGATGCGTCCTGCATCAGCACTATGGCGTTGGCAATGACTCCCGGTCCGCAGAGCATCGGTATGCCAAGCGGGGTAACGGATATGTCGTTGGCATACGTCTTCATTCCCTCATCCTTGAACTTCACGGGCGTGTAGCGCGCCTGCAGCATGTCGTAGCCTATCTTGAACATGATGAAGCCGCCTGCTATGCGGAAGCCGTCGGTGGAGATGCCGAAAAACCTGAACAGGAACTGTCCGCCGAAGGTAAAGGCGATGAGTATGATGAAGGCCGTCAGCGTGGCGCGGGTCACGATGAGGCGCCGCTCCTTCTCGCTCAGTCCCTGCGTCATGGAGAGAAACACGGGCATGATGCTCAACGGATTGGTAAGCGTGAACAGCGAGGTAAGGCACAGCAGTGCAAAGGGCAACAGATTATCCATAAAAAAGATATTGATTGGAAGGGTAATGTCATAAGAAAGCGGCCAGTTCGCGCAGGTCGTGTATATGATATGTGGGGCGGAAGGGCAGCTCAGCACTTCCCGCGGGGTCGTAAAACACCTGCCTGATACCCGCCGCACGTGCCCCCACGATGTCGCTCGCCCAGCTGTCGCCTATCATCAGCGACTCCTCCGGCAGCGACTGTGTGGCCGACATGGCGAAATGGAATATGGCGGGCGCCGGCTTCAGCACCCCGATATCGTCCGACAAGACCACCTTGCCGAAGTAATGGTCTATGCCCGACGAGCGCATCTTCCTGCCCTGCAGCTCGGCAAAGCCGTTGGAGAGGATGTACAGGCGGTATCCCCGTGCCGACAGGTAGTCAAGGGTCTCGCGTGCATGCGGCACCAGCTTCCGCTTGTCGGGCAGGGCGGCAAAGAAAGCCTCTGCGAAAGCCTTTGCCAGGGCGGCATCCTCAACCCCCACCTGCTGCAGGGGATAGAGGAAACGCAGGCGGTTTAGCTCGCTCTTTGTCACCTTGCCCACCGCGTAATCGCCCCACAGCTCGAGGTTGCGCACGGTATAAAGGTCGTAGAAATGGCTGAACGAGCGGAAAAACCGCCCGTATTCAAACCTGTCATACAGCTCGCCAAAGGTGTCGCGGGCATTCTCGGAGAAAGCCCAGAGGGTATCATCGAGGTCGAAAAAGAGATTGCGGAAACGTGCCATAACGTTAATCCGGGGTTGCAAGGCCCCGCATGCGGGGAGCCTTGTCACTTCACCTGTATTACCAGATATCTGGATACGCTCCAGAACGACTTCGGTTGGGTAATCTTCAGCGTGAGCAGGCCCTTGCTGTCCTCCTCCAGCGTGTACGAGCCGGCGGGATGCGTGGTCAGCACGTCCGCATCTTTCGAATAGAGCTTTATTTCCTTGGTGGTGCGTATGTCTATCTGCGTGAAATAGTCCTTGTTGACATCGGTATCCTTCAGCACCTGTCCCTTCTTGAAGAGCCCCGTGTTGGTCAGGATTTTCTGGTCTTTCAGCTCCTTCTTCGTGCCGAATACGAACCATGCCGTGTTCAGCGCCCTGTCCTGCTCCGACACAGTCCTGGCCTGCATCCTGTTCTCGGCAGTCAGCGCCTCCCTGTCCGCGCTCAGTCCGGCCACGGCGGCATCAAGCTCCTGTATGCGTATGTTGCGCGCAGCCAGTTCGGCCTGCAGCTCCTCTATGCGTTTTGTCTTTTCCTCCAGTTCCTGCGTGAGCGATGCCACTGCCTTCTTCAGCTGCGAGGAGTTGGAGTTTGACTTGTCGAGCATCTCCTGCAACCTGCTTATCTGCCGTTTGTTCTCCTCCATCTGATTGCGTATGAACTCTATGTCGGCGGCTATCTGCTGCCTTGCGCTCAGCGAGCCTTCGCCCACCGACCCGCGCTGCAGGTTCACGCGGTTTTCGGCCTCGTTTATCTCGCGGAATCCTTCCGATATTTCGTTGAAGGTGGCCAGCATCTCGTCCAGTTCGGCATCACGCTGCTCCAGCGCCCTCTGCAGCGAGTCGTTGCTTGCCTTGAGCTGTCTGTTGCCCTTCCCTGTAATCCCGTCGCACGAGACAAGCACGGCAGCTGCCCCGCAGACCATTAGTAATGACAGTTTTTTCATTCTCATCGTTTTTAGGTTATTACGTTAATAT
>CAYLSZ010000023.1:8543-12814 GCA_964386745.1 uncultured Staphylococcaceae bacterium | reverse complement strand
GGTAGCCCATTATACGAATCTACTTCTTATAGAAGTCAAGAAATTGATAGTAATGGTAGCGGTGCTTTTGCAGTTATTAGACAAATGGTTGAAGAAGGTATTACTTTCTCGATCAGTGCTGGTAACGAAGGCCGTGCTAACATGATGTATGATAGTACCTATCAAACAAATGATTTTGGTGCATACGGCTCTGGTTTTAGTTTAGATAACGTAGATGGCGGCATTATAGGTAGCTATGCTGATTCGGCTTATGCCACAATCGTTGCTAGTGGTAGACTTAGCGCCGATACAACTTCTAGTAACGCCACTGCTTATACTCAACACGTAAGTGATTTCTCTAGTGATGGTCCAACTTACGATATGCATATCTCACCAGATGTCATCACTCCAGGAGAAAATATTTGGAGTGCTGATAATGGACAAAACGGTAACTATTACGTCTATATGGATGGAACTAGTATGGCCGCTCCTAACTATGCTGGTGCAGTCGCTAACGTTTTATCTAACTTAGATTGGGCTGATATGAGTGAAGGAGATGCAAAAGAAACAGCTAGAGAAGCTGCTAGAAAAGAACTCAAAGCTCGTATCCAATCGACAGCTGAACCATATGTTCAAGATGGAACATCTGTTGCTACAAGTAAAGATGCTTACTATAGCGTTAGAAAACAAGGCGCTGGTTTAGTTAATATTCAAAATGCATTTAATACTGATGTTTATTTCTATGGTGTCAATAATATTGATGGTGATGTAGATTACGAAATCAATACAACAAGTGCCGAAATCGAACTTGGAAATACCGATATTGCTGACGGTAAATTTGATTTTGATATAGCTTACGTCAATGAAAGTGGAAGCAGTAAATCGTATACCGCTACTTTATATGTCGAAACTAGCGATATTTATAATGAAGATGGTAACTTTGCTTCCTTATTCGATACAGTTATCGATACATATAGCTGGAATGTTACTTTAGAATCAGGCAGTGTATCAAGTGATAAAGAAAACTTAAAAACTATCTCGGTTAACTATCAACTCGATGATGACGCTTTAACATACTTAGATACATATTTCCCTAACGGAACATATATCGAAGGTTATATCGTTTTCGAACCTACTGATACCACTGATGAAATCACATTAAGCGTCCCATTCTTAGGCTTCTATGGCGATTATGCAACCGCTGATCCAGTCGAAGAATTCGACTTCGTTAGAGAAGACGACACCATGCTTTATGGTAGCGATTTACTTAATGATGCATACCATAATACAGGTACTGCTAACGCTAACTTCGTTTCAACAATCGTAACTAGTGATTCTAGCTTTACATCAGCTAATATTAGTTCAATTGCTAGTGGTTCAGTCGATCCACAAGCAACGTATAATGAAGTTATCTTAAATGATGATGGTGATATCGTTGTTGGTGTCGATCAAGTTTCTAACTCGATCTTAATTCAACAAGTTGTATATAGAACTATTGCAAGTAATAAAGTAGAAGTCGTTGATAGCAATGGAAATACTGTCTTATCAACCACTCTTCAAGGTGTCGATGATGGTGGAACATACTCGACAACTGGTGGAATGATTTATAAATCAATGCTTATCTATGGTGGTACAACTTCTGTTACCGGTGTTAAAGCTTATGCAACATTAGACTTCAAAGATAGTTCAGGTAACTTGCTTATCGATGAAGGTGAATATACTCTTAGATTCACTTACACTACTTTATATGCAAGTGGAACTAGTGAAAAAACTTCAGTCGTTAAAGAATATGGATTAGAAGTTCGTGATGAAGCAGCTACTAGACCAAGCTATCAAGGTAATTCTTTAACTACAACTACCTCTACTGATGGAACAGTTACTCCAGAAACCTATAGATTAAAACTCGAAGATAACGTTACCGACGTTAGAGTTAGTAACGGTTGGTCAACGACTACCTTAGATGTTTTAGAAGATGATGCTGGAACATATGTTGAACTCGATGTAGCTGATTATGAGAGCCGTGATAAGATGCTATTTACGATCACTAACGAATATAACTTAGTCGATTACCACTTAGTATCTTACGCTAACTTAACTAATGGTTACTTCTTAGATGGAACTGGTAATATCTTTAGTTCAACTAATACCTTTACTTTTACAACTACTGATACTGAACTTGGTGATTCAGGAACTATAACCCGTGACTTACAAGTTAGAGTCGCTAATGGTTATGGAAATAACGTCTCACTTGAAAGTACAGTTAGTATCGGTATGGGCTTCCCAGATTGGGCTTTAAAACCAACCAGTGCTGACGATTTATTAGAATACGTCAATATTACCGCTTACGATGCTTTCGGCGATGAAATGAGTTCTGTAAGCTATGAATATGTTGATGGATCGATCGTCTTTAGTGGCGTCACTAGTGGTCACGTCGAAGTTACCTTTAACTACGATCCAGACTATGGAACAACTGTCAATGATGGTGGTGATACAACAAGTAACACTGGCCTTATTATCGGTGTTAGTGTTGGAGCTGGAGTTGTTGTCCTGGCTGGAGCAGGAGTAGGACTATTCTTCTTATTTAGAAAGAAGAGATTAGATAAAACTACTGAAGACGAAACTAAGACTTCAGAAGAATAATAGAGAAGAAGAATGAATGAATTCCTCTATCTATATCGAAACAATAAACGGGTAAAATACACAGTCAACCTAGTAGGTATAAACCTACTAGGTTTGTTTGTTGTTTTATTGATATATTTTATCTTTGATCGAACCTTAATAAGTGGTCTTAATGGCTCGTTTGTCGCTTTCTTTATTTTGTTTGGTTATGGCACTTTAAAGTGGCTCGTCAATATGGGAACTTTTGACTCGATGAGTTATGGATTCTCTAATATGACTTACGCTTGGAAAAAAGGTGCACCAGTAAAATATAAAGACCTTATAGACTATCGCGAACAACATGCCGAAAGACGAAAAAGAAAGAAATTTGAATTCGTCTTATGGTATATATCGAGCGCTTTATTCTTAGTGATAACTATCATTTTATACGTCGTTTATCGCTTAGATATTAGTAGTCGATTAGCCCTCGATATCATCGCATTAATTTAACGAATATTAAGATAATATTAAGTAAGGTTTATCGATAAGATATATATAAAATTATTATTATAATTAATAAAACTATTTACGTAGTAAATAGTAGTTAATTTTGATAGAAAATTAAGGAGATTTATATGAAGAAAACATGGTTAAGATGTATGGGTCTACTTTGTTTCGCAGCCGTTGGAGCATGTGCCTTAACAGGATGTGACGATGACGACACTACCGAAACAGATTACTCCCAAATCTATATTACCTTAAATAGTTCATCGTCCGTTTTCAACACAGGAGATACTGGTACAGTTACCGTTACTGATGCTGAAGGCAATACCATTGCTACTAACGGAACTATTACTTTTTCGACTAATAATAGTTCAGTCTTAAGCGTCAACTCGTTAACTGGTAGCTTTACTTGTTTACAACCTGGAATCGCTGATATTGTCGTTTCGACTACAGCTGATGTCACAGTTTGTGATAGTGTACAACTTCAAGTCTCGGGTGTTGGTGCTACCGGTAGCTATAACTATTCCAATAATAGCACAGCGGACAAAATTGAAATCTTAGGTGAACTTGAAAGATACGCTCAAGATACCTACTTAACTGGTATCCCAGTTTGTGGTAACGGCTCTAACGTTATGTATAGCGATAGAGTTGAGATTCCAGTAAATGAATATATTACTGGTTACGGTTATGGTGTTATTGATTATGGTACATTAAATGGAACACTTTCTGGATTAACTGAACAAGAATATCCAACTTATTACCACACCTATATTTCAGAAGATCCAGGTACTGTTGCAGACTGGAACTCAAATAGTACCTCAACAAGTACCATTTCTGGCTATATTGCTAGTGGCTATTACACTACCCAACTTAACGCTAATAAAACTGACTACGAATACACCCCATTATTAGCAGCTGATAGCTCCTATAATACTGGTGATACGTGGCAAGCTTTAGATGCAAGTGGTGGTACCTCACAAACTGCTACTACATTTAGACTTTACGTTAAATATGGAGAAAAAGGTGGTATTCGATATGCTACTAACTCCACAAATAGTGAATTCTCACAATATAATGGACGTTATGTCGAACTTGACGACTATTTAACCCCATTCAAAATCTTATTAACCCAACAATTCAATCTCTACCGTGGTGCTGAGATGATCGATGAAAGCTATGCTCGTCCAATT
>CAYLSZ010000023.1:6533-8443 GCA_964386745.1 uncultured Staphylococcaceae bacterium | reverse complement strand
GGTGGATATACCTCTGATAACTCGTTAACCCCTGTCGATACTACCTTATCACTTGGGCCTTACGTCTTATCAAATTATCAAGCTAATGCTCAATATATCGTCTTAGAAAAGAACAACTATTACCCACTTCAAGAAGATTCCTATGGAAACGATATGTATCAAATTCCAGGTATCTATATTCACATTATTACTGCTTTAACGAGTGACCCTGAAGCGGCCTTCCGTGAATTCTTATCTAATAGACTTGACTATGTCGTTATTCCATCAACTCAATTAGATACTTATGCAACCGACCCAAGAACTAAATCGGTTCCAGAAGATACGACTTGGAAAGTCAATGTTAACGCCACAAGTGAAGACTTATGGTTAGCATTATTCGGTGAAGATGGAAGTGTTTATAAGACCTCACAAAGTAATTATTGGGATGTCAAACACATCATGTCTAACACCCACTTCTTAGATGGTTTATATTACTCGATCGATAGAGAAACATTCGCTACGAGTGGTAACTATACCGTCTCACAAAACTACTTAAGTGATGCTTATATCTTCTCAGGTGCTGGAGAAAATGGCGAAGATCTCGTCTATAACGAAACAGAAGCTCACGCTAACGCTATCAAAGATAGATATCCAGAAACCTATGGTTATAACTTAGATGCCGCTAAAGCTATGTTTAGACTTGCTATCGAAGAAGAAATCGAAGCAGGAGAACTTGAATACGGTACATCAACTAGTCCAACTATCATCGAACTCGATGCTAAATGGATGACAACCTCCTCAATGACTACTATGGGCGAACCAATTACCCAATACATGATGGATGCCTTCAATAGTGTCGATAGTCGTATTCAACTTCAAATCAATAACTCTGTTGCTGGTGCAACTAGTGATGCAATGTATGACGCATTAGAAACTGGTCAATTCGACTTAGGTATGGGCGCTATTACAGGTATGCAATCTTACCCACTCGAATTCATGCAAGTTCTTTGTAGCGATAACCGTTCTGGTTTCGTTCTTAACTGGTCAGTCGACACAAGTGTCAATGATGGTAGACTCTATTACGATGGTGTCACTTGGTCATTCGATGCTTTATGGGAAGCTGCAACTGGTACCTTAAGCAATGCTGTCAATGGTGTTAGTTCAGTCGCTCCATTTACTGGCGAATATAGTTCTACAAGATCTAGTACAAGTGTAACTGATAATTCAGTTACTTATAGCTTAAGCTACACAATCGTCTTAAGTTCAGGAATCGACGTAAGAACTGGTTACGTCTCAATTATTGACGCTGCTACTAGAGGTGAAATTATGTCCTTAACTAGTGAAGAAGATACATCGATCTTAGTCGATTGGACTATGAATACCTCGACTTCGGGTAGCTCGACCGTCGTTAGTGGTGTTGCAACCGTTACAATTCCACGACAATTCGACTTCAGTTACTACATGTTAGGTTATACCGAATATGAAAGATATGATTATCAAGCAACCGTTCAACTTTACTTCCAAGTTGCTGATTCTAATCAAGGTATTACCTACTACTATCCAGTCGAATTCACTCGACTTGGCACATATAGCTATAGCTGATTTTTGATAGAAAATATCGTTTAGACAATAAGGATTGGTGATGAGCCAATCTTTATTGTCGTTTTGACTAGTTATTTTATAAATAAATATATAAAATACACTTATTACGCGTCTTAAAAGGAGGGTCTTATGCGGAAATACATCTTAAAACGTATTGTCTTAATATTCGTTACCGCTTTTATCATTCTTTCTTTGACCTTTATTTTAATTAAAATATTGCCACCTGGTACGCCTACTGGCTTCCCAGCTGAACAAAGAGCCTACTATCTTAACCAAGTTAGTTTAGGATATATGCTGGATTTTGAGGAAGCTCAAACTGGTTTAGGAGA
>CAYLSZ010000023.1:0-6433 GCA_964386745.1 uncultured Staphylococcaceae bacterium | reverse complement strand
GTCATTCCGGTAACCTCGTTAAGTTTAGGCACGATCTGTGCATATGCAAGATGGGTTAGAGCTGAACTTTGCGATGTTATGGCTAGCGAATTTTTACTTTTAGCTAGAACTAAAGGTTTAACGAAAACACAATCCGTAGTACGTCACGCGTTACGTAATGCGATTGTTCCTATTTTTCCTATGATTGTTAGTGAGATTATCTCATGTCTTACTGGTTCAATGATTCTTGAACGACTATACGGTATCCCAGGTATTGGTGATATCTATATTAGCGCACTTGGTACGCCAGGTGTAACGACTGACTATAACGTCTTGATGGTAGATATGGCGGTAGTTACGATGATTGGTCTATTAGCAGGCTTACTCGTCGACTTATCGTACGGATTTATCGATCCACGTATTAGAGTAGGAGCTAAGAAATAATGGCAAACAAGAAAAATAATATTATTGATGCTGAATTCGAGTACGTAGATAGTTCTGGGGTCGATCATCAAATCACTATCACCCAAGATGATTTTGAACAAATTCAACTCGATAAGACGATTCATGACGTCAAATTCGAGACGAAACCTACAACTTATTTAAAAGACGCCATGCGTCGATTTGTTAAAAATAAATCGAGCGTCATCGGTGCATGTATTTTAGGCGTCATTGTTTTACTTGCAGTATTCGTTCCAATTTTCTCTAGTAGCGATATTAGTAGAAGTAACTTAAACGAAACTTTCTTATATCCAAAACTATTCCCATCCGGAACAGGTTTCTGGGATGGAACGATTACGTACGACACAGGTCTTCCTTACGATACCGTTAATGAAACTCCAGCTGGATTTAATAAAAATGCGGTCAGTAACTTAGTTACTTGGGAAGATACGATCGATACTGCTAACGAATATGCTAGTGGTGGATATCTACGTTTTGTTGCTAGTAGAAATACCCGTGGCGCAGAAGTTACTCGTACTTTAGAAAGTTATTATTTCACTTATGATGAAGTGAGTGACTATACAATTGAACTTGAATTATCTGAAATTTATGCTGATTCAGATAGTTATGAATTAGCTGAATACAATTTCTATTTATATTATTACGATAATGATGGTGAAGAACACTATGTCTATTATTATGATAATTATCAATCAACATATGGCACCATCACTATCGACTTAGATGAATTTATTGAAGATGAAGTAGACCCAGATTATTGGGATACGGACTTAGTTTTTGGTATAGAAATCCCATGTAGTGATGAATATCACGAAGAACTTTATATCCCTTACATATCTATGATATGTAGTGATGAAGATTCGACCTTCAACGATATGGGATTTACTGATGCTAACGCTCAAGTTTTATTAAGTCAAAAAGATAGCGATAGTAATTACAACATCAACTATTGGTCTTGTACTGGTTATAAAAACCTTTATGGAGCTTCAATCACCTATTGTACATTTACTTACGATAGCTATGAAGCGGCCTTTGGTGAAGGCACGACCACGATTACTTGGACCGAGATGTTAACTTACATTAGTAATGGTTGGATTTCGCTCGATACTGAGCTTGTCGGTAACTTACCAAATACTAATACATTCGACGAAGATGTTGCTGAAATTATCGCGACATTTGAAATATTAGATGAAGAGAATTGTCCAATTATTGAGATCAATTCGATCACCGTTCAAAGAGGTGCGGTTATTACTTATTCATTTAGTTGTACCGTTACTTTATATAAATATTATGGCTATTCTTCGATGCCATCATATTTATTTGGAACAGATTATTTAGGTCGTGACTTATTTAACCTTATGTTTACTGGTCTAAGAACCTCACTTTTACTTGGTCTATGCGTCACAATCATCAATATGATTGTTGGTATCGTTTGGGGTGCTATCAGTGGATATTTTGGTGGATGGGTCGACTTAACGATGGAACGTATTACCGATATTTTAGGTCGAGTTCCATGGCTCGTTATTATGACGATCTGTATCCTTTACTTTGGACAAAACTTCTTTACGTTTGCTCTAGCGCTATGTCTGACTGGATGGATTGGTATCGCCTCGACGACTAGAGCACAATTTTATAGGTTTAAAGGGCGAGAGTACGTCCTGGCTAGTAGAACCTTAGGAGCAAGCGACTTTAGACTTATCTTTAAACACATTTTACCTAACTCATTAGGAACCTTAGTGACGAGTTTCGTCTTCTTAATTCCTAGTGTTATCTTCGATGAAGCTAGTATTTCTTACTTAGGTTTAGGTTTGAGTGGATCGACTAGTTTCGGTGTTATCTTAAGTGATAACCAAAAATATATTTCGAGTTATAGTTACCTGATTTTGATCCCGTCAATCTTTATGGCGCTGCTCATGGTTAGCTTTAACTTATTTGGTAATGGATTAAGGGATGCGTTTAACCCATCGCTGAAAGGGAGTGACTAGTTATGGCAGAAAATAAAGAAAAGATTCTTTCGGTAAAGAATTTAAAAATCAACTTTAAAACCGATAATGGACTAGTCCACGCCGTTAGAGGCGTTAGTTTTGACCTTTATAGAGGGGAAACTTTATGTATCGTCGGCGAATCAGGTTCTGGTAAAAGTGTTACCAATAAAGCCATTATGGGCATTTTAGCGGCTAATGCTATTATTGCTGATGGCCAAATCCTTTATGAAGGTGAAGATCTCGTCCGTGTTAGTGAAGAAGACTTCCACCGTATTAGAGGTAAAAAGATCGGTATGATCTTCCAAGACCCTTTAAGTGCATTAAATCCACTTGTAAAGGTCGGAAAACAAATCATCGAAACCTCGATGATTAATAAAAACGTCTTAAAACGTAAATATCACGATTTAATCGGTGATGATTTAACGGCTTTAAGAAACGTCGAAGCTTCAACTTTTTATGATATTCATAAACTCACCAATACGAAGCTAGAAAATGAAAAAAATCTTAAAACTTATAAGGCTAATACCAAAAAACTTCAACCAGGTGCTAAAAGATTTTTCTTCTTTAACTATAAAGAAGAAAAGCTAGCTGAGATTCAAGAAGAAACTACTAAGTTACTTGAAAAGATGAGAGACAACAACTCAATGTTTGTCCGTTCATCTCGTCTTGAAGTTACTAGTTTAGAAGAACAAAAAGCAAAAAATGAAAAGCGTATTGCTCATTATGAACAAGATGAACAAGACGTTAGAAATAACGTTCCAAAATCTTTACGTATTGAAAAACGTGTTTTAAGAAATCAAGGTATCGATAGACAACTCGAACTCTTCAACGAAATCTTTAAAGAACTCGAAGCGGTTACTGATACTATCGATCAAACCTTACTTATTAATGAATTTGTTGCAAAACGTATCGAAGCTTTAAAACTTTCTTTAAAAGAACAAAAGAAAGTCTTAAAAGAAATCTTAAGTTTAACTAAAAAATATGCTCACGCTGAAGTCGATGCTTATAAAGCTGAAATTAAAGCTGAACACGAAGCTAAACTTAATGAACTCAATGCTAATTTATTAGAAGCTAAGACTAAATTAAGTGAATATTTAGCCTCTTTAGCTCCTGAAGAATCCGAGAAGTTACTCGCTACACAAAAAGAAAATGCGAAACTTCTCAAAAAGAAAGAAAAAATCGCTGCTCAAACTGCTGATAAATCGATTTCAAAGACCACTCATGATGGAATCGAACTTATCAAGATTGATGATGAAACCTTCGTCGCTTTAAATGAAGAAATCGCTAAAATCGAAAAGGCTATTGAACTTGAAAATCAAGATTATGTCAATAAAACCGTCTTAACCCGTAAAGAAGCTAAACGTATGGCTTTAGAGGTTATGAGAGAAGTCGGTATTCCAATGCCAGAAAGACGTTTTAAACAATATCCATTCGAATTTAGTGGTGGTATGAGACAAAGAATCGTCATTGCTATTGCTTTAATTGCTAATCCTGAAATTTTAATCTGTGATGAGCCAACTACCGCCTTAGACGTTACGATTCAAGCTCAAATTCTCGAACTTATTAATAAACTTAAAGCTGAAAGAAACTTAAGTTGTATCTTTATTACTCACGACTTAGGCGTCGTTGCTAATATGGCTGATAGAGTTGCAGTAATGTATGCTGGTAAGATTGTAGAATACGGAAACGTCGAAGAAATCTTCTTCGATCCACGTCATCCATATACTTGGGCATTACTTTCATCTATTCCTGACATTAATAGTAAAGAAAAACTTGAAGCAATTCCTGGAACTCCTCCAGATATGCTTTTCCCACCTAAAGGAGATGCTTTCGCTTTACGTAGTAAATACGCGATGAATATCGACTTTAAATATGAACCTCCATTCTTTAAAGTGACCGATACTCATTACGCTGCTACATGGCTTTTATATCCAGGCGCTCCTAAAGTCGAAATGCCAAAGATCGTTAAAGACCGTATTAAAAACTCTTTAAAAGAGAAGGAGGCTACCACCAATGATTAGAAAGAAAATTTCCATTGAGAAAGAAAATTTAGATCTTAATAGTAGCCTCGATGCTGAACTAATGGCCTCTAAGGAAAATGAAGAGCTTTTAAAAGAAGAAAATCATATTCCTTATAAATATGATGATTCGCATGAACACACGGAACCTACCAACGAACTTTTAGCTGAAGAAGCTAAAACTATCGAAGAAGCCTTAACTTCTATTAAAGGTAAATGTAAATTTAAACAAGAATATGTCGACCAAAACGTCGTTTTAAGCGTCAATCACTTAAAACAATATTTCTTCTTTGGAAAAGGACCAAATAGACAAAAACTTAAAGCAGTCCACGACGTATCGTTCCAAGTTTACGATAAAGAAGTCTTTGGAATCGTTGGTGAATCAGGATGCGGAAAAACCACGACTGGTAGAAGTATCATCCGTTTATATAATCCAACAAGTGGTTCTATATATTACAAAGGCTATAGAATCGGTGCTGGTAGTAGATGGAATGAAAAAGAGATTAAATTTACTAACATTCGTTACCATAAAAAAGTTAAAGAACTTAAAGCCCAACTTGCTAAAGGCGAAATTACAAAAGAAGTTTATGATGAAGAGTTTAAAAAAGCCACTGAACTTCGTAATTCTGTCGTAACTGTTCAAAAAGCCAAGATAAAACAAATTAAATATGATGATAAGCACGCTAACGACTTAACCGTCAACGGCGATAAAATCAAAGCCATCAAACAACTTTATAAAGAAGAAGAAAAACGCTTTGATGAACAAATTAAGTCTATTTCTGCAGTCGATAACGACCCAACTAACCCTGATTTAATCCGTGCTCATAACGAAAAGAAAGCTCGTTTAGATGAATTAAATGGCATTCTTGATAAATTAAAGAGCACTAATCACAAACTCATGCGTGAGATTCAAATGATCTTCCAAGATCCTATCGATTCACTTGATCCACGTATGACTGTTGAATCAATTATTAGTGAAGGTTTACAAATTCAAGGCTCTTACGATAAAGCCAAAAACCATCAAAAAGTCGTTGAAGCTCTTGAAAGAGTCGGTCTTATTGCTGAATATGCTGACCGCTATCCTCACGAATTTAGTGGTGGTCAACGTCAAAGAATCGGTATCGCCCGTGCCCTCATCATGAATCCAAAACTCTTAATTTGTGATGAACCTATCTCAGCGCTTGACGTTTCGATTCGTGCTCAAGTCATTAATCTTTTAAATGATTTAAAAGAAGAACTTGGACTCACAATTATATTTATCGCTCACGATTTAAGTGTTGTTAAATATTTCTGTGATCGTATCGCCGTTATGTATTTTGGCGAAATAGTCGAAATGACAACCAGTGATGAGTTATTCAAACACCCATTACATCCATATACGAAGAGCTTACTAAGTGCTATTCCTAAACCAAATCCATTAACGGAAAGAAAACGTAAACGTATCGTTTATAATCCTCAACTCGAACACGATTATACAACCGAAAAACCAAGTTTAGTTGAGATTATTCCAGGTCACTTCGTATTAGCTAACGCTCCTGAAATTGAAAAATATAAGAAGGAAATCGAAGAGATCGATAAAGGTAATATTAAGGCTGCTCAATAAGATTTTAAATAACAAATAAGCCATAAAATAGTCGACATCGTGTCGACTATTTTTGCTTTTTAAGAACTGATTTTATTTAGTCGCAATAGTGCTTATAGTAGTATCTTTAATATCGAAATATTAATCGATTAACGAAATTTATTTCATAAAAAGTGGGACAACATGTCCTTATATACGTCCTATTTTTAATTTTTAATAAATCTTAAAAAACATTAGTTTTTATCGATGATTTTATATATATATATATATATATATACCTTGACTTTTTTAACTTGATTAGCAAGGTGACTTCCAATAATATAAACAACGTTGACTAATTAGTTACCACTTTTTTGTCAAACATTAATCATGTATCGATTAAATTAAAGGAATTCAATGTATGAAAA
>CAYLSZ010000022.1:0-13847 GCA_964386745.1 uncultured Staphylococcaceae bacterium | reverse complement strand
GACGTCATTTTTTCTTTTTGCGGGTATTTTAGTCAAAACCATAATACTTTCCTCCGCAATTATTATATCATAACTCACGACAACTCACAACTAATTTTTGAGAAAAAACTTGACAGTTAAAAATATTAAAAAAGGCTGATTCAATCAGCCTTTATATAATCAAAACAAGTTATTTAGTATCTAGATTCTGTAAAATTCCCGTGAAGCTTCTTTGATAGCTTCTTTCATAAATTTGTTAATTCGTTTCATGTTTAGAGTATACCATAGGAAGCATCAAAAATCTTATTAAAATTAGTCCTTCGATTATTTATAATAATCGACTTCTAAAAATTTCATATTTAAAATTCGCCTAATTTTAATCTTTTATCTTTAAAGACTGCTAACTTATAAGGTATGATTATTACTATGAAAATTGGATTAATTATTGCGACCGAAAGTGAATTTAAAGTGTTTCTTGATAGTAATTTTGACATAGTAAAAATTGAGAAAAACCGCCATACAACATACTTATATTCCTATGAATCTAATTACATCATTGCTATAAGCTCAGGAATTGGCGAAATTGCTTCTAGTGCTGCAACCCAATACTTAATTGACCGTTATAATGTCGATTTAATTATCAATTTTGGTGTTGTTGGAGCTTTAAAAAGTAATTTAAAAACATGCGATGTTTGCTTAGTAAAATCGATAATTGATGGCGAAATCGATACTTCTGCTATCGATAAATGCGAACCATATGTTCACTTTAATTTAGGTTTCAAGAATAAAGAAATGGATACGAGTAATAAATATTACGCACTAATAAAAACAAACTTCCCAGAATTAACTGAAGTTACTTGTTTATCCACAAATAAATTTATCGATGGACCAAAGCTAAAAAGCGAACTTGCTAATAAATTTTGCGCTGATATTTGCGAAATGGAGGCCGCAGGAATATACCTAACTTCGAAAATAAATGGCGTTCCTTCTATTTTCCTTAAAGCAATAAGCGACTCAGTTGAAGGCGGCGAAAACGAATACAAAAACTTCGTCACAAAAGCATCAAATAAGGTCATCAAAATTCTTAAAAAAGTCCTTAAAATTATATAAAACCCTGCAGAACCCCAATATTTTTACAAAAAAACGACTCCACGAAGGAGTCGTTTTCAGTTTCATTAATTTAGATTATAAACCAAATTTCTTGATTCTTTCCCATCTAGCCTTAGCAGCTTTTTCGCTCTTTTCATAAAGAGTTTCATATTCTGTTGGGTTGATTTTTGGAAGTTGAGAATAACGAGTTTCTTTTAAGATAAATTCTCTAAATTTGGTGAAGTCTGGTTCTTTGCAGTCGAGTTCAAGACATGGTTTGCCTTCAGCTTCTTTGCGTGGATCGTATCTAAATGTTGTGAAGTAACCACATTCAACGGCTGCTTTTTCAGTTTCGATAGAGTTAACCATACCACCTTTAATACCTTGGTTGATACATGGAGCATAACAGATAATTAAGGATGGTCCGTTATAACTTTCTGCTTCTTTAAAGGCTTGGATAGCTTTAGTTGGGTTGGCACCTAAAGCGATTTGAGCAACATAGACATTACCATAAGCCATAGCCATTAAAGCAAGGTTCTTTTTACTTGTCTTTTTACCGCTAGCAGTAAATTGAGCGATACTACCAGTTTGACTTGATTTAGAAGATTGACCGCCGGTATTTGAATAGACTTCAGTATCTAATACCATGACGTTAACATCATCTTCGCTAGCAAGAACGTGATCTAAGCCGCCGTAACCGATATCATAAGCCCATCCGTCACCACCGACGATCCAGACTGATTTATCGACTAAATCTCTTTCATAATTTAAGAGTTCTTTGACGTCTTTATTAGTGCTTTCTTTGACGAGTCTAATAAGTTCAGGGGCAAGTTCACGAGCAACTTCTTTATTTTTGATGTTAGCAAGATATTTATTGATAACTTCTTTGAGTTCTTTACTAACACTTCTACTTGTCTTAGCTTTTTCTAAAATACGGGCGATTTGCATTAACTTATAGTTAGTAGCAAGTCTCATACCATAGCCATATTCAGCGTTATCTTCAAATAAGGAGTTAGCCCAAGCAACACCGTTACCATTTTTATCGGTAACAAATGGAGTTAATGGAGTCGAACCACAATAGATTGAGCTACATCCTGTTGCGTTAGCAACAAGTAAATCTTTACCGAAGAGTTGTGAGAGTAATCTATAGTAAGGAGTTTCTCCACAACCAGCACAAGCACCGCTAATTTCCATATATGGCATCATAAATCCGACACCTTTTACGTTGTTGGTTGGGAATTTATCGGTCTTATATTCGGTGTTTTTATATAAGTATTCAGTGTATTTTTCGAGTCCAAATTGTGATTTAGCTTCGACCATCTTTAAGGCATAACGATCGTTACCAAGTTTTTGAGCGGTCTTATTAGCTAAACATTCATTGACACAGAGTCCACAACCGACACAGTTAGTTGGGGAAACTTGAATAACATATTTATAGTCTTTAACGGTTGGTCCAACGGCTGGTTTAACAATATCAGCTAAGCCTTCTGGTCCATTTGCAATTTCTTCTTCTGTTAATAAGAATGGACGAATTGTAGCATGTGGACAGACAAAGGCACATTGGTTACATTGAATACAGTTGTCTTTATTCCAAGCTGGGACACGGTCAGCAATACTTCTTTTTTCTTTATAAGTAATGTTTTCTTGCATAGTTCCATCAAGGAGTTCGAATTCAGTAAATTTACTGACTGGAATATCATCGCCGTCTAAAGTATTGACGTGATCGACATAAGTATCAAAATATTCATCGCCGATACTATTTCTTTCACGGTTATATGGTAAATTGACCCGTTCAGGATCGACTTTGATTTCTCTAAGTCCTTCAGTACCTTTATCGATAGCTAACCAGTTCTTTTCGACGATTTCTTGTCCTTTTCTACCATAGGTTTGTTGAGCAAGTTTCTTCATCCATTGATTAGCATCTTCATATGGCATGATTTGTGGGTTTAAATAGAAGAATGCGCTTTGTAAGATCGTATTTGTGTGTCTACCCATACCGATTTCTAAAGCGATCTTATTAGCATCGATGACATAGAATTTGGCATTTTTAGTAGCAAGTTGATATTTAACACGATTTGGAAGGGAAGCGATTAATCTAGCATCATCCATATCAGTGTTAAGTAAGAATGTACCGTTATTCTTTAAGTTCTTGAGCATATCAAATCTAAAGATATAGGTATCGAGTGAGCAAGAAATAAAGTCAGCATGTTTTACGTAATATGTTGAATGAATTGGGTCTTTTCCGAATCTAAGGTGACTACGAGTGACACCGCCTGATTTACGGCTATCGTAAGCAAAGTAAGCTTGAGCATATTGATGAGTGGCATCACCAATAATCTTGACGCTTGATTTATTGGCACCGACTGTACCATCGCTTCCTAATCCATAGAATAAGCAGCTTGTATAGGTACCATTGATTTCATAGCTATCATCGACTGGAATTGATAAATGAGTGACGTCATCATTAATACCAACGGTAAAGCCATGGAAAACGTTTTCACTATCTAAGAAATCATAAACGGCTTTAATGTGTTTTGGTTGAGTATCTTTACTGGATAAACCGTATCTACCACCATAGACTTTGATATTCTTTCTATTTTGTAAGACTAAAGCGTTAACGACATCTTCATATAAAGGTTCACCGAGAGCGCCTGCTTCTTTAGTTCTATCTAAAACGGCAATTTTCTTAACGCTACGTGGTAAAACTTTGACTAAATGTTTTGCACTGAATGGTCTATATAAGTGAACTTTAACTAAACCAACTTTTTCGCCTTTCTTATTTAAATCTTCGACTACTTCTAAAGCAGTTTCGGTAACGCTACCCATAGCAATAATGACTTTAGTAGCTTGTGGATCACCTTCATAAACAAAAGGAGCATATTTTCTTCCAGTTAATTTGCTGGCTTTTTTGAAATATTTATCAGCGATATGGATGATTTGGCTAAGGTGAGTGTTTTGAGCTTCTCTACCTTGGAAATAGATATCGTCATTTTCAGCGCCACCACGGGTAACTGGGTGAGTGTGTGGATTTAAGGCACGAGCTCTAAATTCTTCGACCTTTTCAGTATTTAATAATTTCTTCCATTCGTTATCATCGACAAATTCGACGTTTTGAACTTCGTGAGATGTTCTAAATCCATCGAAGAAATGACAAATTGGATAGCTTGCTTCGATAGCGATAAGGTGAGCAACTGGAGTTAAATCAGCAACTTCTTGAACGCTATGACTACAAAGCATGGTGATACCAGTTTGACGAATTGCATAAACATCTTGATGGTCACCAAAAATGGATAAAGAACGGGTGGCTAAACTTCTAGCACTGACGTGTAAGACAGCTGGTAAAAGTTCACCGCACCATTTATATATATTAGGAATCATTAAAAGTAAACCTTGACTTGCGGTATAGGTTGTAGCTAATGATCCGCCTTGAAGAGCGCCATGTAAAGCTCCACTAGCACCAGCTTCGCTTTGCATTTCACATACTTTTACAGTATTTCCAAAAAAGTTTTTCTTTCCTTGGCTTGCATAAACATCGACATGTTCAGCCATAGGACTTGAAGGGGTAATAGGGTAAATTGTGGCAACTTCGGTAAAGTTATAGCTACCAAGAGCTGCGGCCGTATTACCATCTACACTAAGCATTTTTTTCTTAACTTCTGCCATTTTTTATTTCTCCTTTAAACGCCTAAAATTATAAACTTTTAAAACATAGTTTTAAATGATAAATTGCAATTTCTATAAAAAAGAGGGCTCGAACGCCCTCGATTTTTGAATAATTTTCTAAAAATTGCAAAAATTAGCCTGCAAAATCGACCTTCAAATAGAACTTTAGATGGTCGCCACTATATCCATATAGGTAATATGAACCATCAATTTCCTTTTTATAAAGCGATAATTTCTCGTCTAAAAAACATTGTTCGACGTATTCGACCTGGAAGGATTTGATAATTTCTTCTTTTTTAGGTTCATAAACATCTAAAAATAAGTCGAGATAGTGCGTATTATTCATGTGTCCATTATGATCTAAATACGTGAAAGGAACATCAATTTCTTTGATAAATTCGAGTTCACTTTTTTCGAAATGGTCGAGTTTTTTGATTCTTTTATATAGCCCTTCTTCGTTCGTTTTTAGAGTATCGAATATAATTGGATCAACGACTTTTTGAGTTTTTAAATCATACATCATCCAAATAGAACGAGCTCTTATAATTTCTTCATCCCCAACATATAAAACATAGTCTCTAGGACATTGAAATGCGCGAGTTTGAGCAATGTCGGTCTTAATTTTGACCTCTTTTGGATTGACATATGGTTTAAGAATTTCAACGTAATTTCTTACGACAACCCAAATGATGCCTTTACTATAGACATCGTCGAATCCAACATGAAGTAAATCCGCATTGTTTGAAGCGATTTCTTGACATAAATCCAAGATTGCAGAAGGTTTTAAGTGATCGTAGCGATCGAGATAGTTATTTGTAATTGTGAATGTTTTTTCCATTTAAAAATACCTTTTTAACCACCGAAATAATTTTAATATTTCAAAAACTTTTTACAATCTTAAATGAGTTTGGTTCTTACGCCGCCATCAGTTTGCTTAGTTTTTCTATAAATAGTAGCGATTGGGGCAGGAACTTCTTTAATTACAAATAACATCGAAGCATAGGCTTCAAGTATCGCTGAAATATTAAGTCCGACATTCATATAGAAGTCGCCTTTATAAATATCGTTCGTCAAAGAGTTGAAATAATATTTATCTTTATCGAGTCCTTTAAGTTTTATAAATCGAGCTTTAGTTTGTTCTTTTCTATAAAGCATAAAATAGACTAAAGCGAGGTTTTTATCCTTAGTTACGACGTTAAAAGAGATATAGTTTGTCTTAAAAGGGTCATAAATTGCGTAATAATCGCCACTCGTAACTGCTTTATGGAATTGTTTATAGTAGTTATTAAATTCGATAATCTTCTTTTTATCTTCTTCATTAGTTAACTTCAAAACATCAAGTTCATAGCCATACGTTCCAAAGAAAGCTAGACACGCTTTATCTTGAATGGTGCCGAGTTTTCTATCGCTAACATGTGCTCCTTGGGTCGATAAAGGATAGAAAATATTCGTCGCATATTGAATTAAACTTCGATTAGCAATGTCTGTTTCATCGCTACACCAAATTTGTACCGAATAATATAGCATTCCTAAATCGAATCGACCGCCACCGGCTGAACATGTTTCAAGTAATATATCTGGATAGCGTTTTGTAAATCTATCGAGGAGTTTATAAGTACCCAAAATAAAGCGATAATGAGTTTCAAGTTTTCTTTCTTTAGGTAAGGTTTCGCTATAAGCTTCACTTAAGAATCGATTGAAATCCCATTTGACATAGTCAAATGGATAATTATCAAATATAGCAGTTAATTGATTAAAAACATTATCGACCGCTTCATCATTACACATATCCAAAACTAGTTGATTACGAAGTAAAGTTGGATTCGTCATTTTTGATCTTGGATATAAGGCGTATTCAGGATGAGCTTTGAATAATTCTGAATCAGGCGAAATCATTTCAGGTTCAATCCATATACCAATTTTCATATTGATACTATGCGCATAATCGACAACTTCTTTTAAATTTATCTTATCTTGATTGACAAACCAGTCACCCAAAGATGAATTATCGCTATTTCTATGACCGAACCAGCCATCGTCGATACAAACTAAGTCGATATTTAATTTCTTAGCTTCCAAAATAAAGTTTTTCATCTTCTCGGTATCGAAATCAAAATACATCGCTTCCCAAGAATTCAAAACGATTGGTCGCTCTTTATTTTTATATTTATTATCGATAATTATTCTTTCACGAATGAGATTATGGAAAAGTTGACTCATCTTATTGAGACCTTCATCGCTATAAACCATGATAGTTTGCGGCGTGACGAGTTCTTCATTTGGTTTTAATAAAAATTGAGTAGTTTCTTCATTAAATCCAACCGTCATTCGAAGTTGATCTAAATTATCGGTCTTAAATTCATAGGCAAAATCACCGCTAAAGATATGGACAAAGCCATAAACTTCGCCATAATCTAAAGTTGATTCGTTTTTGCAAACAGCTAAAGCAGGGTTATAGTTAAAACCTCTTGCCCCGTGATTTTCACCTAATTTCATATGCGAATGATTGACCTTAATTCTTTCAACTTCGCGGTCAATTCCCCATGCACCTTTTAAAGCTAAAATCTCATAATCAGAATCAGCAAAATCAAGTTCCATCGAGGATAACTTTTTAACTTTAATATCTTCACTAGATTTATTTTGGACTTTAGCAAATCTAACAATGCACGAATATTTTTCGGAAACCTCATAGTAAAGATCGAGATAAATATCGCGATACTCATCCTTCAAGTTGAGAATTAAGGTCTTACAATCTGCATCCTTAAATTTAACGTGAGGAAGTTCAATTTCTTTAATTGGACCATTCACAATTTTGTGAGAAACATATAAAAAGTTGGTCAAATCAATTCCGTCTTCGCCTTCAATAATCGCATATGGATTTCGTTTATCAGCTTTACCATGACTCGCTACTTCAAAGCGGCTTGATAAAAGCGAAAAATAATAATCTTCATCCATTCGATTTTTATTATTTTCTAAAAATGAATAGCGCTCAGCATACCTTTCAGATACCCTTTCTTTAGAGATATCGCTAAGGTATTTTCCATGATATAAATGGACTAAATAATTGAGTTTATTGATGTGTATGTAATAACTAAAATTCTTAGTGAAAAGATGAAAAATTTGACGTTTCTTTTCAAATTTAATACCCATTATTTGACCTCGTAAATATTGCCTTCATAAGGTAATAAATACCCTTCTTTTTTGTTTTCAATATTGGTTAATAAAAGTTCGGTTTTTAAATTTTTATTGGAGTTCTGCAGGGTTTTTGCTGACAAATTGACCTCTATTAGTAATTTCTTGCCTTCATATTCACGAATAAATTTAGCAACATTTTTATTCGCTTTAACCCTTGTAAACGTACCTAATTTAAGGGTAGTTTCTTCGTTTCTAAAAGCGATGATTTTCTTATAGAAATTAAGGATCGAATTAGGATCTTTTTCCTCATCTTCAACATTAATTCCTGCCTTATATAAATCATTAACTTTTAACCAAGGTTTAGCCCCTTCATTAAATCCGCCATTAACCGAAGTATCCCACGCCATAGGTGTACGGCAGTGGTCACGACATATCGAATTATTAATAAATTTAAAGGCGGTTTTTTCTTTCATATGAAGCATCTTTGATAAGGTGCCAATAGCGATTTTACTAGCGCAATCATCAAGTTCTTCATAGGTAAATTTTTCAAAGTCTTGCATGCCAAGTTCTTCACCTTGATAGATGAAAATCGTACCTTTCAAAGTAATTAAAAACATTGCAAGAGCTTTGGCGCCTTCATTGATAAATCGCTTATCAATAAATCGGGTAACACTTCTTCTTTGATCGTGATTTTCTAAATATGCACCAATCCAATTAACTTTTTCTTGCCAATTTAAAACAGCATTAATCAAGTTCTTTGGTTTAAATTTCTTCTTAAATACAGGAACTAATCTAGATAAATCGCAGTAATAATGATCAAATTCAAATAAAGCATTAAGTTCGCCATTATTTATAAATTTATTAGCTTGATCGAAGGTAATATTACTCGTTTCACCGACTAAAAATGCATCATATTTTGTGATAACTTCGTCTTGAAGTCTTTTCAATATCTTATGGCATCCTTCTTGGGATTCATAAAACTCTTTACCCTTATTATATAAACGCCATTTTCCGTTTTCTAAACTCGTTTTATAAATTTGATTTATAACATCGCATCTAAATCCAGCTACGCCTTTATCAAGATAGAAAGTCAAAATCTTTTTAACTTCTTCTATTACTTCTTCATTATGATAATTTAGGTCAGGTTGATCTTTAGTGTAGAGGTGAAGATAATACATATTCTCTTCATTAGGAACTTTTTCCCACGCTTCACCACTAAAGGCATTATTCCAGTTATTTGGTAATTTCTTACCTTTTCCTTTTCTAAAAATATAATAATCACGATACTTCGAATTTGGATCTGCTAAGGCCTTTTTAAACCATTCGTGTTCACTAGAAGTATGGTTTATAACGAGATCCATAACGATTTTGATGTCTCTTTTTTTAGCTTCAGCTAGAAGATTATCAAAATCTTCCATCGTTCCAAATTTAGGATTTATCGAATAATAATCAGAAATATCGTAGCCATTATCTTTAAAAGGGGAGGCATAAATTGGAGAAAGCCAAATCATGCCTATACCTAAAGATTTTAAATAATCGAGTTTTGAAATAATTCCCTTTAAGTCACCGATTCCATCATTATCAGAATCTTTATAACTCATTGGGTAGATTTGATAGATTATTCTATCTTCATACGTTTTCATTAATGATAGGTTCCTTTACTGCCTCATTCGTTGAAGCGAAACTTTGTTCACGTCTTTCTTCGATAACTTTTACCATCGCTTCGTGCGATTCTTCGGTAATTGTATATTTAAATCTAACTACTAAGAATGCTCCTAGGATAAGTAACATTGGTACGACAGTAAATCCGATTTGGAAGACGACTCTTTGCCATAATGCAATATTACTTGAACCTGTTAAAGCTTCGGCTTGCTCTGTAATTTGCTCAGATGTCAGAGTAGTATCTCTTTCTAAATTTGCAATATTGTTACTGACCGAGAATAAATTCGAACATAGTAAGAAGATATATAAGACGCCTTGTTGAACACTACTAGCAAGTTTGGCAGTAAAAGCACGGAGCGAGAATATTGAAGATTCTCTTCTTTCACCAAATTTGAATTCGTTATAATCAATCGAGTCTTGAATCATAATATATAAGATAAGTGATACGAGCGTTTGACCAAAGAAAGCAATAAAGCCACATACACAAAGTAGCCAGAAATAGGATTCATAATCTGGAAGGTATACGAATAAGAATAATCCAACATACGCCACAACCGTTACAATTGACGAAATCGTAAAGATAGTCATCTTCTTCAGCTTTAGTTTATTCGTAAGCATTGGGAATACGAATTGACCAATTAAGGTCGCAGCTGCATAAACTACTGTGAAATAAAGTTGATAAGTTCCGCCATCACTATATCCAAAATTGAAATAGAAATAGTTTAAACCTGCCGAAACTAAAACTGAGGAACCAGTATAGTAAAGTAAAATTCCGATAATCGAATATCTAAGTTGATCGTTTTTACCCATAACGGTAAAAATTTCTCTAAATTTGATCTTTTCATTAGCTTGTTCAAGTTCTTCAGGAACTTTTCTTTCTTTCATAAAGACTGCAAGAAGAATTTGAGAAGCCGCAAATAAAATCGCACAAATTAAGGCTGTAATTTTATAAACAGTTTCGTAGTTACCAGCTGCAAATAATGGAACTGCGCCACCTACAGCAAAGGTACCTATCGAAATAAAGATTGACAAAATTGTAGTTAAATTAGCTCTTGTTTTTTCACTATTTGATAGTGACGGTAACACGCTCCAGAAAGCTATATCGTTGATCGTATAAGTAAAATCCCAAAGGAAATAAAATACAGCAAAACAAGCAACATAAGCCCATCCACTAGGAAGGATATAGAACATGCAAATGACTACTATCGAGTTAAGTATAGCTCCGATTAAAATCCATGGCCTATATTTACCACATTTCAGGTGCACTTTTTCAATGATAAATCCCATAATTGGATCATTGAAACCATCCCAAAGTCTTAAAATAATGACGATAACCGTAATCGTCGTATACATCGCAACATATTGCGTTCCGGTTACGCCACCAAGTCCACAAAATTGGACAAAGGTTAATAAAAACATCGATACGAACTGATAGCACGCATCACGAAACATTCCACTTGAAGTATAAAGCCACTTCGTCGCTTTTGGTACTTCGCCTTCGAATGTTTTATTTTCGAATCTGGACATATTTTCTCCTTTCTATAATTAATTATTAACACTTATTATATAAGTAAATTGACACTTTATAAATAATGTTTGTGGGTATAATCAGACTTTTTTGTTATAAAATTCTAAAATATATAATTTTCTAATATAAAAAAGTTCATTATAGAATAGATTTTCTATAATGACCTAAATCTATAGAAAGGAGATTTATATTATTCAGTTGGTCGAGTTGGGTAACTACTTAAAGAAATCGTAGTATTGCCCATTCTTGAGTACGTGGCAGTATATTGGTATTCATAAATATAACTTCCAGAAACATATTCATATTCACAACTAATTGTAAATGTTGAACTCAATGTATAAAAATCAATTTCGAGCTGGGCAGTTTTATTTGTTGATAAACCTAAACCGTAACTTCCGGCACCAAATATAGCCGTTGCAACAGTACTTACAAGGTCAGTTGGAACATCATAAATTGCGTCACTCTCATCTCGATAAGTTAAGTAATTTGCAAAATCAGCAAGCATCATTGGATTATAGGTTCCGTACCTATCATAGGTAGCAATCGTGTATCCAGCCGTAGACTCATAACTATTATTTACAACCCATTCATTGGATGAAGTTAAATTATAAATATAGAATGTCCCGTCATCATAACCTGTAAAGTAAGATTGCGAGGCATTCAAAGTTCCATAATTGGTAGTTTTTAAGACTTCATCATCTTTGAATTGGTACAAAGTTGTGGATTCTCTCGTTGAATATGCATCGCCTTTTTCTCCACTTGATGAATCATAGTTATAAATTGTTTGTACTTCATCAATTGTAACTGTCGAATTTATGCTAGATCCGAATTTTCTATTCAAAAACCCTGCTAAATCGCCATTTTCATATAAATAAATATAACAATACTCACCCAACGATTTTACGCCGATATGATAATAGCCTACATCATCTCTAGCGATTCTATATCGATATTCATCGTCGACTTCTTCTACTAAATCCCAACCAATTCCAACCAATTCTTCACGGAAATTAGAAAGAATTGCAGCTCCATCGGAACTCTTAAAATATATCATTCCATAACCACCAGTTGTACTTCTATCGTAGATAGTTCCGTACGTATATTGCGTATAATCGATGAAAGGAATTATGTCGTTATATTTATTGTCATAAAATTTAGACAAGGTGTTGACAACTTCACTACCCATCGAATCCCAACCTGTAGGTTCGGTATATGGAACAAATGTAAATTGATAATATTCGTCGTTCCAATATTGGTTAATTCAATTTCAACTTTTCCTTCATTTGCGTTTCCATAATCGCTAGTCGTATAGGTATAAGAGATTTCGACGCTATTATCGAGAATTTTTATAGTATATGAACCTGTATCAATATAATAGAACCACGAATTGTTATACATATAATCGACTGCGCCATAATAGACAAAAGATTCATATCCACTCTTTAAAACAAAGGTATTATCACCAACTGAGTCAAATAAAGCAGCGGATAAACCAAAATTAGAGCGTTTTGAAGCTAAAGTTGAACTATCAGGATAGCCACTTGCTTCGAGCAAATATCCATATGAAGTTACACTATGAAGACCATCTTCATCTTCATAATATCCAGTATAGGTTCTATTAGCTATGTTACTTTCTTCTACGTCAAATGTTCTAAGAGTGACATTACTCATTTCAATCGTTTCGTAAGAAATATCTTGAACTGTGCTAGTTCTATCGACTCGCATTTCAAAATTGTAGTTAGAAAGCGTTTCTAAGGTTTGTTCTAAAACTAAAAGTTCATCTGTCATTTCATAGGCGACAACTCGACCAGTTTCAATCGTTTCTTGATCGACAATCGTGAATTCATAAGTTCCACCTGCATATATAGTTTCGCCATCTTCTTCATATTCTTCATCGAAACTAGTTTTTCCGGTAATGATACCTCCTGAAGACACATCTATAGTTATAGTTTCTAAAGGAATATCTTGGTATCCAGCTAAAAAATAACTAAAGTATGTGGCGTATTCTTCTTTTATAGTTAATGTTATAGTAGCTTCACTAGTATCATTATCAAGACTTTCGAGTTCAAAATCATCTTCTTCAACTAATGAAAAAGGATTAAAGTACTCGTCATCGAACATTACAGGATTACCAGTTCCATCATCTTTTTGAACATCGATGTAAGTATTATCGTAATTTAAATATCGATTAACAGCATATCCATCGTCGTCTTTATACATTCTTGTGTCAGCCGTTTGAGTTGAACCATCTTCATTATAATAAGTGTGTTTTAAATAGAAAAATCGCCATCCCATACACTTTCGATATCTGTTTTTGCAGTTTGAAGTGCTTCTAAACTAGTTCCTGCGTAAACATTTAATTCGCCAGTTTGAGCAAACTCAGTCGAGGTCAAAGTTTGTAATAGACTTACAAAATCATAACTAACTAAACAAGGACCTTCAGGACCAGGAATGAGAATATCATCGTCGTCATCGCAACCGACCACTAATAAAGATAGTAGCGGCAATAAAAATAAATACTTTTTAAACTTCATCGGATTTCCTCCTTATAAGCATTTAAACTAACTAAAATATTACTGGATATTATTAAGAAATTTTTGCCTTTAAGGCGTTTTAACAAAAATTTAATAAACTATAAAACATATAGAACGGGCCTATATAAAACCTTGTTTTACTCACAGATTTTTCACTCCTCAAAAAAGTTCAAACTTACGTTCGATTTTTATTGACTATTCTTACCTGACTTTAGGCGAGAACCCTAAAATAAGGTGTTAAAATTCATATTCCAATA
>CAYLSZ010000021.1:0-14674 GCA_964386745.1 uncultured Staphylococcaceae bacterium | reverse complement strand
GACATTACCCACGAGTTTTATTGACTAACCTCAATTTCCGACTTATTATATAAAAGTAAGTCAAGGTGGCGATTTATTAGTTAATCTATGTCGACCTGTTGCAATAAGATTAGTTACTTGTAGTCTTGATGAAAAGATCAAAGCAATAATTTTCTATAGAAGAGACTGATTTTTGATTGTTTTTATAATGAAAATAAAGTTATTTTTGTAATGGAGGAAAGGCGATGAAAAAAGCAGAAATAGATAATGAATTATTAAAATTAGCAGAAGAAGGGGATGCGAAAGCTCAAGCTGAAGTTGGTCGAGAACTATTAAATAGTTTTGATGAAAATGATAGAGAAGAAGGCTATGAATGGTATAAAAAGGCAGCTTTACAAGGTAATCGGGAGTGCTTTTCAACAATAGTTGAATGGTTAAGTGATAAAAATGCGATTCATAAAGAAGTTTTTAAGTGTTGGCTTAATAGAGCTAAGCGAGGAGATAAAGAAGCACAATATCATATTGGAGTTTATTTTCGACGTAAGCAAGACCATTATTCGTTTAAATATAAGCGCGAAAATATTTCTGAAAAGTATAAATTAGGTTTATTTATCGATAAATATATCACGCATCATTATGAAAAGAAATTTCGTAAAAAAGCTCTTAAATGGTTTAAGAAATCAGCCGAACAAGGAAATGCTAGAGCTATGTCAGACGTAGCCTCTATGTATGAAGATTTTGAGACAAGAAAAGGAAATGAAAAATATTTTTATTGGATCAATAAAGCAGCAGATAACGGAGACAAATACAGTCAACGGAAATTAGGACTTGCGCATAAATCGTTTGAAAAACCAGAGCATCACAAAATTGCTTTTAATTATTTTAAAAAAGCTGCTGATAATGATGGAATTTTTCCTGCTCAATATAATCTTGGTGAATATTATGAAAAGGGATTAGTAGTCGAAAAGTCATATCATGAAGCTTTTAAGTGGTATAAAAAAAGTTTTGAAAGGCACCGTTCGCAATCTGTTTTATATAAACTGGGGAATTTCTATTTTTTCGGGTTAGGTGTAGAACAATCTTACGAAAAAGCAGTATTCTATTATGAACAGGCTGCCAATAAGTATTATAAGGAGGCTAAATTTATGTTGGCGATATGTTATAAAGTTGGTTTAGGTGTCGAGCAAAATGATGAAGAAGCGGAGAGATTATATGATGAGTCGCTTGAATTATCTTAAAAAATTCGGCGTAAAAAACGTAATCTTAAAAGGAGAATTCCCCCGAAAAAATGTAATTTGGTAGCAATAATTCCCCCGAAAAAATGTGAACGATATAGAAAAAAGCTCGATACATTCAATGAAATTTGTATTATTGTTCAATAAGTTATTTTCCACAGTCGACAAAAAATATTTTTTAAAAATGAAAATTGCCTTTATAATTAACTTTGAAAGGAGGACGTACGTATGAACGATAGAGGACCAGGCGGCGGCGGCCCAGGTGGAATGGGCGGAGGCCCAGGAGGACCAGGAGGAGGTCCAGGCGGAAGAGCTGGAGGACCAGGAGGACCTGGTGGAGGAATGGGAGGACCACACGGCGGCATGCGCGGTGGACGTCATCATCACCATCATGGACTTCACCATCACCATTGGGGTGGTGGAATGCATCGCCCATTTTGGCGTAGACCTTGGTTTATAGGAGGAGGAGTTTTCCTTCTTATAGCCATCATTGTTATTATTATCATATTTCTAATTTGGTAGTTTATAGCCATTAAGAAGTGGTAATAATGATGAGATTGCCTATTTGATAATAAGCATTGACTATATCAATATTGTTGATGGTATAGATTAATGTAAGGTTATTGAATAGGCACTAAACTTTTGAGTTTTTAAAAAAATAGTGGACTTTTGCAGGGTTTTACTCTAAAAAAGTCCGTTTTTTTATGGTTTAGAAATAGTAAATTTGTATAGTTTTTACCCTCAAGAATTACATAGTCATAATAAACCCATTAAAAATTAATGTTCGATCGTACGAATTAATATCGGCTAAAAAATAGCGAGTAGAAGTCGCTTTTTATTATGATTTTTATATCCTCAATATATATATATATATATATATATCGCTTCCAATACGATTTCCCTTTCTTCATACTATAGATATCAAAATCAAAGAAAAACTACTAATCAATATGGAACACATCAACATTAAAAATAATGTTATATAAAGAAAAAGATTTGAAAAACGTTGTATTTATCGACGTTTTTTGAACCATTAATTTAAATGAGGAAGTTTGTAAGCGCTTACATTATTTTATATAAATTAGTCGACATGAAAAACTTTTTGGAGGTAAAACGATGAGTAAAAAGTTTAAAAGTCTCACCCTAGCTGGTGGAATTTTCCTTGCTGGAGCCTTAGTGTTCACCGCTTGTGACGGAACTCAAGTTGTCGAACCTGAAGAAGAATTAACCGTTACTTGGAGCGGAGTAAATGACATAACTTTATCGATCGGGGATGATATACCTGATTTTACCGAAGGCGTAACTGCTACGGCTAGTGATGGTACAGCTTTAACTGTCAATCACGACGAAGAAATGTCAGATACCGTTAATACGAGTGGCTTTGGTGTTTATACCGTATGGCTATACGCTACTGATGCTGATGGAAACATTGTCGACGAAGATGATACTGGATACGTCGCGTTAACAGTTACCGTCGAGCAAGGCGTATATATTGATAATAGTACATTCGATACCGGAACAACCGGATGGAGTGGAAATGGTAACTCCGGATCAGCTATGTCTTATAGCTGGGACGAAGAAGAACAAGCTTTAAGAGTTGATATTACTAATTCTGGTGAAGAATATTGGCAAAACCAAGTTGAAACGAGCGGTTTAAATGTTAGTGCTAATACAACGTACGTAATTTCATTTAGTGCAAAAGCTACTACTAACCGTAATATTTCTGCAGGTTTAGAAGCTCTTCCAAGCTATGACTTAGTAGAAGCAAATTTCACTAACTCCGTCGGTTTAGAGTTATCCAGCGAATGGGAAACCTATAGTTTCTATTACACTGCTGATGATGATTACGAAAGCGTCAAATTAGGTATCTATTTAGGTAGATATACTGAAGCCGATGATGCTGAATCAACCGTTTGGATTGATGATGTCTATGTAACTAGATTAAGTACAACCGCTAATACAACTGGCGTCACATTTGAAGGTGTTAGTAGATGGACAACAGTTTCAAGCTGGACCGATTATCAAAATATGTTAGCTACTGAAACTATTACAGCCTACGATGCAGATGGTAACGATATCACCGATAAATTAGAACATCGTGGATCATTACCAAATGAAAACTGGCCAAGTAGCTTTACAAGTGCAGCCTTTGGAGAAGAATGGTTATATTGGGATGACGATGGAAATCTTTCTTACTATAAACGCCAAATCGGATATACCCCAACCTTCGAAAGAGAAAATGCCCACGACTTATTAAATGCTGACTTCGATAACGGCATGACTTATTGGACCTTAGAAGATGGTGCTAGCTATACCGATTTAGATTACTTAGTTACTGCCGAAGCTGTCACTGAAGATGGAAGAAGCGCAATTAAGATTACATCATCTGATACGACAAATAGTACTGACTGGCACGCTCAATTCTATCAATCTGGAACTGGTGCTGAATTGACCGTTGGAAATACTTATAGATTTGAAGTTACAGCTAAGATTGAAACTGAAACATTGAATGGTTATTCAGAAACTGGATTTACCGATAGTACTGGACCAAAAATTAGAATCGAATTCTGTGGCGATGCTCACAAAACCGACTTAGCCTTTACAGCTACCGGTGAATGGCAAACATTCTCATATACTTGGACACCAACTGATGAAGATATTTCTTTAGCAGGATCAACAGTCCGTTCAGGTATCTTACTTGGTGAGTTCTACGATCAATACACTTTATACGTAGACTCGATGCAAATTGTTTTAGTTGAAGAATAAAAATTAATAAATATCGTGAGCTATAAAAAGAACGCATGTCTTAAAACTATCGCTTTAGAGCTCGGCGTCTCGATTAATACGGTCAGCCGAGCCCTTAGAGATTGCTCAGATATTTCCTCAAAAACAAAAGAAAAGGTTAGGCAAAAAGCTCTTGAAATGGGCTATTTGCCTAACAACCTCCTGTATTCTCTTAAAGAGAATAATTCTCACCTTATCGCCTTAGTTATAAATAACATCAAAAACTATTATTTCGCGATAATGGCTGAAAGGCTTATGTATTATCTCGAACAAGAAGGATATCACGGGGTCATTATCTCTTTATATGGCAACGAATTTAACGAAAAAACCGTTAAAGAATGTATATATCAAAGAGTTGATGGAATCATTTCTTTTGTCGAACCAACTAAAAAATCGATCGAAATATCTAAATTAAATAACATACCGTTCTTATTGCTCGGAAGAAGAATTGAAGATAAAAACGTCGATTGCATCTATACAAATGACGTTACCGGTGGTCGACTCGCTGCTAAATATTTATATGAAAAAGGCGTTAGAAATTTCGTCTATATAAATGTCAAAGGTAGCGAATGTAGTGACCGCCGTTATCACGGTTTTATGCGTGAAATTAGAGATATTTATAAGACGACGAAAGTCAGAAAAATCAATATTGAAGACTTCGAATCTCAAATTGAAGAAATCCTTTCGCTCGATAATGTTGGCTATTTTGCGTATAACGACGAACACGCTTATATTATTCTTTCAATCTTATATAAATATGTAGGTAAAGAAATATTTAAGACCAAAATCGTCGGATACGATGCAATTTGCCAAAACATAAAAGGTGTAATTAGTATCCCTTCGATCGGATTTAATTACGACGCAATTGCAAAAATGGCGATATTCGCCATGGCAAATCCAATGTCTTCACGTGAACGATTCAATTTATCGTTTGATGTGAAACTATATGAGTAAACATATGAAAAAAGGAAAAACAATATTTTTAGCAGCTACTAGTCTACTTTTAACTGGATGTGCTAATGAAGTTATAGATAATCCTGAAGAAGAAGTTACTTATACAGAAGGAACGTATTCTAATTTCATTATTAGAAGCGATTGTCCTGATCCTTCGGTAGTAAGAGATGGAAATACTTTATACATTTATGGTACAGGTGGACTAGTTTATAGATCAAGAAACGCAGGTCAAAGCTGGAGTCAACTTTCTACTATTCAAAGAAGTATAAGTTGGGGCGCATCTCCAACCGCAATTTGGGCTCCAGATGTCTATAAAATTGGCGATCAATGGCTATATTACTATTCAAATAGTGTTTGGGGCGGCGAAGATACCGCCGGAATTGGTGTTATGGTTTCCGATAGCTTAGAAGGGCCATGGACCGATTTAGGAAAAATATTTGATAGTGAAGAAATCGGAGTCATGAACTCGATCGATCCTAACGTCGTGCAAGATGATGATGGCACTGTTTGGATGGTTTGGGGCAGTTTCCGTGGATTATACATGATCGAACTTACCGATGATGGAACGGCTTTAAAAAATCCTGAAACAGCTTCCGAAGATAAAATTTGGATCGCTGGAAACGATGGAGGTTCATGGGACGGAACGACTTTTGAAGGTAGCTATATTCGTAAAATTGGCGACTATTGGTATTACTTTGGAAGTCAAGGTACGTGCTGTGATGGCGTAAATTCGACTTATAAAGTTCGAGTTGGTCGCTCAACCTCAATTACTGGACCATATTACGATGCTGATGGAAATGATTTAAGAGGTCAAAACGTCGGATCGATCGTCGTTCAAAGCGATCAAAATATTGCTGGTCCAGGTCATAATTCACTTTTTGAAGATGATGAAGGTGAATGGTGGATTGTCTATCACGGATATGAAATGTCTAGTGGAAATGGACGTTATGTATTAATGGATAAATTAATATGGACAGATGATGGTTGGCCATATTTAAGAAGCTATAAGCCAACATATGAAAAAGAACAAGACTGTCCAAAATTTATAACTACTGACGAAGAATAGGAGAAGACAAAGTGAAACACAAATTATTAACAATTTTAGCAGCAAGCTCGGTTATCTTTGGACTTACTGCCTGTGATGGCACTGATGATGGCGAATTAACGTATAACGAAGAAGGTGAAATTGTATTTCGAAACGTAAATATTTCCTTCCAACACGTCATTACCGGTGTTAGTGATCAAAACTATTTAATTGAACTTATTAATGAATTTAATGATGAGTATGATGGTCAAATTCAAGTAACGGCGACCGCTACTCAACCAGAAGATCTTTACGATAGTTTACCTTTATCGACAAATAATAATCGCAATGCCGACGTCGTATTGATGCATGCTGAAAGAGTCTTGCAATTTGCCGGTCAAACCAATAGTGATGGTACAAGTATCTACTTTAGAGAACTCGAAGATATTATGGAACTTGCTAAAATCGACTTAGATGAAAACGATTTTCCATCACAAGTTTGGGACAACATGCAATATAACGGCCATCAATATGGAATTCCTTTCGATCTCCATATGGCTGGAATTTATGTCAATACGACAATTCTTGATGAACTCGGATTAGATCTTCCTGAAACGAGAGAAGAATTAATCGCAGCTGCAAAAGCGGCAATAGCTGCTGGCTACCAAGGCTTACCTTTATCCAATGGCTATCCAGATACTTATTATTATATTAATGCCTACTTTAATTACGGCGGCATTCAAATGTTAGAAGAAGGTGATGAAGGATTCGATACTACAATCACGACAAGTGATGGTACAGTCGTTCCTGCTCAACCTGGCGTTTATTATAAAAATGCTGCATTTAACGCAGTCTCTAGCTTTAGAGAACTCCTTTTTGATGAAGGAATTAGTGAATCGCAACTTGCAACTGACGCTAACCTAAACTATTTCTATAATGGAAATTCCTTATTCTGCTATGACGGTATTTGGTTACTCAACGACGTAATTCGTTACGCTCAAAGCGCTAACTTTGAATTCACAGTTATTCCAAGTAGCGTCATGTTTAATAGTGAATCAAATACCGAATATACCGGCGATATTTATACGAATGGTCATATCTTCGTTATGCCAAAAAATAGCATGGGTGGCGATAAAGAAACTCGTCAACAAGCTTCGATGGTCTTTATTCAATGGATGCTCGAACACTCTGCCGATTGGGCAGCTAGTGGTAAAATCGCCGCTTATAGTCCAGCTAGAGAAACCGAAGAATATCAAGCTATTGAATATTTAGATGGTTTTGGTGATATTGAAGACTTTAGAGCTATTCAACCTAATAAATATACGTATAGTGCATTCTCGCCATCTCAACAAGCTAATACCATGGTTTTAGATAGTAGCACTCGCCCAACCGATGCTCAAATTGAAGCCGCGATTGCTGAATACTATCAAGAAGGTATTGATCTTGTCATGAGCGATATGGCAAGTTCATCCTAATCTATTTTTGTTAAATAAGGAGGCACTAGTTGCCTCCTTATATCAAAGGAGAAAATATGGAACAAGATGCTTTATCATTTGATGAAAGAATAGAAGTTCAAAGAAGAAAAAGTAAGCTTAAATCGAAAGTAAGCAATTACGCGACCGTAATTTTGTTTTTTGGCCCATATCTATTCTTTTTTATAGTATTTTTCCTTTATCCTGTAATTCAAGGTGTCATAGATTCATTCTTTTTCTGGAATTTTGGTGATACGGAAAAAACGTTCGTTGGGTGGCAAAACTATGCCAATATTTTGACATATAATCCTGATTTTGCCCTGGCAAATCAATGGTTTACGGACGGTTTACAACATACTTTACTTTTCGTAGTTTTAACCGTCCCATTTTTAATCGTTATCCCCTTAATTATAGCGATACTTTTAAACAAAAAACCTTGGGGAGAAGGCTTTTTTAGAGCTTTATTTTTCCTTCCTAACGTTTTAAGCGTTTCGACCGTCTGTTTAATTTTTAAATATTTTTTTAATCCAAATATGGGATTTATAAAATCCGTCCCTTATGAAAGTGAAACGTGGGCAGCGTGGTTAGTTCTTGTAGTTACTACTATTTGGTGGACTGTTGGTAACAATATGGTCATTATGAACGCCGGACTTAAACAAGCTGATCAATCATTATACGAAGCAGCCGCGGTTGATGGATGTGGTCCTATAAAATCTATTTGGTATATAACTATTCCACAAATTTCTAACCAATTAGTTTTATGTACGATTACGACGACAATTGCCTCCTTTAATGTCTATGGACAAGCCGAAATTATTACTGGTGGAGGACCACTCGATTCGACCGTCACATTTATTCAACGTGTTATGGATTTTATTACCAATCCATATCAGAACACGGGTGGGGCCGGAGTTGCGACCGCGATGTGTATTATATTTGCTTTGATACTTATCGCTTTAAGTTTAATTCAATTATGGTTAACCCGCGAAAAGAAAGATAATCACCGTAGAATCTTTAAAAAATCGCACGCTTATGAAAAAGGAGCTTCCTAATTATGGCGACGAAAAGAAGTATATTAATCGGTAGAATCGTTTCGACAGTATGTCTTGCTATACTTGCTGTTATATGGATTATTCCACTTTTATGGGGACTAGGAGCAAGTTTTAAACCGGACGCTTTTACCGATACTGACCAATTATTCCCTTCCTTATCGAACTGGACTTTTGACCACTATAAAGAACTCTTTTCGTGGACTGGAACGTATCCAGTTTTAAGATGGACGGCAAATTCTTTTATGATTTCTTCAATTCATACGATTTTATATCTAATAATAATCGCTTTTGCTGGATATGCCCTCGTATTTTTAAATTGGAGATTCAAAAACCTTATATTTACTATAATTCTCTCTTCGATGATGGTGCCTAGTATAGTCACGCTTATTCCTTTATATAATATGATGAACTCGTTAGGACTTGCTGGAGCACCAAATGCTAGCTATATTTTGACTCTTATATTCCCAGGACTAGGAGGAGTATTTGGGCTATTCTTAGTTAGACAATTTTTCTTAAATATACCAAAAGAACTTATCGACGCATGTCGAGTCGATGGATGTAATAATTTCCAAATTTTCTTTAGAGTCGTTTTACCTATCGGTAAAAACGCAATCTTTGTTGCAGCAATTTTTGCTTTCTTAGGTAGCTGGAACGACTATTTATGGCCATACTTGATGAGTTTAGGCGGCGCTCAAACTTGGGCAAGAGAATGGCTCACTCTTCCAGTTGGACTATCAGTTTTAGCGAGTGGAAGAAGTGGAGATACGATGCCTTTAGCTGGAGCTGTAATCAGCGCAATACCTGTTATGGTCGTGTATTGCTTTGCTCAAAAATTCATTATCGAAGGCGTATCACGTAGTGGTATTAAATAGGTGATAGATATGAAACTTAGAAACGAAAATCCACGCCCAAATTTTATAAGAAATTCAACTTTAATTAACCTCAATGGAGAACGGAATTTTGACTTTGATGACAACGATATTGGACATCAAAATGAGTGGTTTTTAGATCATCAATACACTCGAAAAATTATCGTTCCATTTCCTTTTCAAAGCGAGTTAAGCGGCATAAAAGACGTCACTGCTCACGATAGAATGTGGTATCATCTCGACTTCGAAATGGAAGTCAAAAAAGACAAAAGATATATCATCGTTTTTAATGGTGTCGATTACTATTGCGAACTCTATATTAATAAGAAACTAATTGACTCTCATAAAGGCGCTTCGACTATCTTTAAAGTCGATATAACTGAAGTAATCGTTGACGGAAAAAACGAGATTACACTCTTCTGTAAAGATGAGACTGACAAGCAAGATTTTCCTCGTGGAAAACAATATCGGGAGAAAGAAAGCGATGGCATTTTCTATACCCGTACGAGTGGAATTTATAAGTCTGTTTATCTAGAAGAAGTTAGTGAACTTCATTTAGAAGACGTCTATATTAAGACCGATATTGATAATGGAACCGTTCATGTTGAAGGGGTATATTCGATCGCTCCTACTAAGATTCAATATACGATTTTAAAGGACGGAAAAGAAATTTCGCAAACTGCTTTTTCCAATGAAAATAGACAAAAAGTCTGCAGATCTCAACTAAAAGTTTGGAATTCTGAAGATATCTATAGTGGCTGTTTCCACGATAGTTCGCTTTGTTGGAGTCCTGAAAATCCAGTTTTATATGATCTTATTATTAAGGTTTATGATGAACAAAATGAACTCCAAGATGAAGTTAAATGCTACTTCGGAATGAGAAAAGTTCATTACGAAAAAGGAATCTTCTATCTCAATAATAGACCTTATTATCAAAAGCTCGTTTTGATGCAAGGATACTATCGTAAAGGCATCCTTTCTCATGAATCTATTGACGATTTAAAGAAGGATATAGAACTAGCAAAAGCGATGGGTTTTAATGGTGGAAGAATCCATCAAAAAATCGAAGATCCATACTTCTATTATCTATGCGATAAGCTCGGTTTTATTGCTTGGCTTGAGTGTCCTAGCGCACAAATTTTTACCAAAAATTTAGTCAAAGCTCAGGTTATGGAATGGCAAGAAATTGTAAAGCAAAACTATAATCATCCATCGATTTTAGTTGAAGTCCCTCTTAATGAATCGTGGGGTGTTCCAAATTTAGAAAATTCATCAAAACAACGCGACTATCAAAGTACTTTATATTATCTAACTAAAGCTATAGATAATAGCCGCTTGGTAGTTGGAAATGATGGCTGGGAAATGGTCGCAACGGATATATATTCAATCCACAACTATGCCCATGGAAAACCTGATGATAAGATTACTCATAAAAGCTTCAAATTATCTTTAAAAGATAGAAAATCGATGCTCAATGCTTCCCCAGCCGGAAGACGCATTTTATTGACCGAAGAAAATAAAGATATTCCAATTATGCTCACCGAATTTGGTGGACTTAGCCTTATAAAATCTCAAAAAGAAGGGAAATCGTGGGGCTATACAAACACCAAAGGTGAAGCTGAATATATCAAAGAACTTACTCGTATATTTAAAGATATAGCTTCATCAACTGCTATTGTTGGTTATTGCTATACCCAACTATACGACGTTGAACAAGAAGAAAATGGATTACTTGATTATGACCGTAATCCAAAAATACCTTGTGAAAAAATAAAAGAAATTAACGACTTAGTTCCAAACTCGATAATACTAGTAAAGTGAGGTTAAAATATGAAAAAGGTTATTGAAGAAAATGTTACTGAAGTAACGCTAGATGAAACTAAAAAGAATCGTTTAGAAAGCTTAAGAAATCCAAATATCGAATCTTATATATCGCTTAAAAATATAAATAAGGTTTATCCAAATGGATTCCAAGCGGTCTACGATTTTGATTTAGATATCGATAAAAACGAATTTATAGTTTTTGTCGGACCTTCTGGTTGTGGAAAATCGACCACTTTAAGAATGATTGCTGGTTTAGAAGATATTACTGCTGGTGATTTCTATATCGATCAAATCTATTCGAATAATTTAACCCCAAAAGATCGTGATATCGCGATGGTTTTCCAAAACTATGCTCTTTATCCTCATATGACAGTCTACGATAATATGGCGTTTGGTTTAAAAATGCGTCATGTTCCTAAAGACGAAATCGAAAAACGTATTAAAGAAGCAGCCGAAATACTTGATTTAACAACTTTACTTGATAGAAAACCTCGCCAACTTAGCGGTGGCCAAATGCAACGTGTCGCTTTAGGAAGAACTATCGTTAGAAAAGCTAAAGTCTTCTTGATGGACGAACCTTTATCAAATCTTGATGCTAAACTTCGTGTTAATATGCGTAGCGAAATTATTAAGCTTCACCAAAAACTTAATACCACGACGATTTATGTTACTCATGACCAAACTGAAGCTATGACAATGGCGACTAGAATCGTCGTTATGAATAAAGGTCATATTCAACAAATTGGTACGCCAGATGTAATTTATAACAATCCAACGAATAAATTCGTTGCTAGTTTCATCGGTACTCCAGCTATGAATATGATTAAAGTTCATTATAAAGACGGAACTTTAACGACTGACGATGGATTTAGTATCAAATTATCTGCAGCTAACGTTAAAAAAGTTAAGAAATTCTTAGAAGAACAAATTGAACTTCTTAGAGCTCGACTCGATAATCTTAACTATGAATTAGAACTTTTGCCTCACGCAGTCGATAAGAAAACTCTTAATCAAACAGAAGAAGAGCAAGAAACTACCGAGAAAATCGAGTTTGATAGCGAAGAAACTCGTAAGATTAAGGCTCATAAAGTCGTTTCAAAAGCGGTTCTTAAAGGTTCAAACCAATTTTCTTGGAAGAAACTATTTAAGAAAAATAAACTTCCAACCTATGTTGAGTTAAAAGAGAAGATGACCGATGAGATTAACGAATTAATTAAAAAATATTATGACTGCTTAAGTGGTGAATTTGATTGTACTTTAGGTATTAGACCTGAACATATCGAACTTGCAGAAAATAAGATTCTCTATAAAAACCCATCGACGCCTGTTGAAATCACGCTCGATATCGCTGAACTTTTAGGTAATGAATACTATATTCACTCGAACAAATTCGGTATAGATTTCATTGCTAGAATTAATAGCGATAAAAAAGTCAAAGTTGGAGATAAAGAAAAAGTTATAATGAATGTAGATAGAATCCATCTATTCGATGATCTATCTGATAAAGCTATTTTCTAAAATGGGCGAACTATATTTAGGAAAAATATATAAAAGGATATTTGCTAGTTTAATCGATTACTTGCTAGTCTTAGGACTAGCAATATCCTTTTTTATGCTACTTAGTAATGGAATTATAGATATTGGATTCCATAACTATGATTTGAAGCAAGAGCAGATTGCTCTACAAGATGAATCACATCTATTCGAAGTTGCCTATAACGAAGATGGGAGTTATCTTGGAGTTAACTATTTAACATACGATTTAGATGATACTGAAAGCTATATAGATTTTCTCGAAGCGATAACAAATTTCTACTACGATTTTTATGATCAAGAAGAAAAATCAAACGCTGATTTAAACATAAATTTCTTCGGTTTTAACGAAGAAACCCTGCAGAACTCCATTTTTTCTATCGAAAACTTAGATGCAGGTTATCAAGATTTTGTGCTTAAAACTGAAGTTGTGGATATCTCTACAAGCACGCTCGTAAGCGTAGATGATACTGATGCTTATTTTGAAGCGATAGCCCAATTTTTCGTTAATGAGGACACAGGAATTTATAATTACGCACTGACGCAATTTACTTTAGACTCTAGATTTTTAGAAATTGAGGCAGAAATTGTTTATGTTGAAAGACTAGAAGTTTTAATCTCGACAATTTTATGTTCAACCCTCATATTCTCTATTCCGATCGCTATAAATAAACATGGTCAATCCTTAGGAATGTTTTTCTTTAAGCTTGGATATACAACGCGCGATGGCTATAAGGTGAAGTGGTATAACAAGTTGATACGTATATTAGCTTTAATTATTCTTTCCGGAATCTCCGTATATTTATATATGATTCCAATGGTCATAAATATAATCGTTTTGTTTGTTAATAAAGAAAAACGTAGCGTTATAGATTTATGCGCAAATGAAGTGTGTGTTGATTTAAAAACTTCCGTTATTTACAAGGATTATCAGGAAATGACTGATGATGAGAAAAAGGAAGAAAAACATGAAAAAGGCACTGCTCGTTAGCACTTTTCTTGCTTGTTTTAGTCTACTTTTTGCATGTAATAGCGATGAAAATAGTGATTTTTGCGATACTGATTCGTGCGAAACAAATATAGATGAAGAGAATTCAAACGAAAACGGGTTCAGTGATAATACTTTTTTAAACGGCGAGAACAATATTTATGCATCTGATTTCTTCGATCAAGATGAGAATGAATACTATGTATATTATTATTCGAAAATGTGCCCACCATGTAATGAACTTGAAGATTTAATGTCTAGTTTTATCGAAAATAGCGACATAAAAGTTTATACGTTATCCGTTCAAAATATGACGACTGATGATGAAGAGTTGTTTAAAGACTCTGGTGATGGAACTACTCATGACAACGACAATTACTATATTGAAGATATGATTGGGGCATCATCAATTAATGAAGTTTATTTAATTGGGACGCCAACTTTATATCTAATAGAGTCGAAAATTTTGACTGCCGTTTATTATGGCTATCAAGCTATTTATGGCTTAATTTCGTAAATACGTTTTATATAAAAACCCCAAAATTTGAGTAAAACCCTGCAGATCTTCACTATTTTTTCAAAAACTTATAAAAAATCGAAATCAATATTATCGTTAATTATATGTAATAAATTTAAGAACTAACTATTAATATAAGTATGTTATAACTTAGTTCCCTATTATCGGCTTTATGTGGTTAACAACACATATATTGAATATCTTAGCAATTGCTATTTATTTCTTAATTGAGTATAGCGCTGCATGTAATGAACTCGACATTAAAGAAGTAGTCATTGAAGAAACGATTATAGAAGATACCGATAATACAAAAATTGAAGAATAATTAAAGTTAACCGATTGCTATTGGCCGGTTTTTAATTTGTATACAAATTACCTATCTTTTTATACGTAAATTCTTAAAGTAAATTCCGTTATTTAATTTTACACTGCAATTCCTCGAC
>CAYLSZ010000020.1:0-16402 GCA_964386745.1 uncultured Staphylococcaceae bacterium | reverse complement strand
GGAAAAAGGACAGTCGAAAAGTTCCGCGCTCTTGACGATATAAGTTTCACCGTCATGAAAGGTGAAATAGTGGGAATTATCGGAACCAATGGCTCGGGAAAAAGTACAATTCTGAAAATTATTTCCGGAGTGCTTGTTCCCACAGAAGGCGAGGTTAAAGTAGATAAGAAAAAAATACAGCTCCTGACTCTGGGAACAGGTTTTGACATGGAATTGACAGGCCGGGAAAATGTATACCTGAATGGAGCGATTATCGGATATACAAAGGAATATATTGACGAAAAATATGACGATATTGTTGAATTCGCAGAGTTAGATGGCTTTATGGATGAAAGAGTAAAAAATTATTCTTCCGGTATGGTATCGCGTCTGGGCTTTGCGATTGCCACAGTGCGGGATACGCCGGAGATCCTTATTCTGGATGAAGTGCTGAGTGTGGGAGATATGTTTTTCCGTAAGAAAAGTGAAGCGCGGATACAGGAGATGATTCATGGAGGATCTACCGTCCTGATTGTATCCCACTCCACAGGGGTAATCCGGAAAAACTGTACAAAGGTTGTGTGGATTGAAAAAGGACATCTGCGTATGGTAGGTGATCCCGATCAAGTCTGTACCGCTTATGAGAAGATGAACGGGTAAGCAGAAAGGATGGGTCAGGAGTATGAAAGGAACAATGCCAGTCTATCAGTTGCTCGTGAACCAGGCACCTGGAATCCGGGAGCGTTATCAGAAAAAAAGAAATAGTGTAAGCGGTATCCGGCGGATAGGAGCCTGGGGATATCTGCTGGGGCTGAACATATCTTATCATGTGTTCCGGAACAGAAAGCTGGGACAGCCGGAGAAGTATCCCTATTATGAAGAAAAGCTTTTATATGCCGAAGGAAGTGAATCCTCCATTTCAAAAAGAAAGAGTCCGGCAGAATTCGCGGCAGAGCTTTCCAAATATGATGTGATATCCTTTGACGTATTTGACACCCTGGTATTGCGGCCGTTTTCCAGTCCTGCAGACCTGTTTTTTCTGTTGGGGGATGAACTGGGATATATGGATTTCAAGAGAATCCGGATGGAAATGGAGTGGAAAGCAAGGGAGAAAAAATATAAAAAGGAAAAGCACCGTGAAGTCAATCTGGATGAAATTTACAAGATACTTTCAGAAGAGATTGGAATTGACGCGGAGTACGCGAAGAAACGGGAAGCAGAACTGGAGTATGAGTTCTGCTTTGCCAATCCATACATGAAAGAAGTGGTAGAGGAATTGCGGAGTCTGGGGAAAAGGATCATTATTACATCAGACATGTATCTGAACACCTGCCAGATTCAGACATTACTGGAAAAGTGCCATTATGGAAAATTCAATGCGTACTATGTATCATGTGATCTGGGGAAATCAAAAAGCAGAGGAGATCTGTATGATGAAGTCAGAAGCAGGGAAGAAAAAATATGTGGACAACAGGGACTTGCATTTGTGCATGTGGGCGACAATACGGTTTCTGATATAACAAATTCCAGAAATCATGGATTTGATTCCCGGCTTTATGCCAATGTAAATGTAGCGGGATCGGTTTACCGTCCGGAGGATATGTCAGCCATTACAGGCAGTGTATACCGGGGGATTGTCAATGCGCATATTCATAATGGATTAAAAGAATATACCAGGGAATACGAATACGGTTATATTTACGGCGGATTATTTGTGACCGGGTATTGCCAGTTCATACATGAATATGTACACCGGAAAAAAAAGGACCGGATTCTGTTCCTGGCCAGGGACGGGGATGTGTTGATGAAGGCTTACAACATCATGTATCCGGAGGATGCCGGGATATGCCGGTATGTGTACTGGTCCAGACTGGCTGCAACTAAACTGGATGCGGGATATTTTAAATATGATTATTTCCGGCGGTTCCTGTATCACAAAGTTAATCAGGGATATTCCCTTAAAGCAATACTGGAAGCTATGGAACTGGGAGATATGGGGGATGGCCTCTGGCAGAATACCGGCCTGGATCCGAATGAGGAGCTTACAGACAAAAATGTGAAGAAGATGAAGGCATACCTCATGAAATCCTGGGATTGTGTTCTGACACATTATGAGGAACAGCTTGAAGCCGGGAAACAGTATTTTTCAGGAATATTAAAGGATTGCCGCGAAGCAGTTGCCGTGGATATCGGCTGGGCTGGCAGCGGAGCGATTACTCTGGATCATATTGTAAACCAGATCTGGAAGCTGGAGTGCAGAATTACCGGCATTATCGCAGGAACAAATACTGCTGCCAGTGCGGAGCCGGACGCCAGTGAGACCTTCCTCCAGTCCGGAAAGCTTGTAAGCTACATGTATTCCCAGAGGGAAAACCGGGATATCTGGAAATTTCATGATCCCGGAAAGAATCATAATCTTTACTGGGAGATGCTGCTGGATGCGCCTCATGGAAGCCTGCAGGGATTCTATCTGGATGAGGAAGGACATTACGAATGCAGGTTAAAGGAAGCCAAAGTTGATACAGAGAAAATAAAGCAGATCCAGAATGGGATTCTGGATTTTGTGAGAGCATATGGACGCATTATGACGAAGTCAGTTCTGTTCGGAAAAATTTCCGGAAGAGATGCCTATGCGCCTTTGCTGATGGGGGAAGGCAGAAAAAATCAGAAGTTTTTTAAAGGAATCTGTGGACTGATGGATGATATGAATGTGGGATAAGTATTTTACCGAAGATCGTTTGGGAACAGATTTTTATAGTATAGAAACGCTACTAGGAAGCCAGCTTGAAAAATATACCGAAACATTCTGTTCCTACTGTTAAATAAAAAAAGAAAAGAGGAATTAACATGGTTATAGCAGGAATCGTAGCAGGCGGCGTGGGTTCCAGAATGGGAAACAGTACTGTGCCGAAACAGTTTTTGGAAGTTGCTAAAAAGCCAATTATTATTCACACTATTGAAAAATTTCTTGTGAGCGCTGATATTGATTATGTTGTCGTAGGTGTTCATCCTGACTGGATTGATTATATGGAAGATCTTTTGAAAAAATATCTTTCCAAGGAGCATCGTGTAGTAGTTACTTCGGGTGGCATTCGTAGAAATGATACTATCCAGAAAATTATCGAAAAAGCGGAGGAACTCTGGGAAATTGATGATAGTACAATTTTTGTTACACATGATGCTGTTAGGCCTTTTGTCACACTGAAAATTATTGAGGAGAATGTAAAAGCTGCAGAGAAATACGGGGTCTGCGACACAGTCATTGCAGCGACTGATACAATTGTCAGATCCTCAGATAATGAATTAATCACTGACATTCCTGTGCGAAGTGAGATGTATCAGGGACAGACACCGCAATCTTTTAAATATGGTATGTTCAAAGAAGTATACCAAAGCATGTCCGAAGAGGAATTGGATATCGTAACTGATTCCTGCAAAATGTTTTTTTTGAGAAATTATGAAGTGCATATCGTAGAAGGAAGCGTATTGAATTTTAAAATTACTTACCCCTTTGACCTTAAAATGGCAAAATGTATGTTGGAGGAAAAGTAAAATGATTAATGCACTATACAAATTAACTGCTCCCGGGAAAATGGAGACTTTTTTTTCTGATATTCAGTTTAATGAAGAAAATGTACTTGTAAGACCAGAGATCCTCTCGATATGTAAAGCAGATATGCGTTATTATTTTGGAATGCGTGATGCAAAAGTTCTAAAACAGAAATTGCCACTCACACTGATTCATGAAGCGGCAGGAACGGTACTTTATGATCCGAAGAAGAATTTTCATTGTGGTGATAAAGTTATTCTTCTCCCTAATATTCCCGGGAAGGATATTCGCTCTGCTGAAAATTATCGGCTTGATTCAAAGTTCCGGTCCAGTAAAGCCGATGGGTTCATGCAGGAATTGATGAGTCTTCCTGTAAACCAGATTGTAAAATATGAAAAAATACCTAAAGAAATAGCATCGTTTGTAGAATTTATTAGTGTCGGTGTACATGCTGTAACAACGTATCTGAATAAAAAAAAGAATGAACCGCGCCGTATTGGAGTATGGGGCGATGGAGGCCTTGGATATATTATTTGTGCTTTACTTAAATGCTATATTCCTGATATCCATGTTACAGTTATTGGTGTTCATCGCTCTAAATTAGAGCTTTTCCAATTTGTTGATGAGATTTATACTATAGATGAAATTTCGCCGGACAATGTCTGGTTTGACGACGTTTTTGAATGTGTGGGTGGTCAGCCTTCCGAAGATGCAATCTCACAAATGATTGATGTAATCAATCCTGAGGGAACCATAATGCTTCTTGGGGTTAGCGAAAATCCAGTAGCAATCAATACTCGAATGGTTTTGGAGAAAGGATTGACGCTTGTGGGAAGAAGCCGTTCCGGGCGGAAAGATTTTGAAGAAACTGTTACGCTTCTGGAAAGTAATGACAAGCTTGTCAGAAGAATGAAAAAATTAATATCTGAAGAAGTTTTAATTCGTAATGTTAATGATATCAGCAAAGCATTTGAACGGGCAAAATCAGTGGATTTTAAGGTGATATTAAAATGGGAAATATAGAAGACAGAGGAGAGGAAATATGGAACAACAGCAGCCATTAGTTAGTGTAATTATACCGGAATTCGATGATGATACTTATTTGATAAGATGTATCAATTCAATTAGGAGACAGACATATAAAAATGTGGAAATTATTTTAATCCGGGATTTCATGCCTCAAAATTTGAAAAATATTTTGAATCTTAAAACCATATATTATGGTAATTATTGGGAAAATATAAATATGGCTATAGCACAGGCATCTGGTTCAGCAGTTCTTTTCTGTCATACAAATACTGTGCTTGAAAATCAGTTATTAGAAAAATTAGTTGCTTTTAACAATACGGAGACGTTTTCTTTTGCCCGTTGTTTAAAAACTGATGGGAAGAATTTTGATAATATTACCTGCAATGAATTAACACTTTATGGGAAACTTTTTTATTTAAAATTCATCACAGATAAAACTAAGTGTTTTGATTCTGAAGAGTGTTTTCCAGAACTCTCATTTTTGTGTTCGTATGCGCATAGTTTTATTAAAATTAATATAGTGGAAAATGGATATATATATGGGGAATCAGAAGATATTTACAATTTTATACCTAATAATGTTGCGTCGTTTTCCCGGGTCGAAAATGGTTTTTCTTTGTTAAATAATGACAATCTTATTGATAGGCAGGCCATATTTTATTTGGTTGAACATGCCCCCGAAAGCATATCCCGGGAAGAGTGGATTAAGCTCGCAGTAAAGATTGACAACCAATTTCACAACTATAGACTTAATTATTTTATTGCAGATAACTATTTGAGTGAAATATTCACTATTTGTCTTAATGAAAATGATTCCTGCCTTTTTGAAAAGTTCAAAGAATATTTTTCCTCCTTCCAAAAAGATGAACGGTTTATGAAAGTTATTTGTCCTCTATTTGGTATGAAGGAAAAAGAGATTGATTTTTTATTATCTTGTTCTCTTGATGAATATCTTTTTTATGAGGAACATGATTTTATTGAAGATACAATGACAGATAGTGATAATTATACACCTTTTGAAAAAAAGATAAATATTCTAATTGAAGAAATAAAAAAAATAGAAAGTATGGTAAAAGCATCAAGTAAAGCAGACGTGGTTGAAAAGCATAATTCTCCGGGTGTTGTGATGGATATTCAGGATCAAAATTCTTCTTTGATATTGCTTTCTGGTCCGGATCTTGCTGAGTATGTTATTTCTCAGTATCGCCAAGGAAAACTTGGGATAAAAACAATTTTTAAGTCTATAAAGGCGTGGATAAAATATAAGTTTTAAATGAGGAGAAAAAGCAGAATGAAAAATTTCGAACATAAAGTATCGGTAATAATTCCTGTATACAATGCAGGAGAATATATTAGGAGATGTCTTGACTCCATCATAATGCAGACAATGGATATGAGCCAAATGGAAGTGCTGTTGATAGATGATGGTTCGAAGGATAACAGTTTGGCAATCTGTAGAGAATATGCTGATATATATCCTTGTTTTAAAGTGTTTCATCAAGAAAATAGTGGGGTGTCTGTTGCTAGGAATTTTGGAATTAGGAATGCAACAGGTAAATATATTATGTATCTTGATGCAGATGATTTATTTTCGGAAAATGTGGTGAAGAAAATTTGTGATTTTTTTGATAAATATTATGACGAGATAGATATGGTCACTTATCCGGAACGGACATATACCAGTGATGGAGAGATGAAATCTCCTCATATCAGATATCAGGTACTGAAAAAGACTGGAATTTACGATCTGACAAAAGACATATATGTATTTCAAGTCAGATTAAATATTGCGGTCAAAAATCTGTTCCAGGATAACTTACTTTTTGATGAACGGCTTGGTTATCACGAAGATCAGAAATATTGCAGTGCTTTATTAAAGGATAAAATGAAGATCGGATTTGTGGAGGGAGTGGAGTATAAGTATATGCTGCATAGCGGCAGCATTGTAGCAGAAAACACTAATCCGATTGATCTTTTTGAACCGACGACAAAACTTTGGGAGGATCTCTTTGCAGAGTTTAACACTGAAGTGCCGGAGTATTACCAGGCGTTGTATGTGCATGATTTGAGTTGGAAGCTGAGGCAGAATTATCTTTTGCCTTATCATTATCACGGAGAAAAGTTTGAGAGAAGTGTAAATCGTCTGTGGACTCTGCTAAGGAGAGTTTCTGATTATGTGATCTTAACGCACCCTTCTGTTGATAATTTCCACAGATACTATTTCTTACAGAAGAAAGGGGATTCAATTACTCCAATTGTAGAAAAAGGGAGATATTTTCTGGCGTCAGGGAGAAAAATTATCTTTGAACGTAAAAGTTTTGAGTTGATCTTTAATAAAATGCGAGAGAAAAATGGAAAGCTTCTGTTGTTGCTAACGTTGAAGTCACAATTTTTCAATTTTCATGAGAAACCGCTTATTTATGTGAATGAAAATAATGGAGCACAACAATATGAATTGGAAGTTTTTTTATCATCCCAAAGTTATTATAAATGTAAAACTATTACGAACTATTTTTGGGGGTTTTATTATGAGTGCGATATGAATAATATTTATAATTTTAAATTTGAGATAGATGTAGATGGTATCATTTTTCCGACACATTATTATAAGATGCCTACAAGTCCTTTTGTAATGCAAAGCAAGATCAGTAGGAACGGATATCTGATCGAAATGAAAAATAATGAATTTTTCATTACAAAGGCATTAGAGGGAGAGGAAGAAATTATAGAAAAAGAGAATACCCTGGCGATACGAAAGCATAGTTATGAAGCATATCAACTACGAACACTAAGTCATCGTTATATCGGGAGAAGAATATGGTTATATTCTGATTGCAAAGGAGTGGATTATGATAATGGCTATTTTCAATTTATTCACGACTTTGAAAAAGCGGATGGTATAGACAGGTACTATGTTTTGAACAATGACTTTGATGAGAGCAGACATCTCTTTACAGAGCATCAATTATCAAGAGTAATTATGTTTGGCTCTAAATTGCATCAGCAGTTGTTTATTCGGGCTGAGCGGATTATAACGGCTTATATTGAAGAGGTAAATCTTTATCCGTTTGCAGCTGTTGATAAAAAAATGTATATGGATCTGATGAATGCGGAAATTGTGTATCTGCAACATGGAATTTTACATGCAAGTCTTCCTTGGAAATATACACCCGAACGTTTGGAAGTAGATAGGATAGTTGCTTCATCTTATTTTGAAGTCAAAAATTTCCATGAAAAATATCTGTTTAGAAAGAATGATATTTTGCCTTACGGGATGCCACGTTTCGAGAAAATGGACATAAATGTAAAACCAGTAAATCGGATTTTGTTTGCGCCATCCTGGAGGATGTATCTGATCGGTCAGTGTATTGATACTGTCTGGGAATTGACAGAAGATAAGTTTGTAGATTCAAAATATTTTCTGGAAATACAGAAGTTTCTTGATGATCCGAACTTAATAAAGTTGTTGAAAAAAAATGATTTGTATCTTGATTTTAAGATTCATCCGATTTTCAGGCCTTACCTTAAGTTTTTTACAATCAAGTCGGATCGGATCAGTATTGCAGATAATGTAGTGCGGGACGAAGAGTATTCGTTATTTATAACAGACTTTTCTTCTTATACATTTAATTTTGCTTATTTGAAGCGACCGATTATATACTTTGTCCCTGATATTTTGGAATTTGAAGCAGGATTAAATCAGTATCGACGACTAGATCTCCCATTTGAAGATGCCTTTGGAGATTTTACAACGAAAGTCGATGAGGCAGTGGAGAGTGTAAAAAAGGTGGTGGATCGTAATTTTGAGGTTGAGGAAAAGTATAAGAAGAGAATGGAGGAGTTTTATTTGCCCATGGATCATTGCTGTGAAAAAATTTATAAGGCGATTTACTAAGCATGACAGAAATTGCGGAAAGAGGTGTTGAAAATGATTTTAAAGAATGGAACAACAATTTCTACTTCTACTGGAATAGCGGTGACATTAAAAGGGGACACGAAAATAGGGAGAGCTGGTTGTATATCCAGAATAGAAGCCCCGGTTCGTTTTGCTGGAGGAGAAGTTGCATCGGATTGGATAGGTGCTTTTTCATATACAGGGCCTAATGCGGCGATAAGAAATACAAAGCGAATCGGAAGATATTGTTCTATTGCGCAAAATGTAACAATTGGTTTTGGTGAGCATCCTACGGATAACCTGTCTACTCATAGTATCACATATAATTTTGACAACGATTGGTTTAAGGATTATTTAGGCAATTTATATAAGGACTCAAAATGGTCGAATAGTTTATTGCCTAATACAGTTAATAAAATGCCTGCCAAGAAAAATTCCTTTTGTGAAATCGGTAACGATGTTTGGATTGCGAATAATGCAGTGATCATTCGGGGAGTAAAAATTGGAGATGGGGCAATTGTTGGGGCGGGAGCGGTTGTGACGAAAGATGTTTCTCCATATACGATAGTAGGGGGGTGTCCTGCAAAACCATTAAAAAAAAGATTTAGTGATGACCTAATAGAACGATTGCTAAAATTGCAGTGGTGGAATTATTCACCTGAAATATTAAGCGGACTAGACCTTCTCCATCCAGAATTAATTGTAAATGAACTAGAGCATCGGACAGAAACAGTGCCAGAATATCAATCAGATATTATCGAATTACGACCAGATATGACGGAACCTATTATTTTAGATCACAAAAAGGCGGATGGAAAAACATGGTTGGTTAATATAGCGGAGAATGATGAAAATGTTCCTTTTGCATATGATAATGCTTTATGCTCAATAAACGATTTTAATAAATACTCGTATTATATTTCTCAAAAAAAAGATGAATATATATTATTCTTACGAGGACGTGATGAAGTTTCGACACAATGGAAAAATTTTACAAATAGTACAACATTAGGGCTTGCATCCAGTCTGAAAGGAAAATATAGAAATAGCTATATAGCAGTTGTTGATGGTGAAAATCAATTTATTTATGAGGTCTTATCAAAAGGAAAAGAGCACTATATGTTTAAATTGCCTAATGGAAAAGGTTTTGTTGAGATCGAATCAGAAGGTTATAATGGAGGTAAAACTATAAAAACAAAAATGCTTTACATTAATGGAGCAGGTACGGTAGATTTCGATAAGAAAACAAGAGGAATCTTGGGTATAGTCTATGACAAGAAAAAGGAATGTTTTGTTGATATGTTTTCTGTTGATTTTTATTCAGATCCATTACTGAGAATGTGTAGAAATAATTGAGAAATATTATTATAGGTGACGAAGAAGAAAGAAAATGTTTTCTAAAGTATCCATAATCATCCCTGTCTATAACCAGGAGCAAAAAATTTCAAAGTGTATTTCCTCATTAAAAGAGCAGACGGTGCCATTTTCCAGTATGGAAATTTTCTTGATCAATGATGGCTCCAAAGATCATAGTGGGGAAATTTGTCAGAGGCTGGCCGCAGAAAATGATAATATTATTTATATTTGGCAGAAAAATCAAGGGGTTTCTGCTGCACGAAACGCAGGGATTCGCGTTGCGTCCGGGAAATATATGTTTTTTCTGGACGCTGACGATGCACTGGAAAAGCATACGATTCAAGTGATAACAGATTTTTTTGATACGGTTTATGATAAAGTGGATCTTGTGACATATCCCATTGAAACGATCTACAAAGGGAAATGCCTGGAACCACATTTTCGCTATCAGTATCTGAAAGAAAATGGGGTATATGATCTAAGAGATAATGCATATATTGGACAAACCACTATGAATATTGTTGTCAAAAATCAGTTTGAGAACAATGTTATGTTCGATGAAAAACAAACTTTTTCTGAGGATCAGCGATACTGTTGCGATGTGTTGGGGCGGACTTTGAAAATGGGATTCTGTAATGAAGGAAAATATATTTATTACCGCAATAGCAACAGTTCCTCGGGAAAACTGTCAGGAGCCTGCTATATCTTTGAACAATGTATGGAGTTTTTTGAGGAGATGTTTTCCAGATATGAGCAGGTCCCGCTGGCGTGGCAGGGGCTGTACGTCAATGACTTATATTGGAAAATGACTTCCAATATCCTTTTCCCATATCATTATGGAAAAGAACAGTTTCATCATGCGGTAGAAAGGATGCGGGCATTATTAGATCGCTGTGATAGTAAGGTGATTCTGAATCATCCTCAGATGGATTTTTTTGAGAAGTTTTACCTGCTCCGACTGAAAGATGAATGTGCATTGACTTGCAGAGTGACAAAATTTGAATTTGCGCTTTATGATGGACAAGCGTGTGTTCTCAGCGAGAACAGCATGGAACTTGTAGTTACAAAGATCCGTGTGGAACATGATCAGGTAGAACTATGGGGTTTTATAAAGTCTGTTTTTTTGCAGTTTTATCAGGATGAAGTGATGGTGTGCGCGGTTGAAAATGATGGTGCGTTGACAAGAAAAATGAAACTGTATGATAGCGCGCATTGCTACTATCTCTCCAGAGAAAAGACGCAGAAATTTCAGGCATTTTGCTATCGGGGAAATCTCAACAGAGTAGAAACTGTACGGTTTGAAGTAGGGCTGCAGGGGAACTGGTTCCAAACACATTTTTATTTTATGCCGCAGGTTCCGTTGAGTCATAAGCTCAAACGATATGATGTAAATTACCAGGGGTGCAGGATTCGTAAGGATGAGAAAAATGTGCTGCACTTTTCTGAATGCAAGGAGGCTAAGAACCGGAAGCGTATCTGGTTGTATTACGATTGTGCAGGAGTGGAGCGGGACAATGGAGCCCTGCAATTTTTGTGTGACGTGGAAAAATGCGATGATATTACCAGATATTATGTGGTGACGGATGAGAGACAGAGATTTGATGCCCGGTATAGGAAACATCTGGTGAAATTTGGCAGCAGAAAACACAAATCTCTTTTAGAGAAGTGTGAGAAAGTATTGACGGCATATATTGAAGAAAGTAATATTTTTCCTTATGGGCAGGAGATAATAGAAAAAAAGGCCGATAAGTTGGAGTTTAAAGTCATTTATTTACAGCACGGAGTCCTGCATATTGTAATGCCCTGGAAATATAGTCCCGAGAAGATCATGGCGGACAAAATTGTTGTTTCTACATGGGAAGAGAGAAATCTATATCTGAAAAATGGATTTGTTGAAAAAGATCTGCTCTGTACAGGAATGGCAAGATTTGAACGGTTAAGAAAAAATATTCAAAAAGAAAAAAGGATTTTGTTTGCCCCGTCCTGGCGCAGTTATCTGACAGGTGAATATGTAGAACATCGTTGGGAAAAACTGGATGAGAAATTCCTAAGTTCTTCCTACTTTAAGGGAATCTGGGAGTTCCTGAACAGTGATAAATTACAGGAACTTTTGGAGAGATACGATTATGATCTTGATGTAAAACTTCACCCCATTTTTTCAGAATACCAGTCTTATTTTACCGGTGAAGAAGAAACATTTTCTTCAAGAATAACTTTTTTGACTGACTCCGTGGCAGAAGAGAGATACAGTATTTTTATGACGGATTTTTCTTCTTTTCAATATGATTTTTTGTATCTGGAAACACCGGTGCTTTCTTACATACCGGATGTGATGGAATTTAAATGTGGCATGAATGGATATCGGGAACTGGATCATGGGAAAGATTTCTGGGAAAAGGTCGCCATGACACCTGAGGAGGCGGTGGCTGCACTGGAAGAAGCTTTGCAAGGACACTGCCGGGAGACAGTGACATGCCATTTCGTGGAGATGGAAGAGTGTTGTGAGAGACTTTATGAAAAGATAATGGGGGAAATCTGATAAATCATGTTTAGTAGGAATTTCTGGCTAAATAATTAATGAGGAGTCACAATTATCTGGATAAAACAGAAAAAATTCATGAGGTGCCGGAATAAATTATTTTTTCGGGTAAAAGGAAAGGTGGCTTGTGCTTATGTTGAATATGATGAAAGTGGCCGTGTGTTTATATACCGGGAAAAGTATACTTCTGAATTTGAATTTCCGCAATAATTCATGTGAAAGGTTTTTTAACAAGGGAGGGAATTATCATAGATGGAAAAAAACTCGAAAGATAAATTGATAAAAAAATATACAGACGCAATAAGAGAAGGAAACGCGGCTATATTTGCAGGAGCTGGATTGTCTAGAACCTCTGGATATGTTGATTGGAAAACTTTTTTAAAGCCATTAGCAGAGGAGTTGGAACTTGATATAGATAAAGAATCTGATCTTCTTTCATTAGCTCAATATTATAGAAATGAAATAGGAAATAGAGCAAGCATCAATCAAGAGATTCTTAACGCATTTAATAAAGAAGCAGGAGATAACGAAAACATAAATATAATTACACGATTGCCAATAGCTACTTATTGGACAACAAATTATGATAAGCTTCTTGAAAAGGGTCTTGAAAAGGCAAATAAAAGGGTGGATGTTAAAATTGATTCAGATCAATTATCGTATACATTATCTGATAGAGATGCGGTTGTATATAAAATGCATGGTGATGTAGATCATCCGGCTAATGCTGTACTAACAAAGGATGATTATGTTTTATATGATAAGAAAAGGCCGATTTTTAAAACGATATTAAAAGGAGATTTGATTTCAAAAAAGTTTCTTTTTATTGGGTTTAGCTTCGAGGACCCTAATTTAGAGTATATCTTGAATCAAATATATGCTCTCTTGGATGAGAATATAACGGAGCACTTTTGTTTTTTCCGTAAAGTGCAAAGATCAGATTATGAAAATGACGAAGATTACGGATATGAAAATGCGAAGCAAGAACTTCGCTCTCGGGATTTGGCTCGTTATGGAATCCACACGATATTTGTAAATGATTATTTTGAAATTACAAATATACTTCGGGAAATAGAGATTGCTGTAAAAAGAAGCAATGTATTTATTTCCGGCAGTGCCAGTGATTATACTGGATGGGGAAAAGAGAAGGCTGAAGAACTAGGGTATACAATTGCTAAGTCCTTGGTCATTAATAATTTTAAAATCATTTCAGGCTTTGGAAAGGGTATTGGTTCAGCCATTATTAATGGTGCTCTATCTGAGATATATCGTAGCAAGTATAAACATATGGATGATTATTTGCGCCTGTATCCATTCCCTCATGGAATAAAAGATCCCCAGGAGCGAAAGAATGTATTTGAACAGTATCGTAGAGATATGATAAATGATACAGGAATTGCGATATTCTTATTTGGTAACAAGCAAGATCCGAAAGATGAATGCCGTATTATTAATGCAGATGGTTGCTGGAAAGAATTTGAAGAGGCGAAGAGAAATAAGAATATAATTATACCTGTGGGAAGTACAGGATTTATGGCAAAATTAATTTTTAATGAAGTTAAGAAAGATATAGATAACTACAAATATTTGGAAAAGTATCTGGATATTCTTGAAAAAGAAACGGAAATTAATAAATTGGTAGAAACTATTACCGTTATTGTTCAAGAACAAAGGAAAGTCTGATGAGGTATTACATATAGGGAGGGCTGGGGATGGCACATAAAACATTTATTTCATACAAATATAGCGAATCAAAAACATTAAGAGATGATATTATAAAAGCTCTTGGAAAAGATGCAATTTACTATAATGGAGAAACCGCAGATTCGAAAAATATGACTGACTTAAAACGAAAAACGATAGAAAAAAGTCTTGCAGATATGATGTATAATACATCTGTAACAATAGTAATACTTTCTCCCAATATGAGGAAAAGTGATTGGATAGCATGGGAAGTTTCATACTCTTTGAAGAAAATCACCAGAAAAGGACGGACATCCCAAAGGAATGGCGTAGTTGCCGTAATTAGAAAGGTCGATAATGGATATTCATGGTTTAAGTATTCAACATTTGATACAAATGGAGTATCTGTCATAAAATACCATATGGATAAAATACAAGATATTATTGCTGTAAACCATTTTAATTCTAATCCGCCGATAAATACAAGTAGTGGTTCTTATGATTGGTTGAATGGTTCTTACATTGCTTTTGTAGAAGAGGATGAGTTTTTGGCAAATCCATTAAAATACATAGACAATGCTTACCGAAAAAGTGAAAATAATGGAAAAAGGTATGATGTAAAAATAATATAATAAAAATATTGTCATGTCTTTATATAGACAAATGGGAAAACAGTTATGTTTTGTTTTATGATTTTTACAGTGATTGCATTGCTGACATTGCAATGCATGGATTCATTAGCACTCTATTAGAATCAGATCAGAAGGAGGATTGTCAATTGAAGCAAGATGTATTTATTAGTTACCGGCGTAATTGTAGTTTCCCCATTGCTCAAATGTTGAAAATCGCATTGAAAGAGAAGGGTATCAATTGTTTTTTAGATATAGAGGGAGATCATCCAGGACAATTTGATGATAGGCTTTTTAAGGCAATTAGTGAGGCACATAATTTTATTCTTGTCCTTACTAAAGGATCACTTGATGGATGCACAAAACAAGATGACTGGGTAAGAAAAGAGATTTTAGCGGCAGTAACTGAAAAGAAAAACATTATTCCAGTGAGAGATTCTGACTTTAAATGGCCGGATCATCTAAATGATGAATTACCTAATGAAATACGAAATATTAAAAATCTGCAGCATGTCCTTTTGAGTGAGGAATATTTTTCTGCAACGATTGAAAAGATCGTTCAATATATGTCGGGGATTAATGTTCTGCAAAATTATAAGCAAATTGCAAAAATTCCTGTTGACACAGCAGGTTTCTTTGAGGAAGGAATGAAAAATAGTAATTCGGATTATTGTATTGATATGGCATTTCATTCAGGATCAGAATGGCATATTAGATCAAATATAGTTGAGATATTAAGGGAAATTATAGAGAAAAAAATAAAATTGCGGGTTATTGTTAATGAGAGAGAGACCGTAGAAGATTTAGCTGTACATATGAGGCAACCCTTAAAAAAATATTATGGATATGATAAGTCATTGAAAAATTGGATAGAGATATCCCAAAATTATTCTGATATTATTTGTGTTAAAGTTGCGGAAGTCCCATTAATGCATAGATTTTATTGTATTAGAGACAAGGAATATGGAATTGTTAAAGTTTCTTTTTATACATACGGAAAATATAATTCCGATAAAACCTTTCAATATATATTTGATTCAACGGATACAGAATATGAGATTTATACAGATGAATTTGAATATTTATGGAATAAGGCCAGTCATGTAAAACACGTTGAGATATTATGAGACAGAATGGTGAAGAAAAGAGAATTTTTGATAGTTGTTGCTTGGAGAAATTCCCCCTGTACTTGGTTCTCTGATTCATAAAAGCCGGATTATGATTATCTTTGCTTGACTGAAGTTTTTGCTGTATCCAATTGTTTCAAAAATTCTTTATTTTGATCTCACTATTGCCTTCTGAGCTTACGGTGTTTAAAATATCCATGGACAACCTTTTTTCTGAGAGTCTGATTATAAATTGAATTGCACTACAGATTGAGGCCTTTTTCTGTTCCTTTAAAAGAAACGAAAAGCAATAAGCAGTAAAAGCAGCAGCTGTTCGGTTTTCCATCTTTTGAATCGTCCTCCGGAAATAATTTCGGGATTAAATATGTGATTGTTCTGCCAATATTTAGAGCACAATAGAAAGATATGCTGGTTTTAGAAAGTATTTTATTGACAGTCGGACAAGTGATAAGAGAGCACATAATAATTGCTGTTTTGTTTGCGTTTTTTATGATTTATGCGCGATACAAAGCAGGTAAGAAGAATAATATAGGATGCTTTTTCTTTTATCTGTATCTGGCGCTTATATATGGGGCGACTATTTTGAGCCGGCTGGGAGCGGAGAAAGTCATAACA
>CAYLSZ010000019.1:0-17957 GCA_964386745.1 uncultured Staphylococcaceae bacterium | reverse complement strand
CGAACCCGCACATTCAGCTTGGGAAGCTGATGTTCTACCACTAAACTACGTGTGCGAGATTAGAAATTTCTTCCTCCATATCCCCATTTTTCAGTTGAATAATAACTTACATACACTCTATTAGGAGACACATGGAGTATTCTTTCTATAATCGAAGTAATCTTTTTGGTTAATTGGTTCGAAGTTTCATAATCAACTTCGCCATAAGTTTTAACTTCAACCATTACACAAGGATCGTTTGTGCCTTTAAAATACATAAGTTGTTCGCTTTGAACGTTTATCATTAACCAAGTTTCGCTTTTTCCAGGAATTATAGAAATAGCTTTACCGAGTTCGCTTTTGATTTTTTGAAGATCTTCTTCAACGATGACTTCATTCGTCATTACATCAATTAAAGGCATAATTTTCTCCTTACTAGTAACCTTATAATTAAATCCTTTTAAATAAAAATGGGCTTTATAGCCCACCTAATGCTCTAATGGTGGACAGTATAGGACTCGAACCTATGACCTTCTGTACGTCAAACAGATGCTCTCCCAGCTGAGCTAACTGTCCATTTCAGCAGTGCATAAATTATGGCAAAATCACACGAATAATGCAATAGATTTTTATACGCTCTGATCATATGTTTCATAAATTTCACTTTTCGGTAGCAACTTCTTCTTGTTTTGTCTTGTTACGTTTTAAGGCATTATATCTTTGTAAAATTTTTGTATAGGCAATTTGAATTTGTCTTAAATATCTATCTTTTAATGCTTCATAATTTTTAATTGCAGCTTCTCCAGCGGCTTTTTTATAAAGTTGATCGAATATCGCTTCAAGTCTAAAGAAGGATTCATATAAATTACTAACAGTCATTAAGTAATAATATTCTTTATTTGAAAAGAGTAATAATGGTGAGCTATGTGAAATTTCGCTACTCATTTCATAAATTTTCGAATATCTTTCTAGTCCGGCAAGCTTTTCGACGCCATCTCTAAAGTTAAGTTTAAAGTCTTCATTGAGTTTTATATTAGGTATGGAGAATAGATAACCATATTCAATATATTTTTTCATGTCCTTGCTCTTTAACTCGTGCTTTTTCATATTTTCCTTGATTTCTTCAAAGATTTTATCGGTTTGCTCAACGGATTTAATCTGTTTTCTATAGGCTAAAGCGTATTTAACGTGACGCAAATAATCTTGGAAAATATTGTATTTAATTAAACAAATTAATATAGATTCATTTTCGTGAAGCGTTCTCCAAGTTGAAAAAGCTTCCGTTTCAAAGCCATCAATAAGAAGGTTAATAATACATTTTGCCATGGTGAAGGCTTTTTTAAGCATATCGCAAACAAGTAGACTCGAAGTATCTAAATTTTTAAGACTATCGAGCGATCTTAAAGCAAAATTTAAATATAAAGTTATAGTCGAAATAAATGGATTAAATTTATTCAAATAGGCTTTGCTATTATATGAAAGTTGTTCGTTTGTAAGATATTTATCCGCACAGGTTGAAGTTAAAGTTTGAATATATCCTTCATCTTTATTAATACTCTCGATTTGTTCTTTCGTAAAGCCAGAGATAAAGAAAGTATATTCATGGATTAAATATAAAATAACAGTAATTGGGTTGATAGCATTAAAACGATAACCTTCGGTATTACTTATAACACCATTAATTGTCTCGCTAACCTTGCTATAAATATCGTATAAAAAATCTAAATCGAGTCCATCAGGACACTTAACGGCTTTTAATATTTTTAGGAAATTTTCTTTATCGTAGATTATCATTTTCATGCTCTTTTACCTCGATAGATTAGCAATATTTCTTTACTATAAACTTAATTCATTTTTTCTCATTTTCTTTAAAAATAGTTGAGTTCTGCAGGGTTTTTATTCAAAAACAGCAATATTTTTTAACAAATTATTCCTCAGGAACTACCTCTAATTTATTATCGATAATAGATAATAAGTAGCAATTTACATTTTCTTTTTCAAACGCTTTTTTAATATATTTACGATATATATTTAGCTGTTTAATATAGGCATCGTCTTCGATATTTTTAAGTTTATAATCGATGATATCGACTTTGTCATTATACACTATTAATAAGTCGATTATGCCATTTTTTCTATTCTCGTCATCATAGAATTCATATTCCTTATAAACTTCACCTTCATTAACTTTATTAAATATAGGTTGTTTTAAAACATTATCGACCATAACTTTCTCTTTCTCATCACTTATAAAAGACGTATCCTTACTAACAAAATCGACTATCTCCATAAGTAAATGGATGTATGTTCCGTATTGAAGTTTATTTAAATCGGTTCCAAGTTTAAGATCTTTACTAGCTTTTGATACCTTTTCAATCTTTTCAAATTCATATTTAAAGTCTTTTTTAAGTATCAATTCATCGGCTTGAATTTTTTGTTTAGTCTCTTTTAAAGGTTCATATTTTAATTTCATACTTGGCACATCTTTAAAGTGTTTATTTATAAAATTCGTGGCTGCATAAAAGATTTCGCCTAAATTTCTTGATCGAATGACCCTTTCTTTAGTTGTAAAAGCATCTTTAAATGACATCTTTTCTTCATCGATAGAAGTTATAGGAATAATCACTTCTTCTTTAGCTCGAGTGAGTGCAACGTAAAATAGTCTCATGTTCTCGTTATATTGATTATTGGATTCGAATTTACTTCTAAAAATATAGTGCAAACATTTATTTTTATCGTCATTAATAAAATATAAGCTTGGAAGGAAAAATCCATAAGCTTTATTTATATAAAATCCGGCTGGATAACTATCATTTCCTTTTACGCCAAAAAATAAATAAGGTAGATAGACGACGTTATATTCTAGACCCTTCGATTTATGGATAGTTGTTAAAGTCACAACGTTTTCTGCTTCTGACGTCTTTCTAACATTCATCTCAATCGATAAGTCATCGAGACTTTCTAAAAATAAAATAAATTGGTCGAGCGTATAGTTAAGTTGCTCCATAACTTTCGTACGGTTATAGAAAAGCTCAATATATTTCGAAGTTTCAATTGCGTTTTTATCTAGTTTATATAGTTTTTCGATGATCTTAAATTTCTTAATCGATTTTAAGAAAATATCCGAGAGCAAATCGTCTTTTGTTTCTTTAGCAAAATTTTTAATATCTATATAAATTTCATTGTTTAAATAGGCATCTTCTCCTTTTTTGTCGCTAAATAAATCATATAAATCTTGATCTTTATATTCATATAAGAAACTACGAAGTAAGGAAGCAAAAGCGTGTCTAAGAGTTTGTTTTTGTTTCTCTTTATCTTCTATAGGTTTATTAAACTCATTAATCATCTTAAAGATATTAGTTAAAACGACCACAGCCGTATTGGTTCTAATTTCGTTATCTTTGACCGAATTTAAAGGTATACCATATTCAGAAAACTTCTTTTCGATTACATCAAAATCGGTTTTCTTACAAATAAGAATCGTTATATCTTTGAATTCAATTGGACGAAGTTCACCTTTATCTTTATCGAAAACTTTGTATCCATTGTTTATACGTTTAATGATGTCTTGGGCTAGATAGTCAGCTTCAATTTCTTTCTTTTGATCAGCAGAAAGTTTTACTTCTTCCTTGTTAGACTCACTTTCATCTTCTATAACTTCTTCCATTTCACTAGTCTCAATAATTTTTCCCTTATCATTTTTATATTTAGATAAATCGATTGGAAACTTAAAAATTCCATACTGGTGGCTACTTACATCTTTATTACTTTCATAGATATTGTTGCCAGTTTGAATAATGTGCCCTTTTCTATAATCAGCTCCGCCAACGTCTTCAGTCATAAGTTCGCTAAAAAGTTCATTAACGGCATCATTAACCTCTTTTCTACTACGATAATTGACATTCATGTCAATTGCTTCGCCTGGATTTGATGGATCTTTAAATTTATTATAGCGATCAATGAATTGCTTTGGATTGGCATCTCTAAATCCATAAATTGATTGTTTGACATCGCCAACTACGAAGACGTTATTATTGTCGATTAACGAAATAAATTCTTCTTGAGCGATAGACGTATCTTGATATTCATCAATCATTATAAGTTTGAGTTTATTTTTAATCGAATTTCGAATATCTTCATTTTCTTTTATAAGTTTTAAGGCCATCTTAGCAATATCGCTAAATGTAAAAAATCCTAAATTGCTTTTAAACTCGTATACTCGATCGTTAAGTTCCTTAACTATATCTAATATATAAGGTATAAGTTCTTGGTTATTCTTTACATCGACATTATAGAAATTATTTTCATATGTTTTAAAGTCGGCTGCTCTAAATAGTTTTCTAAAGTCGGTAAAAAGCTTGCCATTATAATCTTTTAAGGATTTATCAGCGTCATCTTTTTTAGAAGGTCTTGGCTTGCCTTTGCTTTCTAAAATTCCACTTTCATAGACATTTTTAAATGTAGGATTTTTAGATAACGAATCGAATTCGGTCCATTCACAAACTTTCTCATAATATCTTGTACTAATTTTGTAACTAGATCTATCAAATTCTTCAACAAATTCTTGAACGATTTTATCTAAACTCTCCTTAAAGAATTTATTTAAAGCGTCATCTGACAAGAAATTATCGTAAAAATCATTTAAATACTTATCGCGATCATTTACTTTGGTCAATTCATCATCAATCGACATGATAAATTTAAAAAGTGTACTTTCACTTTTTTGACAATAATTATTTATAAGCTTCTTAAATAAAGGATCGTGACTTTTTGCTCTTTCTTCAAATATTTTTTTAAGCGTTTCGTATTTTTTGATATAGATGACATCATCAGGAATATTATCGATAGTCGATGGAACATCTAATCGATAGTAATATTTTTTAACAAGGTTTAAAAAATACGAGTCAAATGTAGAAATATTGGCGCCATCTACTAAAGGAACCAGATTGCGAGTCGATTTATTTTCACTAAGGGCTGCTTTTAAACGCGTCTTCATTTCGTTTGCGGCATCTTTGGTAAACGTCAGAATAAGGATTTCATCTAGTTTGATACCTTTTTTGACAATATTTTCACAAATACGCGTAGTTAAAACGCTGGTTTTTCCACTGCCTGCACCAGCTGAAACTATAACGTTCCCTGTTGAATCTATTGCTCGTTGTTGATCCGTATTAAATCTACTCATTTATTCCTTTTTCTTCCTCAATTTCTTTATACAATGATTTCTGTATGCGTTTAGTTTTATTTTCTAAATTGAAACATATATCTTCAAATTCACAATAACGACATGCGCTATAACTATCCTTTTCGTCCTTAAAAAATGGAGAAATTGGAAAATCTTTATTATTTAGATAAGTTTTAAATGTATCGACGGCTTTCTCAATTAATGCATTATTATCCGCACTTGAAAAAATACTGCCTCCATTAACAAATCCGTTTTTCTCTTTGCCTTTAATAGTCTTAATATTTTTAGTAGTTGTGACTCCCTTTTCAAATAAATTTAATAAGTCGAGACTACTAGAATATTTACCTGTTCGTATAAAGTTTTCTTCAGCATTTTTCTTATATTCAACTTGGTCATCAAAATTGAATAAGGTCTTATCCATAAAATTCAAATAATAGATTCCTTGGATATCAAAGTTTTTTAGATCCTTATCGTTATTAACAAAATATTGATATATAGGTAATTGTAAATTTAGAAAATAAGCTTGCTTGTTCTTATCGATTTTAGTTTTACTACTTTTATAATCAATGATTTGAATAGCTTTATATTCTCCATCATCTGCATATAAAATAGAATCAACTTTTCCAGTAAAATTAACACCGTGAATATCAATTTTGAACACCTTTTCGGCATCGGTTTTATAAATATATGAGTTATCTTTTTCTTTAATCAAACGTTCACAAATGGTCATTACGTTTACCATAATTTTCTCTAAAAATAGATTTTCTAAATCAGTAAGGTCTTTAAATAATTCCTCTTTTTTAGACAAAAACCCCGCAGAACTCAAGTATTTTTTTAAATCTTTATAAACATGTTCAAAAATTTCGTGAACAAAATTACCAACTTTAAGATTGAAATTAGTTTCAAAACTACCTAATTTAAGCACGCTATCACAGAAGTATTTAAATGGACATTCCATAAAAGAATTCATTTTCGTATAAGATAGTTGTTTAACTTCAATATCATCTTTTAATGGTGTAAAATCTCTTGAATATTTCTCATTTTTAATGTCACCAAAATAGTTATTATAACGACGATATTCAATGCTATCTTCCTTATAGCGTGTCTTTAAATCTTCATAATATGAATAGTAATTTTTAGCTAATTCTTCGCTATACTCAACATTTGAACTTTGATCTTTATATCTAACTATATGCTTATTACGTTCTTTTTTATCGCTATATCTTTTAGCCAAATAAAACGACATCTCTTGTTTTGTATCGTTTCCGTTTTCATAAAAATATAGATTCAAATCGTTATCAAGATTTAAGAAATTATGTAACACTTCATCATCTTCTTTATTAGAAACTTCGGTAGTAATTAAATGTGCTTCACGTTTAATATCATTATCTAAATAATCGTTGTTTTTAGAAACTTTTAGATAAAAACTATTGTCAAAACCGACTAAGAAAATCGTTTTTCCTTCGATATAATCGAAGCTATTCGTTACGTATATGCCACGTTCTTCTACATCTTTTTTAATACCTACAGTCATTAAAATATGCTTATAGTTATCGTATTTACTATCTGAATACTTAAAGAAATCGTAATACGAAAGGACATCTTTTATTTGTTTAAAATAATCGCTACCATCATCATATTGATCGAAGTTTGATTCATTAATATCAGCTAAATTTGTTTCAATTTGTTTAGCAATTTTGGTATCAAATAAGGTTAAATTCTCGTCGAAATATAGGTTGATTCTAAATAAGTTTGCATATAATTCTAAATAAAAACGATTGCTTTCAATATCAGTCAAAATCATGATATTTCGACTATCGCAACCCTCTTCTAAAAGAGCATTAATTCTCGTAAAAGTTTCTTTTATAGCTTCATCAGCCCTTAAAAAAGATGTGACGTTAAAATCTTTTTTAGCAAATATTGAACTTAGTGGCACAAATTCATGATTTGTTAGTCCCAAAACATCGATAATATGGCGAATTTCACCATTTTCTTCATCAAAACCAACAAAATAAACAATCTTATCTTTGAATAAAAATGTTATCTTTTCATCTTTATATATGAGTTTTTGTTCTAATAAATCATTATAAAAATCATCAATTCGATCATCAATTTTTGTATCAACGCCTTGTTTAATATACGATAAAAACTTCGATGCCAACGAGAAATTTTTAAATTTTGCAAAACCTATTTTTAGTGCTTCTTCATTTACTGTTCCAAAGACTTCTTTTTCAAGACTAGATAAAGTGTATAACTTAAAATTTAGTTCCGGACTCTTAGCTTTAAGCGCGAGAAAAAAAATTCTTAACTCTTGTTTACATACAACAATCGATTTATTTTTAGAAAGTTTTTCTATCAAATTTATCACTTAAATGTCCTCGTCGACTTTATTGCTTTCTTCCATATTTTAGCATATTGAGTGCGTACTTTTTTGGACATAGTAGGTGAAAATTCTTTGTCTTTTTTATAAATTTCCCTTATCTCATCGAGGTTTTCATAAAATCCACTTCCTAAACCAGCTAAATAAGCTGCACCCATGGCAGTCGTTTCTCTGCATTTAGGAAGAGTTATATTTTTATGAAGAATATCGGATTGAAACTGCATTAAATATCCGTTATCTGTGGCGCTTCCATCGACTCTTATATTATCAATTTCGACTCCGCCTTCTTTTTCCATAACATCGATAATGTCTTTCACTTGGAAGGCGATAGAGTTTAAAGTGGCACGAATTATATGTGCTTTTTTAGTGCCACGAGTTAAACCAAATATGGCGCCTTTACATTCATCGTCCCAATAAGGGGCGCCAAGTCCAACAAAAGCTGGAACTATATAAACTCCAAGTTCATTTTCGACGCTTCGAGCATACTTTTCGCTTTCGGCAGCATTATTAATCATCTCAAGTTGATCTCTTAGCCATTGAACGGTTGCCCCACCCATGAAGACACTTCCTTCAAGGGCATAATAGACTTCGTCTTTTATTTTCCAAGCGATAGTTGTAATCATTCCGTTTGATGATAAAACTGGTTCTTTTCCAACATTTAAAAGCATGAAACAGCCTGTTCCATAGGTCGATTTACTCTCGCCTTTTTCAAAACAATTTTGACCAAATAAAGCTGCTTGTTGGTCGCCTGCTACACCAAAAACCTTGCAGATCCCCCCTAAAATTTCAAAATTTCCATAAAACTCGCTTGAGCTTTTGACCTCAGGAAGCATGCATTTTGGGATGTTGAAAAGTCTTAAAAGTTCATCATCATACTCTAAAGTATTGATGTTAAATAACATCGTTCTTGAAGCGTTTGTTATATCCGTGGCATGAACTTGAGCCTTCGTCATTTTATAGATAATCCAAGAGTCGACTGTACCAAAAAGTAGCTCGCCATTTTCAGCTCGCTCTTGTCCATTTTCAATATTATCCAAAATGAATCTAATCTTACTTGCGCTGAAATATGGATTTAAAACAAGTCCAGTTTTCTTATGAATTATATCTTTATAATCTTTCCATTCTTCGCAATAAGATACCGATTGTCTAGATTGCCAAACGATCGCATTATATACAGGCATACCTGTCTTTTTATCCCATACAATAGTCGTTTCACGTTGATTTGTTAAACCTATGCAATCGATTTCATCTATCGAAATATTGGTCTTTGCAAATAAGTCATTTATAACGTTAAGGACACTAACCCAAATATCTAACGCGTTTTGTTCGACCCAGCCCTCTTTTAAAAAGAAACAATCGACTTCGACTTGCGTTTTATAGACCATTTCGCCGGCTTTATCTACCAATATAGCACGCGTTGAGGTCGTTCCTTGATCGATTGCTAAAATATACTTTTTCATTTTTCTTCTCTATGAAGCGAATGCTCTTTATCAAAACCTTTTGGATAGCGTTTATGAAGTTTGTCGAGGTTATATTGAGCAACTTCTTCTAAAGTTATATTAAGTCCACTACACGTTTCAGCGATATACCATAAGACATCGCCAAGTTCATCTTTAAGTTTTTCTGTATCTAAGGGATGGCCTTGAAATTTGTACTTTTTGACAATGTCACAACATTCCCCAGTCTCACCAGCTAGGCCAAGTACGCCATTTGTGATGAGATCTTTTTTTCCTTCTTCACTTATAAGTTTATAAGCTTCTTTTTGATATTCATTAAAACCTAATTTACTCATTATGCACCTCCATTTTTTATAGATTGCTCTTTATCCCCAATCGCTTCATCGTATTGGGCTTTCCAATATTTATAGTCTTCTTCAGTTAAATCTTTAATTTTTCTAGCAGGAACTCCACCATAAACGGCGTTACTTTCTAAATCTTTGGTAACGACTGCGCCACTTGCTATAACTACGTTATCGCCAATCGTAACTCCTGGATTTATAGTGACGCTTCCTCCTACCCAAACGTTATTTCCTATAGTGATAGGTTTACCAAACTCGTATAAGGTATTTCTAATCGTTGCATCTAAAGGATGACCGGCAGTATAAATAGAAACTCTAGGACCAAACATGACGTTATCACCGATTTTGACTTTGCAGACATCAATAATTATTAAGTCGTAATTGGAATAAAAATTTTCTCCTATTTCGATATTTTTACCATAGTCACATCTTACAGGTGGTTGGATAGTATAGTTATTGCCGACTTTTCCAAACCATTGCTTAATAATCGCTTTTCTACGATATTCGTCACGAAAAGAAGTTTGATTATATTCTTCTTGAAATTGTTTCGAGACTTTAAACATTTTGCCAAGCTCTTTATCTTGGGCCATATAAAGTTTTCCTTGAAGCATTCTTTCTTTATTAGTCATGTCTTAGCTCCTTTCTTAGTGCTCTAAGTTTATTCTTTTGATCTATTGATAATCGATATGATTCGATTGCTTTTTGGATACCTTTAAAGATTATATCTTTAATTATATGGCAATTCCTTAATAAAACGTATGATTTTTCAAAATTATAGATTAATAAATATGAGATGAGCCAAGCTTCAGCCATTTGGACATAATAAAAGTCACTATCTTTAAGTAGTGAGAAGATATATTCAGTAAGATTTGAGTCTTTTGAATAGCGGAGCAATAAAACATAACCATAACGAATAAGAAACTCATCTTCTTCATTTAAAAATAGTTGGACATTTTCTAAAGTTGCATCTTTTATAAAACGTTCTGTCGTATCAACTATTGCCCAAGTTTGGATATATTTTGCATTTGCTTTAAGAAATGCAAATTGTTCTTTAAACGAATTAAGTTGGTTTAAATTTATTACAAAAAATAACAAAAGCATTTCATATGTGCCATCTAAATCAGAAGCTTTAATTTCTACATTTTTGTATTTATTCGCCATCTTTAAAATGTCCTTAGTTTTAATTCCAAGACATTCTAAATCAGCGTTTATAACAGCTTTAACAAAGGCTTTATCATTGGTTTGAATTATAGGATTTTTTATTTCAGTTTTAAGTTCTTCTAAACTCATAGACATATTATATCAAATTAATTAGCCATTTACTTTTACAGTTTTTTTAAAAAATATTGAGGTTCTGCAGGGTTTTAGACAAAAAACAGGCGTTTTTAGTTCACTTGATACACATAGAAATTTATTTTATTTTCACAAAGCATATCACTAATCAACATTGCGACAAAGCGTTATAATATTAGCAAATGGAGGAATAAATAATGAACGATTTAAAAATCTTAAACTGTAAGAAATGTGGTAAGAATGTCGAGATAATTGGAGGCATCGACTGGCCATGTAAAACAATGTGTTGTGGAGAAGCTATGGCAGAATTAAAAGCAAATACTACCGATGCAGCCTTAGAAAAACACGTTCCAGTCGTAGAAATTTCCGGAAATACCTTAAAAGTTACTATCGGAGCAGTTCTTCATCCAAAGACCGAAGCTCACTATATTAACTTTATATATTTAGTCACTGATAAAGATATCCGTAGAGTTGATTTAACCCCTTCTAATCAACCAGTTGCAACCTTTGATATTACTGGAGTTAAGCCATTAAAAGTATACGAATACTGCAATTTGCATGGCCTTTGGGTTAAAGAATTATAATCAATAATTGATCAAACAAAAACGCCCATAACAAGGCGTTTTTAAATTTTTAGTTGAGATCTGCAGTGTTTTTCTTAAAAATCCTGCTTTTTTATATATGTTTCAATTCCAATTCAACTAAAAATCTCTTTAGTTTCGTATCATCTAAAGCAAGTCGACGATCATGATTTGGACGATCTTTAACAAACTCGATTTTGTAATCTTTTATACCTAAATAATTAGCTATTCTTTCAATTAAATCAAGGTTATTAATTTCTTCTCCAGCGATGTTATAGACTTCTCCACTAGGAGCATATCGAGTGATTAAATCGATATATTCAACATGTTTATCCGCATCTATCCAGGATCGAATTTGTTTTCCATCACCATATACAGGGATACTTTCGTTATTTTTTAAACATTTAACAACTTTAGGTATAAATTTCTCCTCATGTTGAAATTTTCCATAATTATTAACGCTTCTAGTTATGGTTATATCAAATCCAAAAACATCGTGATAAATTCTTAAAGCATCGTCTGCTGCCGCTTTACTAGCTGCATATGGAGAACTTGGTTTAAATCGATCTTCTTCAACATACTTATAATTTGAATCTATTTCAGTTCCACCATATACTTCATCGGTCGAAACTTGATGGAATCTTTTTACGTCATTTTGCTTCATAAATTCTAACAAACACAAAACGCCTTTTAGGTTCGATCTATAGAATAATTTAGGCGTTTTAAAAGAATTATCGACATGAGTTTCAGCTGCAAAATTAACGATTAAATTGAATTTATATTTCTCGCCTAATCTTTTTAAATCTTCTTTAGAAGCAATATCGCCTACTTCAAAATAGAAGTTCTTCTCCTCCATTAATTCTTTGATATTTTCACCGTTATTAGCAGCATAGGTTAATTTATCAAAACACACAAACATATCATTTGGGTATTTTTTAACCATCTTTAATAGGTAGTGACTACCTATAAATCCACAACCACCAGTAACGAGTATATTCATTTTAGAAAGAAACTATAATTCCGTTTTGTAAACTATAAAAAGCGCAAAGACCTCTATTTTCCATTACGCGAACTTCTTCGAATTCGTATCTTTCTTCAATTTGAGTTTTGAGTTCTTCAGCAACTTTTTTATTGTTTGTATGAGCAATGATGCATTTAAAGCCTTTAGTTATAGATTTCATCTTGCCAATATTAGCAACTATACGAATTAAGACTCCTTTAAAAGTACGGATCTTTTCTTTGATTTTAATTTCGCCATCATCAGCACAGCAAAGTGGTCTAATTTTAGCTAAGTTTGCTATAAAGGCTTGGATTTTGCTTAAACGTCCATTTCTAACAAGATTATCAAAACAATCTAAGGCAAAAAGCAAGCTATAGTTATCTCGATATTCGTTCACTTTAGTAACAATTTCATCGAATTCTTTACCTTCTTTAATGAGTTTTGCAATCATGTCAACAAGTAAAACCATCGATCCAGCCGTCGCTTTTGAATCTATAACAGCAATATTTTTTTCATTTTCACTCATGACTTTTGCAGCCATTGCGCTATTAAAACATCCACTCAATTTAGAAGATATCGTAATAGCAAATACATAATCTGCTCCTTCATAAGCATCTAAAAACGCTTGGGTTGATGGGCAGCTCGATTTACATACCTTCGCTTTAGAAATATCATTTAACATTTCTAAGGTATCTAAATTCTTATCGTCGATAAATTCTTTATCGTCAATTCTTAAAGTTAATGGCACGACTTCGAAGCCAATATCTTCATCTTTGATGTAGTCTTCTACTAAATTTGAACTACTATCTACAATAATTTTAAATTTCATAACACCTCCGAATAGATTTTTATAAAATCTATTTTTCTTATTATACTCAAATATCTTATAATTAACACCAAAAGGAGATTACAAGATGTCGAAACTCATATTAGTAGGTGGCGGTAGCGCCAGTGGTAAAACCTATATTTTAAATAGGGTCGTAGAGTTAGTTGGTAAAGAAAATGTAACCCACCTAACTTTAGATGATTATTATCTCAAATTTGATATGCCTTTAGAAGAAAGACGCAAAATTAATTTCGATCACCCTAAAGCCTTCGATTGGCATTTGATCGAAAGTCATCTCACAGCTTTAAAAAATGGTGAGACGATTGAAAAACCAATTTATGATTTCACTATTTCAAATCGTACCGATAAAACCGAAACGGTTGTTCCTAAAAAGATTATTATCGTCGAAGGAATTATGGCTTTAGTTAATAAGAAAATACGTGCTCTTAGTGACTTAAATATCTTCATCGATGCAACCCGCGAACAACGTTTAGTTAGACGTATCGAACGCGACCAAAAAGAAAGAGGACGTACCTTCGATTACATCGTAAAGCAATACTTCGAAACCGTCTTACCAATGCACGAAGAAATTATTGAACCAAGTAAATATTACGCAGATTTAATCGTTTCAAACGAGAGTACTAAAAACCATTCAATATCGGTTTTAGCCTCAGTATTGAAATCATATTTATAAAAAATAGTTGAGATCTGCAGGGTTTTACTTCAAAAAAATGAGTTTTTAGTTCTTCTTAATAATTTGAATATCACAAGGACTAATCTTGACAATCGAATCTTTTGGCACCGAACTTACTATATAAGAATTACTACCAATAATTGAGTTTTCTCCAATTACTGTCTCTCCACCAAATATACAAGCACCACAATAGATTGTAACGTTATTTTCAATCGTTGGATGACGTTTCGTTCCATATAAATCGTGGCCTTCTTTAAGCGATAAAGCACCTAAAGTTACGCCTTGATATATTTTTACGTTGTCGCCAATAATACAGGTTTCACCAATAACAATTCCTGTTCCGTGATCTATAAAGAAATGATGACCTATTTTTGCCCCTGGATTAATATCAATTCCAGTACGAGAATGAGCATATTCACTAATAATTCTTGCGACAAATTTTAATCCGTATTCATAAAGAATGTGCGCGATTCTATAAGCGGAAATAGCGACGAATCCAGGATAAGCTAAAATAATTTCTTCATAACTTTGGCACGCTGGATCGCCTTCATAAATAGCTTTAACATCGTCAAAAATATCTTTTTTAAGAGTCTTAAAGTTTTCTTCTATAAAGTTATCAAAAGTATATTTCTTATCGATATCAAATGGACGAGCAAACTCGTTATAGTTCACTTTCGCTTCGTCTAAAAGTTTCTCAATGAGTTCTTCACTTACTTCTTCGTGATAATATTCAATAAACAATAATTCACGAATTTGTTTATAAAAAGCAATCGCACTATATCGATTAAAATGCGATAATTGTGGCTTATTTTCACTCGCAATTTTCTTAATATCTTTAGCTTTAATCATACAATCCCTCTACTGTTAAATATCTTTCTCCGTTATCTGGTAGCATAATTACCACGTTTTTATTTTTATACTCGTTTTTATCTAATTTTAAGACGCAAGCTAGGGCTGCTCCACTACTTATACCAGCAAAAATTCCTTCGACCAACGCTAGTTCTTTTGCATTTTCATATGATTCTTCATTTGTAATAGTTATTACTTTATCGATTACTGATTTATCGTATAGTTCTGGAACAAAATTAGCGCCAATTCCTTGAATTTTATGACTTCCAGCCTTGCCTTCTGTGATTAGTGGACTACTAGCTGGCTCAACTCCAATAACTTCTATATTTTTATTTACTTCTTTAAATCTTCTTCCACATCCAACAATCGTTCCGGATGTTCCAAAAGGAGAAATAAAAGCATCAAGTTTATTGTCTAAGTCTTTTAAAATTTCGATTGAAGTAGTTTCATAGTGACTTAAAGTATTGAAATCATTTTCAAATTGAGAAGGTATATAAGAATTTTTGATTTGCTCGTGAAGTTCATTAGCAGCATCGACGCTTCCTTTCATGCCTAGTTCTTTTTTAGTTAAAATAACTTCAGCTCCTAAAGCATTCATCATTTTAACTCGTTCAATACTTGCGCTTTCAGGCATAAAAATTTTACACTTCAAACCAAAATAAGTCGCTACCATCGCTAAACCAATTCCAGTATTTCCGCTAGTTGGTTCAATGATTAATGTGTCGCTATTAATATCGCCATTTTCTAAAGCTTTTTTAATCATATAGTAAGCAGGACGATCTTTAACGCTTCCTGATGGATTAAAACGCTCAACTTTCGCATATAAATTAAAAGTTAAACCATATTTCTCTTTAATTTTATCTAATTTTACTAATGGCGTATTGCCGATAGTTTCTAAAATATTGCTATAAATCATAACTTTTCCTTAACCTTTAATATTTTATATTAAAAGCGACCAATACTCAAAGGAAACGGCTTAATAATAGCAATTATATATTTGGTCATTTCAATAACTGATTAAACACATAATACTCCAAATTAAAAACACCCTTTCGGGTGTTTAGGTCTTGATAATTTTTCTGCGGTTTTTGAACAAAAACCCTGCAGATCTCAACTATTTTTGCAAAAAGTGAGATTATTCGACGCCGACTAAATAGCTATAAACTGGTTGATCGCCTCTACGGATATCGCAATCTAAATCGCCATATTCATGAGAGAAATGATCTTCTAATTTTTCGATTTCGCTATCGTCAATATCTTCACCAACAAGAATGGTCAAGATAGCGCTATCTTCATCAACTAAGCCTTTAACTAAAGCATCTAAAGCTTCGGCTTTTGTGCCATAAGCACCAATAATATCTTTAGTGTTTTCAATAGCCATGAATTGATCTTTTTTAATATGAATTCCATTAATATCACTATCTTTAATAGCGAATGTAACGGCGCCACTTTTAATACTATGAATGGCTTCATTCATATTTTCAATATTGGTCTTAATGTCGCATTCTGGATTGAAACTCATAGCAGAAGCAATACCTTGCATAATAGTTTTTGTAGGAATTACTTCAACATTTACCTTATCCTTTAAGACATCTTTGACTTGGTTAGCTGCCATAATAATATTGCTATTGTTTGGTAAGATGAAGATATTTTTAGCGTTAATTTCTTCGATTTTCTTTAAAAAATCTTCAGTTGATGGGTTCATAGTTTGACCACCGCTAACGATTTCATCGACGCCAACTTCTTTAAAATATTCGCTTACGCCTTTGCCTGAACTTGTAGCAATTAAGGCATATTCTTTCTTTTTAGTTTCTTTTTTAGGAGCAGCATTTGGAGCTTTATTAAGTTTAGCAGCAGCTGATTTTTGACTTTCATCAAGGTTAGATTCTTTAAATAAAATCTCTTGATGTTGTTCAGTCATATTTTCAACTTTGATCTTAATAAATTCACCAAAGTTTTGAGCGTAAGTTAAGATATTTCCTGGAGCGATCGTGTGAACATGGACTTTAACTATATCATCATCTCTAACGACGACGAGCGAATTACCATGACTTGCTAAAACGCTCTTAAATCTATTTTCTTGGAAGACTTTTTTAGTGCTATCAGGTCCTAAACGGATGATGAATTCGGTACAATAGCCAAATTCTTCATTGCCTTCAGCATCGATTTCACTGGCAGCACTCTTTTTATCTAAAGCTGTAGCTTCATTTTTATCAATAAATTCACCTTTCAAGGCACTTTCCATACCTTCAAAGATGGTTATAAGGCCAGCGCCACCACTATCGACAACGCCAACTTCTTTTAATACAGGTAATAAATTCGGGGTTCTTTCTAAAGATTCTTTAGCTTCTTTTAATAAGATTGCAAAAGCTTCTTCAATCGACATATCTTTTCTAACTTCGCGATGAAGTGCTTCGCTAGCTTCTCTAATAACCGTTAAAATAGTACCTTCAACAGGCTTTAAAACGGCTTTATAAGCAACTTCTTTTCCGCTAATTAAAGCATCGCTAAGTCCGATAGCATCGATAGTTTTCTTGCCTTCCATGCCATTAGCAATGCCACGGAAAATTTGACTTGTAATGACGCCACTATTACCTCTAGCGCCCATAAGTAAACCTTTAGAAAAAACACGAGCAATTGTATAAATATCGCTATCATTACGATTAGAGATCTCTTTACAACCGCTTTGCATCGTAAGGTTCATATTCATACCCGTATCACCATCTGGGACCGGGAAGACATTTAATGCATCTATTTCTGGATAGTGGTTGTATAAGTGGTTAGCGCCACTTATAAGCAACATCTTAAATTTTTCACCATTTAAAGTTTTCATATAAAACTAGTTACTCCAAGTAAGTTTTTAAAGATCACGGAGTTCTTCAACAAAAATATTCACTTTGGAAAAGATTTTTCCATATTTTTTGTTGAGTGTATACAAGATACCTTTACTAAGCTCGCTGACAACCTCGCTTATTTTGACTCCATATGCGACTACAACATGTACATCGACGACATACTTTTCGCCGACTTTAGAAAAAAGTATACCCTCGATGTAATTGTTGTGATCTAAAATCTCGGCGGGCTGATCTTTACTAGTCTTAGTTTTCGTTAAACCAAAAACACCATAACTTGACGAACAAACTTCGCCGATAGTTTTAGCTATATCAGATGTAGAAAGTTTAACTTCTATCGATTTAATTGGTTTAGCGATTTCCTTTTTCATAGTGTTTAAATTATATCATAGACATTAAAGTATTTCACAAAATTAATGTCAATTTTCGTTAAAAAAAAGCCCAGCGACTTGCTATTCTTGCTCTAACGAACTACCTTCGCCACTACAGTGCTTAACTTCTCTGTTCGGGATGGGAAGAGGTG
>CAYLSZ010000018.1:183-18242 GCA_964386745.1 uncultured Staphylococcaceae bacterium | reverse complement strand
TGATGGTTTTTACCAAAAGAAAACAAAATTTCCACGATTATATGCTCGGAATTGATGAACTCGATGATGAAAATCAAAAGATCTATAAAAACCTTGGTGAATTCGGTGAAAAACCATCCAAGAGCAAGTACGATATCGATACTTTAAAAATTAGTCGCTAATTAATTTTTCCTTATGATAAATCAGTCAAAAATATTTATAAATTGATGGAAAAAAGGAGGATAAAATCGAAGAAAATCTCGTGTTTGCGTGCCAGTTATATAAATATATAAAAAAGTATTTTTTATATTGAAACGCATCAAATCTTTGGTTTACAATTATGTGTATGAAATTAGGTATCTTATTAGGTATAGTAAACACGATCCTAATGGGTAGTCTTTTTAACACCGCTCAAGATGCCACTAAAACCTATAGCGAAAATAATGCCATTGAAGTAGGTACTCAACTTGCTAGTTCAAGTAATCTTTCGACTACGTCAACGATTAGTGATTTAGAATTATCTACTTATGGAACATTAGATGAAGATGTCGCTCCTAGTATAACGTATGTCAATACGACCGAAACGAGCGCATCAGTCACTATTTCATGGAGCTTTACTGATTCAGATAATACAGCTGGGCTTTCATATTATATAGGTTATGGCGAAGACTATAGACCATGTCTTGTTTACGAAGTAGAAACAATCTCAGGTGATGTTGAGGTTAGAGAAACCAACCTTAACATTAGTAGTTCGACTGGCTTATACGATTTACTCGGTAGCATTGGTAGTAGTTCTGTTACTTCCTATGTCGATATCGAACTTAATGCCGGTGAAGAAATCTTGCTCGATAACTTTGTTGTCTATAACTTCTTCCAAGCTTTATATGACACCGAAGCAAGAAGTTTCTATATTGAAACCGATGCTAATGGAGACTATCTTGGACGATATTCCGTATGTTCAGTAAGTAGTCTTACAAGTAATGCGCTAAGTGATTATATAAGCCTCGAATATTTAGGCAAAACTTCTTATGGCGATTATGGTGCCGTTCAATTTAACGTCAATTCGTTCGTCGATGATGATTTTTATAGAAGTATAGATACTACAAGAAGCACAGTTTATAATTCGAATTCTAGCTATATTTCCTCAGGAAGAATGTGGGTTAGAACGAGATTTTATTTTGCTAGTGGAACTAGAATTTATGCTTATTACGATAATAGCGATGAACCTGTAATTTATTCAACTGATGTTAACTATGTTGATGTTACTGATCCAGATTCGAAGATGGTTATTTTAATCGATGGACTCGAAATCGAAGGCTTAACAAACGTCGTCTTCTATGGTTTATATGTAAACGTCGATATCTACGATAGTAGTACTGATAATAACGTCCGTCGTTCAGAATATTCAGTTAGATATTCTTATATGGAAACTGGATTTGCTGATTTATATACGGCTAATGGAACCTTATATTTAGAAGGAAATGAAGGTTATAGTAATAACCTATCTAATATATATTGGTGGACTATGGTCGGCTTTATGCTCGCTTATGAAGCCGTATCCATATTCATGTATTTCTACTTAAAAGAAAAGAATAAAGATGACGAATTCAAACGTATGAGAACTAAACAATATTGGGAAACTAATACTTTAGGTTTAATTGCTACAACGTCTTTATTCATGTTTATAATGACAGTTATCTATAGATGTACATTCTTAGCTAATTCCTTATCAGTCACTAATCCGCTAGATAAATGGATTATGATTTTTGGAATTTTAACTATCATATTCTGTGGATACTTCATTAAATACTTTATCAATCAAATCAAAAATATTATCGATAAAAATAGGAACGAAAAACTTAAACTTAATGCCGATATCGAAGATGACGGAACATTAAATTTAGCAAAGAAGTAAGGAGTAACATATGGAAATACAATTAAAAGGTTTAACAAAAATCTTCCCTGGTAATCCTAAAAAACATATTAAGGACACGGTTGCTGTTAGTAACTTAGATCTTGTTGTCCCTGATGGTAAACTCGTCGGTTTACTCGGTCCTTCAGGATGTGGTAAATCAACTACCTTATATATGGTTTCAGGTTTACAAAATCCAACTTCGGGTGAAGTCTGGTTTGGCGAAGAAGAAGTCACCCACTTATCACCAGAAAAAAGAGGAATCGGTTTAGTTTTCCAAAATTACGCCTTATATCCTCATATGACGATTTATAAAAACGTCGAATTCCCTTTAACCAATTTAAAAGTTGAAGTTCCTTTAGTTGAATTTTATGACTATAGTTTTGTTTTAACGTATACCCTTGCTGATGATGATTATGTCGCAGGCATCGTTAAATCATACAATACCTTAATTTCAAAAATTGGTGTCGATAATAAAAATAAAGAAGTTACTTACCAACAAAATGATAAAGAATTAACTTTAAATATTAAGATTAAGAAAATCAGCGAAAAAGATATCAATCTTTTCTTAGATAACTATCAAAAAGTCATTCCAGCTACAATCGTTAGTAGCGAAAAAGTTCAAGCTAGCGAAGCTTTATTTGATGCTATGCTCAAATATCGCGCTGATATTCCTGAAGAAGTCCAACACGTCAAAGGCGTCTTAGAAGTTTCAACTAAGAAAGAATTGTTATCTGCTGTCACAGATGAAGCTAAAGCTATCTGTAAAAAACACGGCTTACACGTCAAACTTATGTCGACCTATACCGATAAAGGTGAAAGACATTTATTAGTTGATGTAAGTGGCTTATTAAATAATCTTAAAACATGTTTAACTGAACTCGAAACCTTCTTAGAAGGAACCTCAAGTTCATATAAAATCAGTAGCATTCGTACTGAAGCTTTCCAAAAACAAGCTCAAAATGCTTTAAAAGCTTATAAAAAATGGTATCGCGAACTCAAAGTTTACGATAATCATGGTGAAACTTTAGTCTTCTTTAGAGTAAAACAAGCAACTAGCGATAAGATTGATGAAATCAATCGCGTCATTAAAGAAGCGCTTGGTGTCGAAGAAGTCGAAGTCAAGAAAACAACAAGTGTTGCTTATAGAAGACTTAATAAACTTGAAAGACGCGACATCGTCTACGATGTAGCAAAACTCGTTCAAATCGAACAATATTTACAAAGAAAACCATCTCAATTATCCGGTGGTCAACAACAACGTGTCGCTATCGCACGTGCTTTAGTTAAAAAACCAAAAGTTTTATTACTTGACGAACCATTATCGAACTTAGATGCTCGTTTACGTTTACAAACTCGTGAAGAAATTCGTCGTATTCAAAGAGAAACTGGTATTACCACTATCTTTGTTACCCATGACCAAGACGAAGCTATGTCGATTAGTGATGAAATCTTAGTTTTAAAAGATGGTATCAAACAACAAATCGATTCACCTCAAAACGTTTACGATAATCCAGTCAATTTATTCGTTGCTCAATTCTTAGGAACTCCTCAAATCAACGTTTTTGAAGGAAAAGTTACAAAAGGCAAAATATATATTGGAAATGATGTAGTTGGAGATGCTAAAGGTGTCGCAGATCAAGACGTCTATATTGGTATCCGTCCAGAAGGTTTCCACTTAAATAGAGAAGATAAGACTGGCTTACATGTCGAAGTCGATCAAATCCAAATTTTAGGTAGAGATATCTCGGTTATCGGTAAAAACGATAACTGTCTTGAACCAACTTTAAGAGCGATAGTTACTAACGAAAACTATGGCAATCTTGCTGGAACAATTTATTTCACAGTTAAACCAAATAAAATGTTCTTATTTGATAAGGAAACCCAAGAAAGAATCTACGTTAAATAAAGTAGATAGGTGCACGATATGAGCTTTTTAAATAAATTGTTTAAGAAAAAGAAAACTTATGACGTCGAACTCGAACCAGTCGAAGAAGTCTCTAAAAAGGAACTTATTACCGAAGAGACCACTTTTACTGCCGACGGAGTAGGTGAACTTACTTTAGGCTATAACGAAAAAGAAAATATCGTCGTCAATTTGGTTAGTAAAAGTAAATATAAAAAATCATTTAAAGTCGGCGGCGTCCAAGACGAAGAGCGTAAGAACAACTGGAAAGGTTGGTTATATCTTGCTCCAGTCTTAATTTTGATGTCCGTCTTTTTGATCTACCCATTAATCAATACGATCTGTATTGCTTTTATGGAAAACTATAACCAAATTACCTCGACGAGTGATGGTTTTACATTCGATAACTTCTTATATGTATTAGGAATTAAGCCAATTCAAGAAGCGACGGAAACGACGAGCGCAGTTTATATTACTAGCGTCGTCCAATACGCCTTACCAAATACGTTCTTTATCGTCTTTGTTACGGTTCCTATTTCGATTGCTTTAAGTTTAATTATCTCTGTTTTATTAAATAACCTCAGATGGTTCCAAAAAATATATCAAACCGTCTTCTTCTTACCATACGTTACAAACACAATTGCTGTTGGTATGGTCTTTAGTGTTATTTTTGATAAAAACGGTGTTATAAACTGGCTGTTTGGACTAGATTCATCGACCGTATGGATTTATGGAGCGAGCCGTTGGATGGCGATGGTTCCATTATGTACATATATTATTTGGGGAGATCTTCCATTTAAGATCTTAATTTTACTTAGTGGTTTACAAAATGTTGATAAGCAGTATTATCAAGCGGCTAAAATCGATGCGGCCCCACAATGGAAGGTATTGACAAGAATTACCGTTCCGGCCTTAATGCCACAAATATTGTATTTATCGGTTACCTCATTTATTGGAGCCTTTAAAGAATATTCGTCCGTCGTTGGATTGTTTGGCAGTTATGGTGGTGGTACCTCAGCTGATAATAGCTACGTATTAACAGTTGTTTACTATATATATGAAAACATCATCACCCATACTTCTAGAGCAGCTGCAGTAGCGGTTATCTTATTTGTCATTATCTTAATCTTTACTGTATTCCAACTTGCTTTAAATAAGAGAAGGGCGAGAAACTAGTGGAGGTAAATATGGAAAACGTTGCAGTAAAACAATATATCGATTTCAATGAAACTCCACTTAGTGGACAAGAGATTCGCTTGGTTATTAAAGAAGGAAATGCCACAGTCGATAACTTAAGAAAACGTGAAACTGTGTCTAAAACCTTCTGGACGATTTTAGTTTATATCGTCATTACGTTCTTAGCTTTAATTATGGTCTTCCCATTCTATTGGATGCTTATTACCTCATTAAAACTCAACACTGAAATTCAAGCGACAACTCAAACTTTCTTCCCAACCGTCGTTATGCGGAGTAACTACGTTTACGTATTTAGAAATTTTGAATTCACAACTTATATGGTTAATACCATTGTAGTCGGAGCTATCTCGACAATCGGTACATTAATTACGACCGTTTTAGCAGCATTCGCTTTTGCTAAACTTCAATTTAAAGGCCGTAATGCTATTTTCTTAGTGTGCTTAATGACGATGATGATTCCTGGCGAAATGATGGTTATTTCTAACTATGTCACCGTTGCTAGCTTTGGTTGGATTTCTGATCAAACTAGATGGGAAGCTTATGCGGCAATGATCGTTCCATTCTGGGTAAGTGTTTACTATATCTATTTACTTAAACAGAACTTCGAAGCCGTACCAAATGAACTTTACTTAGCGGCCAAAGTCGATGGAAAGAGCGACTTTAGTTATTTAATGAAAGTTATGGTTCCTTTAGCAGCTCCAATTTTAATCTCGATTACGATCTTAAAATTCATGGGTACATGGAACTCATACGCGTGGCCAGCTCTCGTTACTCAAAGCGAAGATTACTGGTTAATTTCAAACGGTTTAAGAGGCTCAGGATTTACTGATGCTGACTCCGGAGTAACAGAATACGGATATCAAATGGCGGCCACAGTCGTCGTTACCGTTCCATTATTCTTGTTATTCATATTCTTTAGAAAATATATTATGCGTGGATTTGGCCGCGCTGGTATAAAAGGTTAAATTTAACTGAGAGGATTAATTATGAAAAAAACTTCAAAATTTTTGTGGGCTGTAATGCCTGTCATTCTTGCTAGTGGTGCTTTAGTTGGTTGTGATACTAGTAGTAACGGAATCGAAATTACTCTTAAAACAACCGCCGGAAGTAGCACCATTACCGTTTTAGAAAATGCTGCTGCAGCATTTATGGAAACAGAAGATGGCGAAGGCATTACTGTTACAGTCGAAAAATATAGTGGTGATTATAGCTCTTTAGCTTCTAACCAAATTCAAAGCTTTGCAGCCGGAACTCATGCGGATATGGTTATGGTCTATCCTGATGCTGTTGCTAACTTTATCGATTATGGTTATGCTTACAACCTTGAACCTTACATGTACGATGAAGATTATGGTTGGAGTGATGAAGATTTAGCTGACATTCTTCCTACATTCTTAGAAGAAGGAACTAAATACGTTGTCGAAGGAACTTACTCCTTACCATTCTCTAAATCAACTGAGGTAATGTACTATAACGCTAACCTCATCGGACAAGAAATTCCAGGTATTAATGATGGTAACCCAATTACTGAATCCTATATTGAAAGCTTAACTTGGGACGAATTATTCAACGTTTTCTGTCCAGCATTTATTCAATATATGGAAAATAACCCAAATCAAACCTTACTTGATACTACCGCAAACGATACATGGGCAATCGTCGGTTATGATAGTGATGATAACTTATTCATTACCTTAGCTGAACAATATGGAATCCCATATACAAGTGTCGATTACGATACCGGTACTGGAAGTTTCGATTTCGTAAATGATGAAATGATCGAACTTGTAAACGACTGGGTTGAATATTATTCAAAAGGTTACGTTTTAACCGCTGGAACTACTGGTAACCGTGCTAACGACTACTTCAAAACTGACTCTATCTTATTCTCAATCGGTTCAACTGCTGGTGCTAGCTATCAATGGCAAAGTGGTATGGACGTTAGAGTTGCTCCAATTCCAGGCGCTTATCAAGATGAGACCGGTGGCGAAGCAACCGATAGTGAAACCGGATACAACAACCACTGTATTTTACAAGGTCCATCCATGGCTTTCTTAAGACATAGAAATAGCGATGGCGAATGGGATACCGATAGACAACTCGCTAGCTGGAAATTCTATAAATACTTAACCAACTACGAAAATAACTTAAACTGGGCAACAACTGCTAACTATATGCCAATTAGACAAAGCATTTATGATGGTGAAGAATATACTGAACTTTATAATGCTTCTCAATATAATAGCGATACTTACGATGCATTAACTTGTAGAGTTGCTACCGAAGCTGGTGAAGTTACCGATAGATTCTATACATCCCCAGCCTTCCCAGGATCAAGCGAATGCCGTGATGCTGTTGGCGCATTAATGACCGCTGCTTTAAATCTTGGTAGTGGTACTTGGACTACTGATGACATCGCAGAATTATTCGACGATGCCTACGATGAATGTATTGCTGCTCTTTAATCTATAATCTATAAACTATTTAAATTTTGGTGTTTTTTATGAAAAGTAAAAAATTATGTATATTAAGTGCAGGACTAATTCTTGCTTCTTCCTCGCTTGCTAGTTGTTCAGGCGATGATACTTTAACGCTCGTCTTTTGGCACACCTTTGGTAGTGCCATCCAAAGACAAGTTCAAAGTCAACTCGATGAATTCGTCGACTTAGTATATGAAGAAGAAGGACTTGAAATAGAAGTTAGCTTCTCCTATAGAGGGGATTATGATGCTACTGCGACAAACGTTATTCAAGCGTTTTCGACGAGCAATCAACCCGATTTAGTAGTTGCTTATCCTGATAATGTTGCGGACTATTTAGCCCAAGAGTCCTATGAAGGACAATATGTAGTCAATTTAGATGACTACATTTATAGTGAAGAATATGGTTTAGACGTCGAAGACGTCTATGATGAAAATGGAACCGGTGTCGATGACATCGTTCCAGCCTTCTTAGAAGAAGGCCAAAACTATATTCGTGAAGGAACTTACTCATTACCTTATATTAAATCAACTGAAATCATGCTTTATAATGCCGATATCGTTTCGCAAGTTTTACTCGATATGGGTAGTGAATTTTCTGGCGGATATGGTCATGAAGCCTTCATGGCCAATATCACCTGGAATCAACTCATGCAAATGCTTGAATTTATTAATGAAAATAAAAATAAATCCGGTTACGAGTATTTAAATGACGTTGAATATCCACTCTTCTATGATAGTGATGCTAACTTATATATTTCGCAATCCTATCAACGTGATATTGACTATATTTCGCTTAATGAAGATGGAACTGGAAGTATCGACTTCGTTAACGATGAAGCAAAAGCCATGGTTCAAGAATTAAAAGATCTTCACGATGATGGAATTTTAGTTACTAAAGCCTTAAATGATGGTGAATATGGAAGTAACTATTTCATCGAAGGAAACTGTGTCTTTGTAGTCGGATCGACTGGTGGAACAGGTTATAGTGATCCAGGTGTTTCATTTGATTGTGGTGTTTGTGTTTTCCCAACATATACAACTGCCGAAGAAAATGGACTAAATAAATACGTTTCACAAGGTGTTACTTTAGCGATGCTTAATAACACCAAATATAGTTCATCCGAACAAGAATTAAGAAAAGAACTTACTTGGAAACTCGTTAAGTATTTAACAAATACCGAAAATAGTATCTATACCGCTTTAGCAAGTAATGGTTATATTCCTGCTAAACTTAGTTGCTATGAAAACGAAGATTATGCTGGATATTTAGCTGAATCTGACTTTATGTCACAAGCAGCTAATATCGTTGTAAATACGATTAATGGTAACTATTTCAACTATCCTGTTTTCCGAGGAAGTGATACCGCCCGTGATGCAGCTGAAGGTATCATCTCAGGTGTATTAAGCGGACGTTATACGATTGATGAAGCATTCGAAAATGCTTATGCAACCGTTATTCAAGCTCTATAAGGAGTAAATGAATGAAGAATATTTTTAAAAAATGTTTCATATTTCTAGGACTCGTCATTTCTAGCGCAGCTTTTACTTCTTGCGCTGCTGAATGGATTGACTATGCTGCTAGCGATGCTTGTAGACTTGGAATCGATTATTTAGATGAAGACGGTAATAATCGTAATTTCTTCACCGATAACGTATCTCAAGTCGAAGTTTATACCGCTATTGATGGTGATACTGTTCACTTTAAAATGGTCGATAGCGACGATACGAGCGTCATCAAAATTAGATTTTATGGTATCGATACTCCTGAATCGACAGGAAGCATCGAACCTTATGGCTATGAAGCCAAAATGTATACCAAAGAAGCCTTAGAAAATGCTGGAACTATCGTTATTAGTGGTGTTTCTATTTATGAATATACCGCTCCAACAACTGACTCAACTGGTTCTAGATATTTAGGTCTTGTTTGGATTGCTGAAGAAGAAAACGCTAGCTACGATCAATTACAACTTTTAAACCTCATGATTGTTCAAAATGGTTATAGTTACGTCAAAAACCTCGATGAATTCCCAGAATTTTACGATACATTCATCGCAGCTGAAAACCAAGCTCGTGAATGGGAGTTAAATTTATTTAGTGGCGAACAAGCTGAACACTATAACTATGGTGACTACGAAGGTACAAGTTTACTTGATATCTCAGCCGCCATTAAAGAACAACTTCAAACCGGTTCTGATACTAATGAATACGATAACGCTAAAGTTAGAGTAAGTGGTACCGTTGCAGGTTATGCTAACCACATGTTGTATTTACAAATGTATTACGAAATCGAAGATGAAGAAACTGGTGAAGCAACTGGTGAAATTGCCTATGCCGGTATTAACGTCTACTGTGGATATACATCACTTCCATCAAAATATACGACAGTCAACACGATGATCGAACTTAGTGCAACGTGTATTTATGATGAGAACTTTGGCTTCCAATTAACTGACGTTTACGATTGGCCACGTATTAGTAGTAGTGATTCTAACTCGACTCAAGTCTTATATACTCCTGATGAAATTCCGGATGAATATAAAGTTCACACATTTGAAATGACAGCTGATGAACTTGGCGCCGATAATTATGACGTTATGTTCTCGCCTGTTACTGTAACCACTGATTTATATATCTATGGTGGATATGAAGGAAGTAGTTCAAATGTCGTTTGCTTATATGTTCAAGATGCTGCTACTGGAGTAAGTACTGATTTCAGTGTCTATATGACATTTGCTTATCAACCATATAAAGAAACAACTGGTAATACTGAAACTTGGAACGAAATTGATGAATATGTCGGTCACTACGTTAGAGTAACTGGTATCTATTCGTTCTATCAAAGTTCAGATGGCACTATCCGTTGGCAAATCTTACCACGTGATTCAAGCGACATGGTAGTCGTCGATGAGTTATACGCGGATTAATGAGAAAGTAAAAAAAATGAAAAAATATTTGGGTTTAGCAGGGTTATTGTTAGTCGCAGGTAGTTTAGTTGGGCTTACAAGTTGTGATTCAACTAACTACGACATCTTTTTCAGTGAATACTATAGTGGAACTGATTCTATTTATGAAAGAGCTGTCGAAATTGGAACTACCAGCACTGAAGGCTATTCATTAGAAGGCTATACCTTCTCAATTATTGGACGTAGTGATCAAGTAAGATATACATATACCTTTACTGATGAAACTATTACTAATACTAGCCTTATCATTTTCATGAACCCTTATATGGCTGAAACTTACGATAATCCAAATGGTGCGACTCTTATCACGATGGATGATAACTATTTAATTACTTATTGCTATATGACTTTAACAGATGCTAAAGGCAATATTGTCGATCAATTAGGTTATTCCACCGCCGCATCGTTCCTTTCAGAAAAAACTGCTATTAGACTTAATGAATATCATTATGGTAACGCAGGTAACTTTATCGATACATCTGAATGGATCAACTATCGTCCAGATTATATCGATAATTTAGGTATCTTAGATTGTCCTATAAGTTACGATGAACTTATGGAAGGACCTACTTTAGAACATGATAGATACACTGAAGCCTTCGCCGTCGATGGAAAAGCGACGAACGGATGGGCCGAAGTTACAGTCATATCTTTAGTAGACGGAGATACAACTTACTTTGATTTTCCTGATGATGCCGGAGTAGATGATTCGACTTCTAGTAATAGAGTTAGATATTTATTAATCAATACTCCTGAAATTCAACATGGAGATACTATTAATGAACAAGCTTATGGAGAAGATGCTAAAGAGTTTACTAACGCTCGACTTGAAGCAGCTACTTTAATAGTTTGTCAATCTAGTAGCGACGCAGGGCTAACTGAAACCTATGGGCGCTACCTTGGATTTGTCTGGTATACAACTAAAGAAAATCCTACTTACGATGATTTAATTCTTCTTAATTGGGAACTCGTTAAAAATGGTTTAGCATATTACTCAGCAGCTAACTATCCAACCTTATATTCTAACGATATCTTATATGAAGATTATTTCGTCCATGCTGAATATTATGCTCAGAAAAACGAGTTAAATATTTATAGTTAAAATTTATGCTTATAGACTACTTCGTTGTAGTCTATAAGCCCGTACTTAGTTATAATAAAGGAGATATATATGTACTGTTCACATTGTGGTTACGACTTAAGCGATAAGAAAATTGAAAAGAGAAATTTATCTCTTGAGTTAAAAGACGCTAAAACAGACGTCGGCTACGTTTGTCCTCGCTGTGGACACATCATTAAAGAGCATCTTGATGAAAGCGATGTTAAAGCGGTCGCTAGAGCTGCTCACGCCGAGATTCATAGAGCCCGTAATAACATTAACTCTGGTCTATGTTTTTTAATGATTACGATAATTTTAGCGTGTATCTGTGGAATGTTTTACCTCATGTCTTTTAAGGCTAATCAAGGTGGAATGCTCGTAACAGATAGTACCGAATTTTATGTATGTATCGCTTTATTAGTTGTTTGGATATGCACCCTTGCATATTCCATCTATCGTCTTGTGCAAGGAATTACCAAACACAAGAAATATTCTGGATTATTGAAAGACATTCAAAACAATGTTTTCATTCAATAATGGACGTTCAATCGTTATACGATGAACTTTCTTAAAGACATTAAGGAGGAAAAATATGTCTAAAAAGAAACGTAGCAAAGCGTTAATGCTTGCTGGTGCCCTTGTTTTTGGAGGTTTCATGCTTGGTACTGCCGGTACCTTAGTAAGTTGTGATAGTGATACTGGCGATACTTTATCGATTACCATTACCAATAAAGATGAACTCCAAGAAGAATGGGAAGTTGGTGGATCAAACCGTACTGTTAGTGTTGAATTAACTTATAGTGATGGCACTGTAAAATCAGCTCAACAAGCTTTCTTAGATGGCGATTACGAAGTTATTAGTAGTGATACAAGTGTTGTTGGTGTAGCTGGTAGAGGTATTAGCGCAGAAGGTGAAGGAACTGCAACTGTTACCGTTAAAGCTAGTGATGCTTTAGGCGGCGCAACTGATAGTGTCGAAATCACTGTTATACCTGTTCAACCTCTTACTGAATGGACAGCTATTAGTGATATTTTTGATTTAGCAAGCGGAACTAGCGTAACTACGATTGGTCAAGTAGTTGCTCTTACTCGTAGTGGTTTCTGGATTGCTGATACTGCAGATGATTATATTCTCGTCTATGGTACTACATTAAGTTCTGCAAACTCTGAATTAGAACTTGGTGATACAGTTGTCGTTAATGCTAGTGTTAGTGCATATAGTGGCGTTACCCAACTTGGAAGTTTATCAAGTTGTACACTTGCTCATGAAGACAATACTTTAAATGTTGAAGTCGATTATGATACATATGAACCAGATGATTTATTGACTGCTATTAGTGGCACTAAACCTGTCGCTGTTAGCCTTACATTAAGCTTAGCTTACTATAGTGGTAACTATTACTACTTCAAAGCTCCTGGTTTTAACTCTGGAATATTCTTCTACGCTGGTTATTTTGATGAAAATCCAGATGCAGATATTAATGATACTTTTGTAACTACTGGTTTTATCCAAGGTTATTCAACAAGTTATGCTTCCTCAATGCAATACTATATGCCAACCAGAATTAACTGGTATGCAGCAAGTATGGAAGAAACTACCGCTCCAGAAGTAACTGGTTTAACAATTACTACTGAAGATACAACTATTGCTCAAGGAGCAAGCGTAACTGTTTATTATGATTTCGACCCAACTCATGCTACTGATGAAAATGTAGTTGTCGAAGCTACTAGTGGTAGCGACTATGTCACAATCGCTCAAGATAGTTACAATAGATGGGTAGTTACTGGTGTTGCTCAAGGACAAGCAACTATCCGCGCTTACATTAGCGGAACTGAAATTGTTAGTAGTAACACAATTACTGTTACTGTTAGTGATGAAGTCTACGCTGATCCAACTACTGATACCGGTGCTGATTTAGCTAATGGTCAATATAAGTTGGGTGTTTATCAAGGAACCAATGAGTATTGGGATTTCTTCAATGGCTCATTAACAAGTAACGGTTATTATCTTAACGCAACTCAAAATTGGGAATCTGCCGCTACTCTTACTGTTGAAGTAATTGATGCAACTGCTGGCACATTCACAATGCAAACCAGTGATGGCCAATATATCTACGCTTATAACAGTGGTGGTTCATACTATAATGTCGGTCTTACTGACGAAGCATATACATGGACATATACTTCTGCCCACTTAATTAGTACTGTCATTGATGGTAGTACATATTATATTGGAACCTATAGTAATTACGATTCATTCTCATTAAGCACTAGCCAAACTTATGCCGCCCACTTATATAATGAAGTTCCAACTGGTTATGAAGCACCAACTGATAGTGGTATTACTGAAGATACTGGTATCGAAGCATTAGCTACTGGAACCTATAGACTTGGTGCTTTAGAAGATGATGCATACGTCTTCTTTACTGGAGTTATGAATAGTTATTATTATGGCTATAGTGAAGATTGGGATGATGGTGCTTATGTTGATGTAGTTGTTACCAATTCAGAAACTGGTACATTCACTATGCAAATTAATGGTGGTACCAATGATGATCAATATCTTTATGCTTATGTAAATATAAACGGTGAATACACAAACTATAATGTAGGTCTTACTGACACTGCATATGAATGGACATATGATGCAGAAAATAAAGCAATTACTACAGTATTAAACAATACTACATATTTCTTATGTGTTTATAATAGTACTATGCGTATTAGTCAACTACGTTATTTAGGTGGTACTGGTACATATACTGTTTATTTATATGACGAAACTCCTGAAGGTTATAGTTACGAAGCTCCTGTAGTTGAAGAACAAGCTACAGGAATCACATATACTTATAATACCTATTACAATAGTGAAGATGAAGATTTTCCAGGTTTAGTTGCTGGAAGTACCTATACCAATAAACTTGAATTAAATGATGAAGTTTTAAGTGCTTTATTAGCTACTACTGATACTAGAACAAACGAAGTTATTACTAGTGTAACTAATCTGGATTATGTGTACACGCACACTACCAGTGGTTGGGAAAATTCCGGTTTAAAATTCGGAAGTTCTAATAATGCAGGTACTATCACTTTTACTACAAGTGAAAGCTATAGTGAAATACAAATCGAATTTGTCGCTTGGAGAAACGATGTTGCAACTGCCACACTTAATGGTGAAACATATTCATTAGTTAACAAAGATGGTGGAACAACAGAAAAACACACATTTGAATTAAGCGAAGCAACAAATACATTTACATTAACTTCCTCAAAGCGTTTTGTAATTTCACAAATTATCTTCGTAGCTTAATCTAATTTTATAATCTTACAGGGAGGCCAACGCGCCTCCCTTCTTTACTTAAAGGAAAAACTCATGAAAACAAGTAAATTTAAATATCTATTTATAGGTTTAGGAGTACTCGCTTTACCACTTGCTTCTTGTGAAAAAGAAGAAACTCAAACTTACACATTTTCAATAACAATTGAAGGAGAAGGCGGAGAAATAAGTGGAACAAGTAGTGGAGAATATGGAAAAGGATATTTAGTTTCTTTAGAAGCTATCATTTATGATGAAGAAGTAACTACATTTGATGGATATTATGAAGGAGATAATCTAATTTCAGAAGAAACATCTTTTTCATTTACACTAAATAGAGATTTAAGTTTAATTGCTAAGTTTAGTTCGATTGATGGTGGTGATGATTCTGTAACAGATGGCACTGACACTTTCTATCACGTCTTTGTTAGTGGCGATTTAGGAAGTAGTGGTAGTAATACAAGTGCAGGAACAACCGACAACATCAACGGATTAATCTTTGATTATAGCGCAGTTAAATATAAAGGTTACGATTCTAGTAAAGGCATTCAATTAGGAAGTAATAATAATCCTTCGACTGTAGATAGTCCATTTACCTTAACTGCTACTAATATCCCTAATGGAGTAAGTCTTGTTAGTTTTGAAGCTCAAGTTTGCGCAAATAGTAGTAAAACCGGTTACTTTGAATTATCAGTGAATGATAATTATTCTTATTCAAGTTCTTTCTATGGTAATAGTCTTAATACGTTAAGCGATAATAACATTAATGAAGAAATCGAATCACTTGAAATTACGATGTATGCGAGTGATTCAGCTGTTTATTTATATTCATTAGAATTTGTATTTTATATACCAGATGATGTAACTAACTTTAGCGTCAGTAAAGATGGCGGAGAACTAGAAGAACGTGAACCTGTAACTCCTGGAACTGGAGATATTCCAGATACTGTTTATACAGTTACCGATTTAAATACATATTATGCCGATTTTGATTTAGATCTTACTGGGGATGACCTTAGAGATGAAATCAATGAAAAGAATGAAGTCAGAACTACCTATACTTATGGACAAGATAGATACGCACTTCAATATATCGATGAAAGTATCGATAATCCAGGTTATGTATATCTAATTTATGATGGAGAAGAAGTTAAAGCTGAGTGGGATGGGAATCTGACTAATCGTGAACATGTATGGTGCTGTTCTCATATGGGTATTGATACTCCAAATAATTCAGATACAAGTCATGGAACGGATTTACATAATCTAAGACTTTCTTATGCTAGTACCAACTCATCTCGTGGAAATAAGTTTTTTGATGATACTACTAGCACATATTATTTCTATCCAAATGTCGGAGATGGTGATCATAGAGGTGACGTCGCTCGTATTTTATTCTATATGTATTGTACATATCCTGAATATTGTACTGATATTTTAGAAGATCCTACTAGCGGCAATAATGTTATGGGTATCTTATCCGTTTTACTCGAGTGGAATGAAGCTGATCCAGTCGACGAATTCGAAACGCAAAGAAATAACCGTATTTACGAATATCAAGGTAATCGTAATCCATTTATCGATTATCCTGATTTAGCTAATCAATTATTTGCTTAATTAAGAATTGCAATTAATAAAAAAGATGACTGATAAACTATCAGCCATCTTTTAATTTGGTGATTTTTAGTCATCTTTAATAGCCATATATATCGTGTGACAAGCGTTTTATAAAGCGTGCATAATTTAATGGATAAACACAAGAAAAGGCCCTAACGGGCCTTATAATGCAATTAAACACTAATCTTTCAAACAACCAATGGGGATAACGAAGACACCATCTTCGCGACGATAACCATACTCAGTAGCTGTAATTACTATTTTTAGAGTTGGTAATTGCATTTTGTTACGCCTTCTAGTCTCGTTATATTCTTTAATAAGTTTTTCGATTTTTAGTAAATTCTTTGCCCCTGCTTCAACACCATTTTGGCCTAATTTATATTCAATTAAGGCGTATCTACCATCGCTTAGATGTAAGACGCCATCGCATTCTAATCCATAGCGATCTCTAAAATAAGAAATTTCACCATCCATCTTTGCTGAATAGACTTTTAAGTCTCTATAGCAAAGCGATTCAAAAAGATAACCCAAAGTCTTGAAATCAGTGTTAAAGTAAGCTGGCTTTATACTTAATGCGGCGACTGCAATAGAAGGGTCAACAAAATTTCTTTTTTTACCTGATCTAATTTTTGTTTTAGACCTCAATGATGGATTCCACGCATCAATATCTTCGATAACAAACAACCTTTCAAGGGCATCATGGTAATAATACGCTGTCCTTAAAGAGCATTGTGCATTGTCTTTTATGTCATCATAAATCGTTTCGAATTTAGTGAGTGTCGATATGTTTCTAGCGTAAGATTTTAGAATTAACTTTGTGGTGTTCGCATTTCTAGATATATTGTCGATTGAGGAAATGTCTTTAGAACATATTTGTCTAAAAATATCTTTCGCAACATTTAATTGAGCGTTTTTGTTGTTTATTTTGAGCGAACTAGGCCAACCGCCTCTACATAAAGCAAAAATCAAATCATCAATCGATAAGTCGGAATGACATCCGTCAAAATCATCAGGATTATCAAAAAGTTTCATTAGTGAAATTTCACCGTTTGATTCGCCGCTTTCGAATAAAGTCATAGGGTACATTGTGAATGTAGAAATTCGAAGTGTTCCTGTGTGTGGTGTTTTAATATTTTTAGATGAAGAGCCTGTTAGGATATATAAGCCGACCTCTCCTAAATCGTCAACCGATTTTCTTACAGCGCCCCAAATTTTTGGAGCATCCTGCCACTCATCAATTAATCGAGGTTTTTCGCCAATTAGTAGTTTAGACGGGGTTGATTGAGCGGTTAGTAAGTAAGATTCTCTTTTATCCTCATCTTGAAACTCAATAAAACTTTTTGCAAAATGTTTTGCTGTAGTTGTTTTTCCGCATCCTTTTGGACCTAAAATTAAAACCGCGCCAAAAGATTCGAGTCTTTCTCTTAACAATTCATCAGTCAATCGTTTGATATATTCCATCTTTTTACCTAGTCTAATTATATCTAAATTTATTGAATAATCAAGTGTCTGTTGCACACTTTTGCGCTTTTTTGTTGCACACTTTTGCGCTTTTTTGTTGCACACTTTTGCGCTTTTTTGTTGCACA
>CAYLSZ010000018.1:0-83 GCA_964386745.1 uncultured Staphylococcaceae bacterium | reverse complement strand
CTTTTGCGCTTTTTCATTGCATACTTTCACGGTATGTCATTATTTGTTGTGATGTGCTGTTTTGTTTAGGATTCATCGTAGTT
>CAYLSZ010000017.1:0-19346 GCA_964386745.1 uncultured Staphylococcaceae bacterium | reverse complement strand
GATGTAAATAATTTAAAACCTTATTTGATAGAGTATTTTTCTTCTCGTTAATATCGCCATGGACTAAAAGACCTTCAGGCTTATTAACAACCAAAACATTGTTATCTTCATAAAGAATATCAAGGTCATTTTTGTACGTTTCAAATTGAAGTTCTTTTTCAAATTGTGAAAGTTGTTCTTCGGTAATAAAGTAACTAAAAACATCTCCTTCTTGAAGAATATAGTTCTCCTTAATCCGCTTTTTATTTACCTTAACATCCTTCCTTCTGAAAAGATGATATATAAAAGAAGCAGGTGCTAAAGGCAATAACTTTTTAAGATATTTATCAGCACGTTGATTAGAAGACTCTTTTCGAATTTCGACTTTAATTTCTTTCATAATCTTAATGAATAATTTTAATATAATTGTTATAATTTTGCTTGCGAGCCGGAGAAATACCCAAGAGGCTGAAGGGGTGGGCTTGGAAAGCTCATAGGTCTATAACAGGACGCGAGGGTTCGAATCCCTCTTTCTCCGCCACAATTATTGTCGACCTAAATTGGCGACTTTTTTTATTTTTATAGAGATAAAAAAGTCCCTAATTTTATAAATAACCCTGCAGATCTAAACTATTTTTTCAAAAACTATTAAAAAATGCACCGAAGTGCATTTTCATTAATTTTCTTCTTTTTTAGTTTCGGTAGGTGTTTCTTCTACTGGAGTTTCTTCAGTTGGAGTAGGTTCTTGAACAGGAGTTTCAGTAGGAATTTCTTCAACTACAGGTGCGCTTACTTCAATTGTTGGAGCAGCTTCTTCAGTAGTTATAGGAGCTGCAACTGTAACAGTTTCGCCACTTTCAATAACTTGATCAATAACACTACTTTGATCGGTAGCTAAAGCCTTTTTCATTGCTTCAATTCTAAGTTCACGACGAGCTTTACGATCTTTTTCTTTATCTTCAACTTTAGCAGCAAAGCTTAATGCGCCAGCAACAATAAATGCACCGATAATGAATGCAATGATTCCCCATCCGATGAAACCAAATGAAGTATAAGTAACGCTATTAAATGTTTCTAATGCATCACTTAAGGTTTCTCTTAAATCGCTATATAAAGAGGAATAGGTTTGCATATAATACATAATAATTAATGCAAGACCTGTACCAGCAAATAATAATCCGACGATAAACCAGAAGAATTGTTTGCCAGTAAATATATTAGCGATTAACTTCTTTTGTTTAGTTTTTTCTGCCATTTTTATTTAACATCTCCACTATCAGTTGGCGTTCCTGCAGCTTCTTGAGCTTTTTTAGCTTCTCCTTGTGCTTTTGAATCAGCAATTAATTCATTGATAGCAGGGGTAAATAATTCACGCCATTTCTTTTCACTATCAGCAACAAATAATCTTACTTTTTCGTGTAAATCATTGAAGACGTCGCTAAACTTCTTGCCTTCTGGTAATTCGCGTCTTCCGTTCATCATTTCAGTAGCAAACATTACAGCATCACAAGCATCGGTATAGATATGATCTCTAGCGTTTGCATTGTTTTTAACGGTTAATAATAAACGGTTTAAAGTGACTAAATCGTTTTCAATGAAGTTAGATTGAGGAGTTCTTTCGCCTTTAGCTTCTCTTCTAACTTTATTATATTCGTCAAATTGTTTGATGATTTCATTGCTTAAACTAAGTAAAGCGACAGCGCGATAGAATCTTTCATCTTCAACACATAATTTTTCGATAGCTTCATTTCTAATGCCTTTTTGTAAAGCGAAGTTAAGATGAATTCTAACGATTGAGTTAATGTTTTCGTGTAGAGGAATGGTTTGTTCAAAGATTTTGACGTTTTGAGCATGGTCAACTCTTAAGCCATCAGCAGCATTACGAATGACTGTTGAATCATCACCATAGAATTCTTCACAGAAATTATTGATTTGTTCTATAGTCTTTTCGCCATTTTCACCTTGTTTAGAAAGGAAAACTTTGAGTGGGCTTTCGACTTTGAGTTCGTTATTTAAAATGTTTTTTCTAGTTTCATATGCTTTAACGTCATAATTTTCACGGTTTAAAGTATATTCTAAGGTGTCTCTAATTGCTGAATTGAAATACATAATTGAGACGATAATGCGGTGTATAACTTCCATAAAAAATAAATCTCCCTAAAAAGTATCTTCAATATTATATTTATTTCTAATAAATATATCTAGTTAAATCGCTAAATTTATCAATAATATATTTTGCGTAGCGTTGAATCGATTTACTTGAGTGTCCCATACAGAAACTATGCTCATAAAATTCTTTGAAATTTGAGATGTCGTTTCCGCTATCTCCGACAACATAAACGTCGTCGTGATCGATATTTGTTGTCGCAATATAATCTAAAATTCCATTCGCTTTATGGCAATCTTTTGCGGTAATTTCAACAACATTTCCTGACCAACTACATTCAAAATCCGTCAAAGTATTTCTAAGTAATTTATTAGCTTCGCTTGCCTTTTTCTTTGCTAAAGGAGTGATTCCAAAGAAAAACATTATCTTATAAATATCAGAATTATTGAGTTGTTCGTCATATTGTTTTTTAGAAAAAGAGGCCGATTCTGCGAGGTTTTTTTGCGTAGAATAGTATATTTTACATGCCTGAGTTAAGATTGGGTTATTGTTTTTCATGCTCACAAAGACCCCTTCTTTAGTCATAATGAAAACCCCTTTGAGATTAAAATCTTTATAGAAATTATCTATCAAATCTTTGCACATTTGATTAGGTATATTTCTACTCGTTCTAATTTCATCTCCTTTAGAAACGAGCGCGCCATTAAAACAAATCTTAGTGACTGGACGATTGATTTTCTTTTCTACTAAATTACAGTATCTTAAAGAGCGACCGCTAACGATAGCAACTTCGTTACCAGCATCTATAAAATCTCTAACGACTTTTAAATTTTCACTCGTGATAATATTCTTTTTATCCTTAGGATAAAAAAGGGTTCCATCTAAATCAGTGGCAAGTAATTTCATTCAATTTCGACTTTGTTTTCAGCTTGAATTAAGCCATAACCTCCTTCATTTCTTTTATAAATAACACTAACCTTTTCATCTTCTTCATCAAGATAAATATAAAAACTATGTCCTAATCCTTCCATACGGGTAATCGCTTCATCCATCGTGATAGGTTGAAGCATATAAGATTTAGTTCTAACGACTTGATCGTCGATTTCTTCAGTAGCTGGTTCAAGAGCTTCATAGACGATAGATTTACCTAAACTTTCGCGTCCATTTCTTCCTCTTTGTAATCTGGTCTTGAGTTTTCTCATTTGACCTTCAAGTTTATCTATAGATAAGTCGACTGCTGCGTATAAATCAGGATCAGTGACTTCTGATCTAAATGTCATATGTTTTGTTACGATAGTAATTTCGACTTTAGCGCCAGTTTTATATGATCTAACAACAGCTCTACAAGTCATCGCATCGGTGTCTTCGAAGTATTTATCCATCTTGGATAATTTCTTCATGATTGCATCGGAAATACCTTTAGTGACTACAATGTTTTTGCCTACAATTTCATATTTCATATTATGTTCCTCCCTATGTATTTTCCTTACCTTTATTATAAAGGATAGGATAAAAATTGTTTAGATAAAATGCGTGATATTTTTATCAGAATTTTATTTTTGTTTGATGGTTAATTTCTCGCCAATAACATCGATTTCGTATAGCGTATTGACTTTAAGTTCTTCGTTGATAATCATACGGGCTAAAGTCGTTTCGATGTTATGTTGGATGAATCTTTTTAATGGTCTAGCTCCAAATTCAGGACTATAAGCGTTATCTAAAACATAGTTAGCGACGTTTTTAGTAAAGATGACTTTATAATATTCGCCACTAAGTCTAATAGATAAATCGTTAAGCATTTTACTACTGATTTTGAGTAAGACGTCTTTATTAAGGTCATTAAAATAGACGATTTCATCGATTCTATTTAAAAATTCTGGCTTGAATTGCGTTCTTAATAGACTAGAAATATCTTCTTTTTTGTTATTAAGAATTAGTTCGCTACCAATATTACTTGTCATGATAATAATCGTGTTTTTGAAGTCGACAGTTCGACCTTGAGAATCAGTTAATCTTCCATCATCCATAATTTGAAGTAATAAATTATGTACTTCAGGATTGGCTTTTTCGATTTCATCGAAAAGAATTATCGAATATGGATTATGACGAACTGGTTCGGTAAGTTGTCCTCCTTCTTCATAGCCAACATATCCTGGTGGAGCTCCAATAAGACGACTAACGCTATATTTTTCCATATATTCGCTCATGTCGATGCGAATAATATGAGATTCACTATCAAATAAGACTTCTGCAAGAGCTTTTGCAACTTCGGTTTTACCTACACCGGTTGGACCTAAAAATAGGAAAGTTCCTATAGGTCTATTTTGATCTTTAATTCCGGCTCTTTGTCTTAAAATTGCATCGCTTACAAGTCGAATTGCATTATCTTGACCAATAACTCTTTTCTTTATAGTCTCTTCTAGGCTTAAAACTCTTTCTTTATCGCCTTTTTTAATTCGAGCAACAGGTATACCCGTCATTTTTGCAACAATTTCGGCAATATTTTCTTCAGTGATTTCATCGGATAATAGACGTTTACTAAGTTTTTCGTTATTTTCGATAGTCTCGATTTGCTCTTTTAAAGTTGGGATTTCTTTATATTGAATTTCGCTCGCTTTTTTAAAATCGCCATTATTAAAAGCTTGATTTAACTCAAATTGAAGGTTATCAAGTTTATTTTTATATTCTTTAAGATTGGTAATTTCTTCTTTTTCTTTCTTCCGTTGAATAGATAACTCTTCGTTTTGTTTTTTAAGATCTTCAAGTTCTTTAACAAGTTTTTCTAAACGAAGTTTGGATTGTTCATCTTTTTCTTGCTCTAAAGCGAGTTTTTCAATTTCATATTGTCTAATTTTACGACTAATATCATCAATTTCTTGAGGCATTGACTCGATTTCAACACGCGTTTCAGCGCATGCTTCATCGATTAAATCGATGGCTTTATCAGGTAAAAATCTATTCGTTATATATCTAACGCTATAGTTAACGGCTGCAACTAAGGCATTATCCGTAATTTTTACGCCGTGATGAGATTCAAAACGAGCTTTTAAACCTCTTAATATCGATAAAGTATCCTCTTTTGTTGGTTCATCGACCATTACAGGTTGAAATCTTCTTTCTAAAGCGCGATCTTTTTCAATATATTGTCGATATTCATTTAAAGTGGTCGCACCAATACAATCAATATCTCCTCTAGCTAGCATTGGTTTAAGCATATTTGAAGCATCCATTGCTCCTTGGCTTCTTCCAGCTCCGACTATAAGATGGATTTCGTCGATGAACATAATAATTTTATGTTCACTTTCTTTAATTTTATTTAATACAGCTTTTAAACGTTCTTCGAATTCGCCTTGATATTTAGCTCCGGCTATAAGAGCGCCCATATCGAGTTCGAATATTTCTTTATTCTGTAAGATTTGTGGAACATCGTTATTGACAATTCTTTGAGCTAAGCCTTCGATAATAGCTGTTTTACCTACACCAGGTTCACCAAGTAAAACGACATTATTTTTCGTTTTTCTTGCTAAAACAGTAATAATCTTACGAATTTCTTCATCCCTACCAATAACTGGATCAACTTTATTTTTCTTTACTTCATCAGTAATTAATCGACCAAATTTTTGTAAGATATTTTCATCGTGTTCATAATCTTCCATTCCGTTATTCATATCTTTTTGCCCCTCCTTTTGTGATTTATTATAGTTCAATTTTAGCACTTGTCAATAAAGAGTGCTAATTTATTTTATTTGCAAAAATTAGCTGCCGGCTTTAATATATTTAAAAAGGAGGTACGTATGGCTGCTTACAAAACTTTTAATGGCTGGAGTAGACTTTTAAGATGTATTTTACTCTTAATCCCAGGCGTTAACTATATTGTAGAGTTAATCGTCAGATGGTCAGCCGCTATCCATAGAGGTGGAATTCTTCGTATTTTACTTGCTATTATTTCCATCTTTGGTGTCGGTTTAATCCTTGGTTGGATTGACTTCTTCTGGGTTTTATTAACTGGACATCTTATTTGGGCTAAATAATATTGATTAGTCATTAGCCATCAACTTAAAAAGAAAGATATTTCTTTCTTTTTTTGTTTCTAATATAATTTTACGAGTTAGGAGGCTTAATCAAACATGAGTAAAGCAAAAGTATTCGGATTACTCGAAGGTATACTTTGTATAGTTTTGGGTATCTTATTGTGTTTATCGATAATTAACGTTAACACATGGGTTAAATACATCGTTGGCGCTGTCTTAATCTTATTAGGAATTTATGTTGCAGTTAGAGCATTTGCTAATTCCAACATGGTGTCATTTATCATTCCTGCTGGATTATTAGGTGTTATTTTAATTGGCATGGGAATAGCAATTGTCGCTGATTGGCTATCAATCACATCAATCCTTCAAAGATTTATTTTAATTGCAATTGTCGCTGCTGGCGCATTATTGTTATTTGAAGCCATTATGAACATTTATAGAAGAAAAACCACATTAGCAACTATTGAATTAGTTATTGCTATTGCTATGTTAGTTATTGGTATCTTAATGATTATTTTTGAATCAAAATGGTCATGGGTATCTTCAGCTATATGGATTGTCTTTGGTATATTCCTATGTTTATATGGCATCTTAGTCCTTATGCTTACCTTAACAAAACTTGGAAATAAGGCTAATAGAGAAACCAATAAAAGACGCAAAAAATAAATAAATTCAATTCCTAAAAATCAAAAACCCAATCGCTTCGGTGATTGGGTTTTTTATAATTTTATTGGGGTTCTGCAGGGTTTTTCTTGAAATAAGGACTTTTTTGGCTGGCGTGGTTGGACTCGAACCAACAAATCCTTGTTTCAGAGACAAGTGACTTTACCATTTGTCTACACGCCAATTTCGCTAGTTAGTTCTTTATTACTAAATATTCATCGAAGAGATCGATTGTCTCTTGAGAAGGCTTTTTGAAATTTTTTAATAAGTTATCGAACGCGTAATCCGGAACTTGTTTTTCCTTCATACGGTTTTTATTTCTAACTCGACAAACCGAATAAGGTACATCAAAATAAACCAAAATATGCATGTCAAAATTAGGCGTTTTCTTTATATATAGTTCGCGATAATAATCATTAATAGTAGTCGAATCTAAAATGACGTTGCAATCTTGATTCTCTCTAGCAATTTTATTAGCGCGTGCAAAAAACATTTTCCACACGCGCTCTTCTTCTTCAAAATATTGATAACTTCCGCCGAGTTCTTTTCTTATCTCGTCACTAGAAATAATGTGCGTATTAAAATTATTGGCTTTGAAGTTTAAAGCCCATGTCGATTTACCGCTTCCAGGTACACTAGACAAGATATAGCACTTTTTCATATTGAAAATATCTTATATTAAACAATATAAACTCGAGCGATTTTATTTATTTCTTTCTTTTTCTGCTTTTTGGAAATTATAGCCATCTAAACAGGCTTCTTCGATAGTGTGAGTTGCTTTAAAACCGAGTTCTTTTTCTGCTTTTGAGCAATCTGCATAGTTTTCATCGACATCCCCTGCACGGCGTGGTTGAATTTCGTAAGGAATTTTTATACCAGTCGCTTTTTCATAAGCTTTAACAATTTCTAAAACGCTCGTTCCTTTTCCAGTTCCTAAGTTATAGGTAACTAAACCTGAATTAGTAGCAAGTTTATTGATAGCTAAAACGTGTCCACGAGCTAAATCTAAAACGTGAATATAGTCTCTAACTCCAGTTCCATCGACTGTTTTATAATCATTTCCAAAAACGTTGAGTTTAGGAAGTTTTCCGACAGCTACCTTATTAATATAAGGTAATAAGTTATTTGGAATACCATTTGGATCTTCGCCAAGTAAGCCTGATTTATGAGCGCCGATTGGGTTAAAGTATCTAAGTAAAGCGATGTTATAGTCTGGATTTGCTTTAGCAACATCTTCTAAAATTCTTTCGATAACAGCTTTACTTTGACCATATGGACTTGTCGCTTCTTTACGTGGAGCAGTTTCTTTTAATGGGACTTTATCAGGTGTTCCATAAATTGTTGCGCTACTACTAAAGACTAAATTTTTACATCCATATTTTTTCATCATCCAGAGTAAAGCGAACGTTGTATTTATGTTGTTATCATAATATTCGAGTGGTTTTTGAACGCTTTCACCAACTGCTTTATATCCAGCAAAGTGAATGATTGCTTCAGGATGTTCTTTTTTGAAAACTTTATCTAATTTCTTCTTATCTTGAACGTCAAATTTATAAAATTTAGGACGAACATGCGTAATTTGCTCGATTCTATCAAGGACAACTAATTTAGAATTAAATAAGTTATCGATAATAACGACTTCGTGTCCGTTTTCAATTAAGTCACAAACGGTATGACTTCCAATAAATCCTAATCCACCAGTAACTAAAACTTTCATTTTTCTATCCTCTATAATTTATTTTTCTTCGTCACGTTTTTTAAGCTTTTTAGCTTCGTGAGACGATTTTTTACGGTCATATTTTGTAAACTCTAAATCTTCTTCATCGCTATGCAAAGTAATTTTATTCATAATTGCATCAGCAACTATCTTATTCGTTTCGCTTTCGATATATAGTTTTAATGCGATATAAGCAAGATTTCTTCTATCGACTTCATCTTCATCAATAGATCCATCTTTTTTATTTGGTTTTTTACTTGCTCTTTTAAATAAATCGATACGTGTTTTAACTTTATGGATCGTAGTTTGAATAGCGTCTTCTTCCATCGTTTTAAAGACTTCATAAAGCATTTGGCGTTTTCCATCGATTTTAGCTTCAGCTGCTTTTCTATCTATATCGATAAGGGTCGCTAGATTTTTCATACTCACGACACTTTTAAGTAATGAGATAGCAATTAAATAGCCTAAATGATTGCGGTTATATTTTTTATCGACTGGAGGTTCAATAATTCTTGCTTTGACGTAGTTATTGACCATAAAAGGGGTGATTGCGACGTCTTTATTCTTGCCAAAAACGCCGATTGCTTCGCTAATATAGGCCACAACTTGCTCCATATAGAGCTTAATTTCAGGTAATTCTTTAAAAGCAGGGATCTTATATCCTTCGATCTCTTTTATGAATTCATCTAAGCTATCTAAATATTTTCCCATAATTATTCCTTATCTTTATCACCATTATCTTTATTAGATTCGTCTAAATCTTTAAAAACGCCTTCGATTATCTCATCATCTTCTTTAGTAAATTCTGGATCGACATCGTCTTCATTTTGTTTTTCCATATTTTCTTTGATGTCGTTGACTTGCTTTTTAAAAGCTTCGAGATTCTTTTCCATCATTTCCATATCTTGAGCTCTCATTTGTTGCATGCGGGTCGTATTTTCTTTTAAAGCGCTCATTTCAAGTTCGGCAAGTGATAAGAAAGCGTCCATAAATGAACTTTGATATTTTCTCCGCATGTCGTCATATAAATTAAATGCAACTGGCATTAGTGGAAGCATAATAACGGAAACTATAATAACGACAATTAAATCTAAAACGAACATATCGCTAACAAATATCGAGACTAACGAGCCAAGTAGCCAATAAGCGAGCGTTAAAACTACTACAAAAGTAATCGTTAATGGATATAGCGTTCCATAGTAATCTTTATAAAATTTACCTTTAATTTTACTAAGTCCTCTTCTATAAATTTCTTTGCATCCACGAGGATTAACTCCATGGAAGGTATTAGCAATATAGTATTTAAAAACGTTGAGATTAATTCTATGAATGAAGAAATATAATCCACCTAAAAGTCCAACATAGTTTCCAAGTAATAGAGGAATTTGAATAGCAGTATTCAAATTTTCGTTATTAAGTAATTCATTAAGTTGCGTTAAACTCGATTCACTTCCAGTAACTATATATTCCGTATAAACGTCGATTGTTTGATCAAATAACGTCGCAAAATCGAGATAATTTTTATTATAAACAATTGCAAATCCAATACCTGAAACAAGTATCATAAGTCCAAGCATGATTAGGATTGTATAAATTAAATTACTAAATACGTGTAGTTGACCTTTGATAGGAGCGCGACAACCAATCGAATATGTTCTTAAGAAATTTCTAATATTTGCATTTTCAGCTTTAGGCGTTCCTAAAACCACATTTGAAGCAAAATAACTATATATTAGTGGTGAGGCTATACTTACAATAACCGACATAAACGCAACTATCAAAATGAAGTATAAAATCCCTATAAATGGACTCATCAATACGTAATATAATGCATATAAAAATACCGATTCAAATAAGAATAAAATGACACAAATAAGTATCACAACAAGTGTCAATATAGCTGCGAATTGAACCGTTGATGGAAAACGTTCTTTAAATGTTTTATACGCTTTTTTATCCACTAAAACTCCTCCCTATTTCTTTAGCGATCGATTTAACTTCTTTATCTAATCCTTTTGGATTAAATACCTGTACATTGCGTTTTTCGATCTTTTTTATTAGTCTTGCTAAGTTTTTCTTTTTACATAAAAAACTATTATTTGAGTTGAGATCTGCAGGCTTTTTGATTCGAATATCGTTATTTACTAAAACGATCGAGATAAAAAATGAGCGCTCAATATTCTTAATTTCACTAAACCAAGCGCATCTAGCTTCGTTGAGTAGCATTGGGTTTTCAAACTCTTTTTTGTTCCCTTTTTCATCATACGATACCCAATAGTTATCGCTTTTATTGGCACTAATTATGTCGCCTAAATATTTGGTTTTTATGACATAGACAAATTTGTCACTGAATATGGCATGATCGACATTTGCGACCACTTCATTGTCTCTAATTAAAGGGAAATCATTGATCAAATAATAGTCGTGATTTAGAACGATTTTGCTTATCTTTTTATAAGCAAATTTGTCGAAATGTTTTCGATTTCTATTCCTTTTAATAAAAGGCAAGCAAAACAAAATAATAAAAATTAGAGCGAGTAAACTCACTCCAATTAAAAATAAAATTAAGATTACGTTTTCGGTTAAAAATGAAGGCATTTTATTCCGCCATCGTTAAGGCTAACTCAAACATTTTATTTAAAGTCGTTTGTCTTTCTTCTTGAGTTAAGTCTTTTTCTTTACCGACAAAGGTATCACTAACAGTCAAAATGCATAAGGCTTTCTTTTTAAGTCTCATCGCGTTAATAAATAATCCATAAGACTCCATTTCGACACCTAAAATTCCAAGTTGTTGCCATTTTTTATAATAATTTGGGTCAGCATCATAGAATATATCGCCTGAGAAAATAGGACCAACATGGACTTTTAATCCTAATTTTTGACTATTTTCATAAGCTTTTAATAAAAGCGAAAAATCGCTACATGGAGCTAAAGTTGCACCTTTTAAATCGAATTGCGAAGCGTAATTTGAACTACTACTTGCGCTCGTAGCTATAATGACATCACCAACTTTAACTTCAGGTTGATACGAACCACAAGTACCGATACGAATTATGTTTTCAACACCATATTCGTTAAATAGTTCGTATGAATATATACCGATGGATGGAACGCCCATGCCACTAGCCATAACACTAATTTCTTTTCCTTCTTTGGTCTTTCCAGTATAAGCTAAAATACCTCTAACATTACTGACTTCTTGATAATCGACAAGATACGTTTCAGCAATATGTTTGGCGCGAAGTGGATCACCTGGCATCAATACAGTTTTAGCAAATTTAGCACTATCTTTAATATGAGTTGACATAATTTTTTCTCCTTTATTCAATCGTTATTTTATCATTTAAAGCACAATTAATTAACTTTTTCCGTTGCTCTTCACATATTTTATTCGAGAATTTTGGTATCTCGTTTACGTTAAAAAATCTAACGTCATCGGTTTCATATTCGTGTTCGTGAAATTCGCCATCTATTTCAGCTTTTACTAAGAGTAGATATTCAGGAACCGTTTTTCTTTCGATGGTATCGCGAATTTGTTTAAATGGCGTAAGGTTAAATAGACCAATAAACTTAATATTTTTTACCTTCACTCCGGCTTCTTGCATGCATTCATTTTCAATTGCTTCGCGAGGTGAATCGTATAAATCGCACCATCCTCCCGGCATCGAATAACCATGATCTACCGTTTCTCTAACCATCAATATTTCATTTTTCTTATTAAATATTGCGCATCTTACCGATAAATTAGGGGTAGGATAAATATTTCTTTGAAAATAGTTATGACGATTAAATTTTACGTGCTCAAAATTTTCGAGCATCTTCATCGAAATTTCTTCGATTTGTTTATAGTTATCTAAGGCATATGGGTCAGTCGAAAACACTAAACCAATCTTTGCAATAGAAAGCATTTTGATAATGTAGTTATAAAATTCGCCGTATTTATCTAAAAATTCTTTATCCATTCTTATTCGTCTATAAGTTTGCTTTCATTCATGATATTTGTAAAAGCACTATAGAAATTTTGGCTAGAATAACTTTCAAGTCGACCATTATATGTAATTGAAATACGTCCAGTTTCTTCACTAACTACGACTGTCACTGCATCACAAACTTCACTAATTCCAATCGCTGCTCTATGACGTGAACCGTATTTTCCGCTCATTGGTTTAGTCGACGGAGTATAGTAAACGCTCGCTGCTAAAATTTTATCGCCCTTTATAACGACTGCTCCATCGTGAAGTCTAGTTCCTGGATAAAATAAGGTAATCAATAATTCAAAAGTTATAGGCGAATTTAATATACTTCCATTTGTAATGAACGGTCTAAGATCATCCTTTCTTTCAAAAGTTATAAGGGCGCCAATTTTATTTTTACTAAGATATTGAACGGCTTGGTTTATAGTTTCATAAACCTTATCTTGATCAAAAATCTTTGCAACTTCGACTTTACCCTTGCCATTTTTCTTTTGTCTAGCATCTTTCGAAGTTAAAAATCTACGAGCGTACGATATATTAACAAACATCGATACGATACTAATCATCACCATAATAGCTAAGGCGACATATGGCGTAACGCTAAATTCAAAAACAAATGAAACTATAAAAACTACACTAAGAACGCCATTACAAATTAAGACCCATTTGTTACGAGCAAAGTAAATTATCAACAAATTTAAACAAATAACGAGTAATACCGCTAAACAAAAATCTATTATTGAACTTACATTGCCGCTTCCAAATATTGTATTAATTAAAAACATAGGTCGTTCTCCATTCCATTAGAAAATTATTATAAATTAAAAGTTAATGATTGAGTAGAGTTAACCATAAAAAACTATGTTTTTTATTGTTAATATTAAAATTAATGGTCGTTATATAGATTTGCTAGTTGTATTAAATTGCGACTCATCGACACCATAGTAATAATAGCCTTTGAGTAAGCTATCATCGTTTTCGTAAGATTCGATGAAGTCATAATATTCGCTTAAATCAACAGTTCCAAGGTTGTTATAGACATCGAGATAAATATCTATATCGCATAAATTAAGAATTGAGATAGCTGTTCCATATAAATATAATCTTCTAAGAACATTGTCGCTGTCGTGATAAATATCAATAGTTAAATCACCCTCAATAATTGCGTTGCTGGTAGATTCACTTAAATTGATTATGCTTGATAAATCAGCACCAATTCTGAAACAATACATACTTTCTTCTTCAGAACTTCCAAATGACGATGGTGATTTCGTTTCAAAATATTCATAATTGCTGATAATATTTTCATATGTAAAATTCAAAACATTAGTATCATCATCCGAAGTATCGCTACTAGTACCACTATCAATTTGATTATAGATGGTATCAGAAATATCCAATGTGTATTTAAGTAGATAGTACAATAAATTATCAACCAATTCATCTGCAGTAACTTTGAATGTGTCAGTTACTAAGGTGTAACTCTTCCAGAACCACGAACCCGAACTTTCGACTCTTTGCTGATTAATAATTACGTCACCTGAATCATCTAAATAAAAACGAGTTGTTCTATCTGAATAACCATTAGATGTGCTTTGAAATTCAATTTCCACATAACCTGTCACAGAGCCATCTTCTTCATTAATTTCGCATTTAAAAGTTAAGTTCGTCTCAATGTCATCTTGAATTAATAAATTAATAATGCTTCCGCCAAGACCTTCGAATTCAATCTTGAGTTCACCACTCAATTCAAATGTATGTGAAGTCGTAGTATTAATTCCAACCGCAATTAAATATTTGAGGCTATTAAAATCAAAATATGTACTTTCACTATCATCAACTGACAAACGATTTTCTTTTAGACTTTCATCAAAATCATTGAATGTGAGCTCTAAGTTAAATGAGTAGCCGCTAAAGTCATCAACCTCAATGCTAATATATGTGACATCATTTCCATCATATTCGACATATAAATCAAGAATTGAATCGATGCCTAACTTGCTGGCATCGAAACTTAAAGTTAATGAATTATCAGTTAAACTTAAGCTCTTAACTGATTCATCTAAGAACTCAATTATTCCAGTTAGACTATCAAATTGACCTTCGTCGATACTAATTAATTCACTCATATCCATACTGATATCGAATAAATATTTCAAAACACTCGTATCAGGAATAGAAGTAATTGAATCATAAATATCTAAAACGCTTCCTTTATTTATATATAGGCGCATTGGATTATCTGAGTTATCAACCTCACTATTAGTACCATAATTTTTGACGCCATAATACTTAGCTTTTAAAACGTCATCAGCGACTTTATCATCGTAATAATAATCAAAATCGATGACATGACGATAGGTATTAGTATCGGTTGCAAGTTTTGCATTTAAACCAATTTGACCATAAATTCCTTCATCTTCAATTTGAACTGTTCCATCAAGTTCAGTCTTACAATTTGTGCTGTTATTGAGTAAATTCCCTGCAAAACTCACATTAAATTCTTGATTTTGAGTAAATCCCATAATGCTATTTGAGAGATTTCCAAGGTTACTATATTCACCTATTTCAATAGTTTCTAAACTATATTCAGCAATACCTAAATTTACATTGAAGGTTTCATTTCCATTATTTAATCCATATAAACTAATACCTTCAATTTCTTCTTCAGTGAAGTCAACTACAAAGCTGACCTTGATAGATCCTTCTTTAGTATTTGGATATAAATCAATCTTGATTGAATCGTTATCATAGTTATCGACATCGATATCGATATAGCTTTCTAAACTTCTTAGATTGAAGTCTTGAATATCTTCAATTACATCACTATATTGTTCTAACAAATCGCTTAATACTACGTCAATTTCTTCGATTATATCGGTAAAAGTATCGTTTCCATCATCTCCGATTAAATCATCAACAAAAGTAAATAAATCACTAACATTATCGACGCTCATATAACCTTTTAAGATGTTGTTATAGTTAGCGTAAATAGTATCATCTCTATAATTAAGATTAATATTTCTATCTAATTCATTTAGATTTGTATTAACCGAAATATCATATTTTCCATCACTTAAAGTCGATAAATCATTGAAGTCAACTGTACTTACATCAGCTCCAATTGAGCCATAAACGTTATAGTAAGTTTCATCAATATATTGAACGCTATAATCTAATTTTAATTGCTTGGTATTTAAGATTTTTGAGATGGTATTAAAGATTTGAGAAGCTTGATTATATTCCTTAAAAGTCTCTAGATTTTCAAAAATCCCTGCAAAACCAGCATATTTTTTTAGATTTAGATCAAAATTGATCTCGTATTCTTCATAGATAAAATCACTAATTGAGATCGAATTTAAACCATCGTTTTCATATGTAATTCCAACATAGAAAACAAAATCACCTAAGTTGAGCGAGTTAGCATTTATACCAACTTTAAGACTACTATTAGTAATCGCAACGTTATTTATAATTTCATAAATCGAACTTAAATTACCATTAATCAAGTTAGCAAAAGCTGAACTTTCAAAGAAATCGCCAAAACTAGATAAAGCACTTCCGGCAACTCCTTCAATATTAATTAAATTACTAACTATATCGACGATATCATCGATATCATCTAAACTCATTTGCCCTTTAATTAAATCATTTAAAGCAAAATATAAATGTTCGTCTTGATAGTAAGTATAGATTTCATTAGTTTGGCTAGCTCCAAATAAGCTACCACCACTTATTATATTTAAACTATATTTACCTTTATCGATACTACTTACATCACTAAAATCAGCGATTAAATCGCCATTTATATCGAGTAAACTTTCATCGCTATTTACTTCATTAATAGTTAAATTGAAATCAGTACTTAACTTCTTATTATTATATAGGTCAGCAATTGTGCTTATAATGTTCGTTAAGGTATCAAGTGTTACATACTCGCTATCAATAGTTGGATCAACAAATTCTTCAGTTGTAGATTGTTCGACGCTGGCATTTAACGAAACGTTTATTCCAGCAATGCTTAAACTTCCATTTGTCGAAATTCCAGTTAAATAATGATTTGCATCAGAAGTTAATGAAATTGTTCCAACTGTAGGAATGCTTAATTTATATTCATAAGTTCCATCATTATTTTCAGTTTCAGATAAGGTTTCTAAATAAGCAGTCAATAGTGTGAAAATATCGTTATCTAAACTTGTACCAGAATCTAATTCGATACCAAAAATAGGTAAAATATCAAATAAACTCGTTATTGTACCTAAATTTAAGGATAAATTTTGGCCTCTATAATTAAAATAGAACGTATTTTCACCTGGATATACAAAATATATCGATTCATTTATTCCAGCTAAATCGACTGATAAAGTTCCGTTTCCAATAAGAGAACTATATTCTCCTCCAGCTAGTTCTAAGCCATCATAACTTAAAGCGCCGGTAAAATCGATCGTTAAATCTTCGCCATTATAGACATCTTCTACTACTAACTCTAATTCGTTTACACTAATCGAACTAGCAAGAAGATTTTCCATAAAAAGTTCTTTACTAGTGACTGGCTCGGTTTCGATAACATAAGTATTCGTTCCGCCAGTATCTATATTAACTTCGTCTGTTCCATTTAAGCTAAAATATGTATATGAAGCGCCTACCCCAACAAAAAGTGATAAAGCTCCACAAATTAAACTTTTATATAAGCCTCTCATTATTCAAAATTTCCTTCCATATCAATAACAAAATCGAAGTCTTCATCCATTGCTGGAACTGAGACTGTCTTATTATTTATAACTATATCGGTATCGCTACTATAATAATTGGTTCTCATAGTAGCTTCACATTCGACTCTAACCCCGACTTTAGTTACGGTATATGTTTCGCTAACAAAACTCGTTATTAAATTCAATTCTTTATCTGTCGTAAGTTCGACACTAATTGTATCGGTAAAGGTAGGATTTTTATCAAGTCCACCCGTATATTTAACTTGTCTAGCATAGTAATAACATGCATAAGATGGATCTAGTTCCATTGTAATCGTGTAGGTTTCACTATTTTCTTTTACGATACAATTTAAAACGCTACTTTCAGTAATTTCATAGATGAATGCACCGTTAATATTTACGTAGCCTTCACTAAATTCATCATCAATATAGTCGCCTTCTTCATCGACGCAATATTGATTTTTATTTAATTTACCGAAAGTTTCGATGTATTCATCATAAGTATATGTTCCAGTAGGTTGACTTTCAGCAGTCCAATCTTCGGGCACTTTATTTTCATAAGCTGTAATCGAACCATTTAAATCATCATAAAATCTAAATGCAGTATTAACACTTATCATAGCTCCTTCAGACGTTGCAGATATATTTTGGTTAAAGGCAGTTGTTCCATCAAATAATGTGGCCGCTTTAACTTCTTGATCTCCACTAAAATTTTCAACTAAACCAGAGCTTAATGTTAAGGTTTTTTCACTTTCGCCGAATTTGACAAACGCATAATTGGCTAAGTTATATGGGTCAGAAGCGAATGTTTCTAAATAATCTTCGCTTTCATCGCCTCTATTTTTAATACTTAATAAATCATTTGAATCCACTGTGTATTCTTGTTCTGGTGCAAGTAGGCCGTATAGAAAATATCCGCCGACTAGTCCGATTCCTAAACAAGCAACACAGGATGTAATAGAAATTGCTATAAACGCACCTTTTTTCATAATAGTTTTCTCTTTTTAATAGCTCGTTTTATGCTCACAAAGTGACAACAAGCGAAGTTATATTACATCTTTATATTTTTAATGTCAATTTATATTGAAACTTCCTAGTTTTAGAAAACTATTGTTTCTAGTTTTCAATACTAGATAGATAAGTAACGAGTATTTTAGACCAAAAAAATTCGAATAAATCGACAGTTTTCAAAAATTTTTCAACTACTCATATTGTATTTACATCCTAATTTCTTTAAAATTACAAACATGCAAAAAACAAAGATTAAAGCGATTTTCTTCGATTTCGATCGGACCCTATTCGATCATAAATCTCGTGATTTTATAACAAAATCTAACGAAGCAATCAATAAGGCACAAGAAAAGGGTATCAATTTAATTATTAATTCAGCCCGCTCTTATTACTCCTTAAAAGGGTTAAAAACTTTTGACCTAATAAAGTTTAATGGCTTCGTTTTAAATAACGGCGGTGCAGCTATATATAATAATAAGGTACTATATGCTAACTATTTGGAATCTAATAAATTAAAGAAAATAGTTGAGTTCTGCGAGGAAAAAGGTCTAAGTTACCTATTTGTTACACTAAAAGACTCTTATATAAAGGTCAACAATAAAGCTAATGTTGATGAATTTTACTCCTTCTTTTATGAACCATATCCATTAGATTTTAGTGAGTATAAAGATGAGCCAATAATCGCTTTACAAATATTCGCGAAAGATGAATATGACGAAGAATTAAAAAAGTTATGTTTAGATGAAGGAATTATCTTCAACCGCTTCGATACTTCAAATATCGAAATAACATCTAAAGAATTCACCAAAAAAGATGGTATTAATGCTATCTTAAAAGAATTAAATATATCTAAAGAAGAAACTATGGCTTTCGGCGACGATTTAAACGATATCGATATGTTTAATGCTGTTAAATATTCAGTCGCTATGGGTAATGGTAAACAAGAGTTAAAAGATATCGCTTATTACGTTACTGATAACATCGAAAACGCTGGAATTTATAAAGCGCTCAAACACTTTAAAATTATCGACTAAACACGTTAAAACTAGTATAATCTTACTACTGCTCCTGTGGTGAAATTGGTAGACGCGATGGACTCAAAATCCATTGATGGTGACATCATACCGGTTCGAGTCCGGTCAGGAGCACCAA